>NZ_ALWB01000192.1 GCF_000332215.1 Pseudanabaena biceps PCC 7429
TTAGTAGTTCAGTATAATTAAAAGCCAAAACCAGAGAGTGTACCGCCCGCGTAGCGGGCGGTACACTCTTATAGGTCTTAGCTACTTATTAATAATTCGCATTATGACTAGTTTTAATAGTTCCTCAATACCGATCGCCATGACGATTGCTGGTTCCGATAGTGGCGGAGGTGCAGGGATACAGGCGGACTTACGTACCTTTTCCTTTCATTGTGTTCATGGGACGAGCGTACTTACCTGCATCACAGCTCAAAATACTTTGGGAGTTACCAGAGTTGATGCCATGTCACCTGAAGCTGTGACCGCTCAATTTGAAACAGTGATGGTTGATATGCGGGTAGGGGCAATTAAAACGGGAATGCTTCTCAATCAAGAGATCGTGAAAACTGTGGCAAAAAAGTTCGTTGCCTTTGGTTTGGGAAATGTGGTGGTCGATCCTGTGATGGTATCGCGGACAGGGGCGCAATTGCTAGATGATGCTGCGGTAAAGACAATGAAGGATCTCTTGATTCCTTTAGCAGCGATCGCTACCCCCAATCGTTATGAAGCGCAGATTTTGGCGGAAATGGAAATTCATACCTTGGCGGATATGCAAACTGCGGCTCAGCAAATTTATAAATTGGGAGCGCGATCGGTATTGATTAAGGGAGGAGCGATGAGTGGCGCACTCAAGGCGGTGGATGTGTGGTTTGATGGCGATCGCTTTGAGGTCTTACAGACAGAAGCGATCGATACTCAGCATACCCATGGAACTGGTTGCACCCTGTCAGCCGCGATCGCCGCTAACTTGGCGCTGGGTAAACCCCACTTCCAAGCAGTGCAAGAGGCAAAAAATTATGTGACGGAAGCCTTGAAATATGGACTGGCGATCGGTCGAGGACAGGGACCCGTCGGACATTTCTATCCATTGTTATAGCTATAAAAGTGAGGTAAGTAGCTGGGCGCAATTAAATATAAAACCCCAATACCTGTAGCGCACGCGCAGCGTGCGCTACAGGTATTGGGGTTTTATTATGCCCAGCTACTTAATCAAAATTTAGACTTTAAGCCCGATGACTCATGCTGATATTGAAACTGATGCATAGACGATCTTCATCGCTGAGATTGACTTCTACGCCGTGATTTAGCCAACTGGGGAAAATGATCATCGTTCCTTCCGTTGCCTTGTAGGTAATCTTTTGGATCGTCCAAGGCGTGAGTTCGGCGATCTTAGGCATAAACATATGGGCGACATCGCGAGGATCGCGAAAGAAAATACCCCCACAATTCTCAGATGCTTTCACATAATACACACCGCTCAATATGGAATTGGGATGATTGTGCAGAAAATTAGAAGCAAATTTGGGATTGATAATTGCCCAACAGTTAGCCACAAACATGGTGAATCTTTGGAGGTCAAAGCCCATTTCTTGCCCAGCCTCTAAAGCATTATTGATGGCAATATTGACGATCGCTTGAAATTCTGGCTGTTGATGTAGGTAATCTTTGCTATGCCATCCTAAAGAATTAGACCAATTTAATCCCTGATTGTCTTTTTGGTGCTCGTTATAGATCGCGGGGAGCAATTTTTGATTTAGTTCTTGGTAGTTTGGTACTTCAAAGTGCCAGATGGGCGTAGGAAACCAGTCATCACGCTTCATTATCGTTATCGTCTCGTTATCGTCATATGCTGCCAGTTTTATCTTATAGCTCCCGTTACCTGCATCAGGACATAAAGCCCAAAATAGTGTTGCCGCGCGGAGCGCGGCAACACTATTTTGGGCTTTATGTCCTACTCCCTTCCCAGTAAAGAATTAGATGTGGCGGCGAGGTATGGCGCTTAGCTCACGACTTTGCCGAGAACGATCAAGCTTTGGGCAATGCCATCGAGCTCGGCAATTTGTGGTAGATTCCCCCATTCCGTAAAACCAAAGCTCTTAAATAGACATAGGCTGGGATGATTGTGGGCAAATATAAAACCGACCAGCTTAGAAATATTTAACTTTGGACATTGCCCGATCGCATGATTGAGCAATTGCTTACCGATCCCTTGGTTTTGATAGGTAGGCTCGATGTAAATACTCACCTCGGCGGTTTTGTGATAGGCAGGACGACCATAAAACATTTGCAGACTGAGCCAGCCCACAATTTGTTCGTTGCGATCGCTGTAAATATGGCGATCGCCTACAGCCATCACCCAGACAGGATAGCGATCGTCATGGGAGCGAAACCAAGCGCGACGGCTTTCCACCGTAATCGGTTCGAGATCGGCGGTAGCGAGACGGCTAGGAATGGCAGCATTATAAATCTCAATAATGGAGGATAGATCTGCCTCGACTGCCAACCGAATCTGCATAATTGGTTACTCCTAAACTAGAAAATGCTATCAAATTTCCCAAAATATAACGCTTTGTAATAAATATCTAGGCATAAGTAAACTTAAAACCCAGAAGAGAGTACCGCCCGCGTAGCGGGCGGTACTCTCTCTGTTTTTGCATTACCAATTCACTGAAGTGAGCCAACACTTCAGTGAATTAAAAAACAAACCCCGTAAGCTTTTGAGATTTCCAAAATGGCAACGCCATTTTGGGAATTGGTATTAATCATTGGGTTTTGGTTTATGATTGCAGTGATACTCATCGCCGTTGTTATGGAATTATTTGCTGGGTTACTTACGACGGTTTTAGGCATAGCTGGCGCACCTGGAATTGCGATCGATAAAATTGCAACGGACTATTTGCGCAGTCAAATCGTGCGAGCCGATGTCCTAGAGGTGCGTGTTGATAATGCTCCTAACTATCAGATTCTTTTAGGTAATGTCGATCGCATTCGCGTTGCGGGGCGAGGAGTTTTCGTTTTAGAGTTTTTACGGATCGATCAGGTTGATTTGGAAACCGATCCGATCAGTATCGATCCTAGTTCTTTGCAGTCTGGCAAAATTGTGTTGCGGCGACCATTACAGGCTGCTGTCCGCTTGGTCTTGCGTTCTGAAGATATCAATACGGCTCTACGATCGCCCGATGTGCAATCTTCCTTTAAAAATCTGAGCATTGATATTTCGGGAACTAATAAAAATCCTGAAATTTTAGATTTGCTTAATCCTGAAGTAACTTTTTTAGAAGGCGATCGCGTGCGGCTGGCGGCAACATTGCAGGCGCAACCGACCCCCACTAAGCCCAACCCCAAGAAGCTCGATGTCTCATTGAATGCCGAACTAAAAACCATCGGTGGTACAAAGCTGCAAATTGTTAACCCACAAATTGAATTGTCAGGAACGCCGATACCCAATCGGATTGCTACGGCTTTTACCAATGGATTGAATAAAGTCCTAGATTTGCGACAACTGGAAAGTAAAGGCATCACCGCTAGAGTTCTCAAACTAGAACTAACGGCAGGTAAAATGCAAGTCATTGGCTTTGCCAAGATGGATGCTATTCCCAATCAATAGGCGCAATCATGAGTCAATGCCTAAATCCGCAATGCAACTATCAAAACCCCGATCGGATGCTGAGTTTTTGTAGTCATTGTGGCTCCAAACTCAAGATTGGTGATCGCTATCGGGCGATCGGGATTTTGGGGCAAGGGGGCTTTGGCAAAGCTTTTATGGGTATTGACGAAGCGCTGCCATCTCAGCCCAATTGTGTCATCAAACAGTTCTGTCCCACCGACCTAAACAGTGCCGCCAAAGCTGCCGAGCTATTTCAACAGGAAGCCGTGCGCCTTGATGATCTGGGGAAGCATCCCCAAATCCCCACATTGTTTGCCCATTTAGAACATGATGGTCGGCAATACCTGATTCAAGAATTTATCGATGGACAGGATCTGTTAAAGGAATTGCAAGGACAAGGGACGTTTAGCGAAGCCAAAATTCGGATGCTATTGAGCGACCTATTGCCGATCCTGCAATTTATTCACGATCGCCAAGTTATCCATCGCGATATTAAACCCGAAAATATTATTCGCCGCCGACTTGCCAGTGCGTCTGGTGCAGCTACGACGGGAAGTCATGTGTTAGTTGACTTTGGCGCGGCAAAGTTTGTGACGGCAGGAATGGAGACGGGTACACGTATCGGCAGTGCGGTATATATTGCCCCAGAGCAGGCAAGGGGAAAAGCCATATTTGCCAGCGATATCTATAGTTTAGGTGTGACTTGTATTCACTTGTTGACCAATGTTTCTCCCTTCGATCTGATGGATATGGATGGTACTTGGATCTGGCGAAATTTTTTAGGGAATACGAACCTCAATCCCCAGCTCGGTCGGGTGCTGGATCGGATGATTGCTTCTTCTCCCAGTCAGCGCTATCCTACGGCTCAAGCCGTACTCCATGATCTTCAAAGTTTCCAAAGTCTATCGGCTCCCTCCCATCCGAGCTATGCACCTCAATTTGGGAGATCGAGCCATCAAAAAGCGATCGCCAAAACGCAGATCGTCCCGATCGCTCCCAGCCCCCAACCACCGCCGATCGCGATCGCTCCTCGACTGTCGCAATTTTCCTTTGAGATGGCGTTAGTGAGCGTCAATCATGGGATTGGCAAATTCATCAACCATCCTTTGCAAATAAAGACAATATCAAAGAACAGACTTACCTATATTGAGAGCTTAGGTAACTTTCAAGGGATGGCGATCGGCTTAGAAATGGTATTTATCCCCGCAGGAAAATTTGCGATCGGTTCGCCCTCGGATGAAGCTGATCGCAGTGAAGAAGAGAGTCCGCGTCACATTGTGAATCTCGCCCCCTTCTTTATGTCGCGCTTTGCCATTACCCAAAGACAATGGAAAGCATTAATGGATAATAATCCCGCTATGTTTATTGGCAATATGGATCGCCCTGTGGAAATGGTGTCATGGGAAGATGCTCAGTCCTTTTGCCAGAAACTTGCCGAACGTACTGGTCGTCCCTATCGGTTGCCGAGCGAATCGGAATGGGAATATGCTTGTCGGGCGGGGACGGTAACAGCCTTTGGCTTTGGTGAAACGATCGCCGCAAATCTGGCTAATTACAATGGGGCGAGCCCTTACAAACACGCCCCTCAAGGCATTAGTAATGTGGCTACGACCGAAGTTGGCTCCTATCCCGCCAATGCCTTTGGCTTGCACGATATGCATGGCAATGTGTGGGAATGGTGTATGGATATCTGGCATGATGATTACGACCTATTGCCCAAGGATGGCAAGGCATGGATGACAGGAGGCGATCGCAGTTGTCGCGTTGTACGGGGTGGCTCATGGCGCGATCCTGCCCATTATTGTCGCTCCGCCAAGCGTTATAAAAATGTCACTAATCAAGGCGATCGCTATACAGGTTTTCGGATTGCCGTTACGCTGGCGATTCCTTAGCCGATGATTTCTCTAGTCAAAGATTGCCGCGCGGAGCACGGCAATCTTTTTCAAAGCTCAAAAGTAAAAGCCTTGCGTAGCAAGGCTTTTACTTTTGGGCTTTGAGAATTTGCTAGCTTAACCCGAACTGATGTTAATTTACGATCGCAGATGGAAACTAACCTGTAAGAGAGCCTTTTCTAACTGAGCAAAACTAATGGGTTTGCTGATATAGCTATCCATTCCTACGGCTAAATATTTGTCGCGATCCTCCTGTGAGGCGTTGGCGGTCACGGCAATGATATGGGGACGAGAGCTTTGATTCCATTCTGCGATGATTCTTTTAGTAACCTCGATGCCATCCATTTCAGGCATCTGAATATCCATCAAAATCACATCATAATGCTTCTCTCGTAACTGAGTCAGCACATCTAATCCATTATTGACGGTATCTGGTTCGTATCCGAGTGTTTGCAGGAATTTCTGAATGAGAATTTGATTGAATTGCACATCTTCGGCAATTAAAATGCTCAAGGGTAAGGTGGAGGCTAACTTGACCTTATTGACGGGAACAGGACGCTCTCGTTCAATTTGCACCTCCGAACTCGTCATGGCATCGGTGGCTGGGGCGATCGCTAGCATAGTTGCTGCGGGCGAGATTTGGTACTCAGCCTTCCGTTCCGTTTTCGGTTCCGCTAAATTCAGAGCAAAGCTAAAAGTACTTCCTCGATCGGGGGTGCTGCTCACTCGGATTTCTCCGCCCATCTGCTTGACCAGATTTTGGCTAATGGCAAGCCCTAAGCCCGCTCCTTGCTGATTTCTTTTTGACGTACCTACTTGCTCAAAGGGTTGAAAGAGCTTCTCAAGATCGTTGGCGGCAATGCCAATACCCGTATCTGTAACCGTAAATTGAATTAATTCGGAGGGTGCTTCCGTCAGGGTGGTTTGGACTCTATTTACGGTTAAGGTAATCATGCCCGTATTCGTAAATTTAATGGCATTACTGAGGAGATTGAGCAGAATTTGTCTTAGGCGCTTTTCGTCACTATAAACTGTGGTGGGTAGATCTTCGGCAAACTGGGTTGTCAGGGTAAGATTTTTGGCGATCGCTCGTGCTGACACCATGCCCACGGTTACTTGGAGAAATTCAAGGAGAGCGACAGGACTTAAATTGATCGCCATTTTTTTGGCTTCAATTTTGGAAATATCTAAAATATCTTCAATTAATGAGAGCAGGTAGTCCGCCGATTGATAAATGATTTCTAGATATTGACGGGACTCGTCATCTAAATTAATGTTCTCGCGGAGGATCTGCGAAAAGCCCATGATCGAATTGAGCGGCGTGCGCAATTCGTGACTCATACTGCCCATGAATTCGCTTTTAGCCAAATTTGCTGTTTCGGCAAGCATCATCGCCGTTGATAGCTCTTGGTTTTTAATGACTAGCTGCAACTTTTGCTGATTTCGTTCGGTGATATCCTCGATCGCAATTAAGATCATCTGTCCGATATTGGGGCGATCGATCTGACAGGCATTGAGTAATACGGTGCGATTGCCCAATTGCGGGAAATTCTGGGTAAGTTCGTAATTCTGCACGGTAATATCTAGCAGCAGAATTTCAGTGAGGAGCGATCGTAGTTTTGGTATATTCCACTCGCCCTGACCAATGGTAAAAAGCGATTGATTTTCGGTCTGGCTGGGGCTCATTTGGAAAATTTGATAAAAGGCATGGTTGGCGGTTAATACCTGCATCTCCGCATTAAGTACCACCAGAGGCTGGCGCAAAGTCTCAATAATCGCCGCCGCATAATTGCGGGAAGATTCCAACTCAAGGGCATTGCGTTTGATCAAGTCGATATCAATCAAGCCGATCACGGCTCCATCAATGTGATTGTCGGTGGTGCGATAGGGACGAATTCTCAAGCTATACCAACGTCCCGATAGGTCTTTAACTTCCTGCTCGTAGGGAATCAAAGTATCAATGACCGTTGTAATCAAGGTTCTGATATGGGGAATATCGAGATTATTTTGAATATCGCTAAAGGGTCGCCCCACATCGCTGGGAATTAAATTAAAAGATTGCTCCGCCATCGGCGTAAAGCGTCTGATCCGCAGATCGCCCGATAGCATCAAGATGGGGATGTTAACGCTGCTGAGCAAATTTTGCATATCATTGTTGAACTGATGGAGCTGCACGTTACGACTGCGAAGTTCGTCATTAATTGTGCTTAATTCTTCATTCGTCGCTTGAATTTCTTCTTTAGCCGTTTCTAGTTCCTCGTTGGCACTTTGTAACTCCTCATTACTAGAGAGAATTTCCTCGCCTGCCACCTTGAGGTCTTGGTTATTCGCCTCCTGCGTCTCAATGATCGATCGCAAATATTCTTTGGTTTTCTCTAACTCATGGGTGAGTCGCGCCACTTCCAGATCCAAACTGCTTGATCGATCCGATTGATTTAACTCTTTGCGAGATTTGCCCAGATTTGGCTGAGGCTGCGGTGATAGCGATCGCTGCGGTCTACTCGCAAATAAAACCAAGAAATAGGGATCGTTATTCATACTTAAGGGAATGACCTCGATTTTCACGATCACCCCCTGTTGCAGCTCAATGCCATCTTTGATGATCGGTATATCTTGATCCTTGGCGCTAAAAATTGCCGATCGCAGCTCTAGCCTCAGGGTGGGACGCGCCATTTTGAGCAAATTGAGGCTAGCTTTGCCGGGAGCTGGTTCTAGATAGGCACTAGTCTGTCCGCGAAACTGTAAAATGTCTAGATCGCTGTTAACGATGACTCCCACGGGAGCATAGCGACTGAGTACGACACGATCGGCGAGTAGTTCTAAATTATTTTCGGGCGCTTCCTTGAATTTGATCGGAGCGGCTGAATCGCTAACATTATCTTTGGTATAGGTGCTTTTGACAAAGTTAAAATTCATCCTTGGAGCCGAGTTTTTACATTTATAAATACGGCTCTTTTTATCGGCGATCGCAAATAAATCCGTGGCGTTACCAATCCCTTCTGAGCTTCCCAACATCAAAAAACCGTTAGGATTGAGGGCATAATGGAAAATTGGCATCACCTTTTTTTGAAGGACTGGTTCGAGATAGATCAGCATATTGCGGCAACTGATCAAATCTAAGCGCGAAAACGGGGGATCGTTAGTTAGGTTTTGCCTCGCAAATATACATAGACTCCTCACGTTTTTGCCAATCTGATAGCCTCCTTCCACGGAGACAAAAAAGCGCCGCAAGCGTTCGGGCGAGATATCAATCAAGGCATTATGGCTGTATATGCCGACTCTTGCCTTTTCGATCGCGATCGCACTGATATCCGTCGCAAAAATTTGAATTGTTTGTTTGTTAGGGCGATCATCAAAAAATTCTAAGAGGCTAATGGCGATCGAATAGACCTCTTCACCCGTCGCGCAGCCTGCTACCCAGATCCGAATCGGGGTATTCGGCAACTTATCCTGACAAATTTGGGGAAAGACAATATCCTTTAGCGCCTTAAAGGAGTCGGGTTCGCGAAAGAAACTCGTTACATTAATCAGAATATCATGGTAAAGTTTCTCGACCTCAATGGGATGTTCTTGTAAGTACTGGGCATACATCCCCAAGCTTTGTAAATTTAGTAACCCCATCCTCCGCGCGATTCTGCGGCGAATCGTACCTTGCTTGTAATGCGTAAAGTCTACGCCCATAGCATTGTTCAAAATTTCTAAGACGAAGGGTAGAAATTTCTGATTCTCTGGACTTTCCGTAAAAATGGATGCTTCGGCTGCTTCAATTTCGTAATTATCATTAGGCATGATATCCGTGAAATCATCCATTTCCATGGCGTTCTGGCTGATCTTGATCAGTTCTCTCGCAATTTCGGCAGGGGGCAAGACAAAATCTACATACCCCGATGCGATCGCAATCATCGGCATGGTCGGAAACTCTGCCGAACCGAGATCCTGAGCAAAGGTGACTCCCCCAGCCCCTTTCACTACTCCCAGCCCTACGGTTCCATCTTCGTTATTGCCCGATAAAATGACGGCGATCGCCAAATGTTTGCGATCGGCGGCAAGGGAACTAAAAAAACCATCAATTACCATATATTTCCCCCTCACGCGCTGACGCGGCTCTAGACGCAAGACTCCCTGCTCTAGCGTCATCAGAGTATTGGGCGGGATCACATACACCGAATTTGGCACGATGTGCATACCTTCCACTGCTTCATTAACGGGCATCGCTGTGGCATTGCGGAGGATTTCGCTTAACTGACTGTGATGCTGCGGCGATAAATGTTGAATCAGCACAAACCCCATCCCCGTATCAACTTCTAAATTGCTTAAGAGTTGAGTAAAGGCTTCTAGCCCACCTGCGGAAGCTCCAATGCCCACGATGGGGAAGCTATCTGGCAAAATAGGCTGAGATCTCATTGATAAATCAGAGGAACTGGTGACTACTAAACTTGATTCTGATTTGTCAGTCATTTAGTTGCTCCCTTGATTTGATTTAGTTTGATTTGATTTGATTTATCAGTAGCTGGGCATAATTAAAACCCAGAATCAAAACCCAGAATCAAAACCTGTAGCACAAGCGCAGCGTGTGCTACAGGTTTTGGGATTTTATATTTAATTGCGCCTAGCTATTTAGCAATCCTAAATAAGTGCAGAGCCGCTTCAATTTTGCTCAGACATCAGGATAGGTTGGCTGAGCGAAATTGAAGCGCTATTGTTCTCATAAATAATTTAGGACTGCTATATTTACTAATACTAATACATAAGCCTTAAAAAGTTGTTTTTTATAAAAAAATATTCAATTGCTTGTGAGATTATATTTGTGAAGAATTTGATTTGTCGATGAGTTTAATGGATTTATAAAACTGGAGTTTTATAATCTTCTTTTGTATTTGTCGTTTTTGTGATTTGCGTAAAATCTGCTAAAAACAACTGATTTATATTGAAGAAGCGTATATTTTGCCTTTAGTTACTGTTTCCTATAATTAAATGGTTGCTACTAGTTTTCTCTTTGTTTGTTTTTGTGATGCATTAGATTTGTGTCCATAAGTATACTGAATATACGTATAAATATACATATTGATTGGGTGTTCGATATTCTTAGTTAGCCCTAGTTTTTATGATTTTCTCTAAATTAGAATTGCTCGTAAATAAAACCTCATTAATAAAAGGGAATCTATAAGTAAGTAGGCTTAATTAAATATAAAACCCAAAAACCTGCGGCGCACGCTGCGCGTGCGCC
>NZ_ALWB01000193.1 GCF_000332215.1 Pseudanabaena biceps PCC 7429
CAGCTAGTGGGATTTTTCTAGCAGTAGTCTCTCTAAAAGGTCATAAGTGTCTTGGATACGCTCTGAAACTCTCTGCCACTGTGGTATTTTCTACAAATTGACGACCACAGTCCCGACATTTATAATTTTGTTTGCCATGCCGAGTACTACCGTTTTAACCACTGATACGGACTGGCAGGATGGACATGATGGACATGATGGACTTGACTCTGACATTGCTTTAATCTGTAACAACCATCTAGATATTTTCCCTCATCCTTTCCTTTTTAGGACTACCCAAAAGAAGCGATCGCACTCTCTTTAATAACTCATCAGGCACAGCGCGAGACTGACCCATTAACCAAGCGCCACAGGTCATTTCTAAATAGGGTTGCGATTGATTGACTTCTTCACAAGTCTGCAAAGTGCTGTGAATCACGGCTATGGTAGAGAGATTAACGCGATCGCGACAAAACTCATGCCATTTAATCACCTCATCGGAATTGGAGCTAACGATCAAATAATGGGAGCAAGCTTCAAGAATCGGTTGCTTTTCAGGTTGTACCATTCCGCCAATATCGACAATTACTAAAGATTTTTGGCGGCGTAATTCTAAAATTGCTTGAGCATGATAGGAAAAAAAGCCTTGGGTTAATTCCCCTTTGTTAGAAACCTTCATAATTTCTGCTTGCCCTTCATCCCCTAGCTCTATTGTCCAGTTCCCCTCACCATCCCAATTTGCTCTCTGTAAATACACTTGAGAGTTTTCCTGTAGCAAGGTTTGAAATAAGGCATGGGATAATACGCTTTTGCCGCTATTCGGGGGACCAACAATCATCAGGGCTGGACATAGCTGGACTTCGCTGGATTGAGATTCAGTAATAATCTGACCAATGGTTACTTGATTACTATGGGTCGCCACTACAACGCCACCAGAAATACGCGGGTCGTAACAAGCTACCCACTTAGTCGGGTGCAATTCATTGACAAAGTAGGCATAGAGCCAGATTGGGGCTCGTCCTGAAATCACTACGCCATTACTAGTATCCACACCAGAAGGGAGTTCTAACCCAATCAGATCGGCAGGATTAATCACACGATCAGGCGTAAGGATCTCAATCTCTAACTGCTGATAGGCAAGTCCATTAACAGATTTTTTGGTAGTTAGAAATAACTGAATTTTGGGAATAGCCATGAGTGAGAGCCACTGCAAGTTACTTGTCATAAGTTTAGACTGAAAGAGTATAATTGGGCTAAATACTTCATAATAGTCAAGAAAAATTAAGCAAACTGGGCTATTTATGCAAATGATTGAAATTACTTGATTTTGTTAATTTTCTGTCTAGCATTCTGGAGTGCAATTAAGTATCTTTGTTGTTACTATAGGGCATCATTGAAGATGGGTATTCAATTAAGGATTTATGTCATCTGATATCACGGCTATTTTTCAAAGCGCACCAACTATCCAAATCCTACATTGGTTAGTCCAAGGAAATCTGGCGAGTAGTATGAGTCGGGCGGTGCGGTTTTGGGTAATTTTAGGAATGATTTATCGCGATCGCCTGTTGCCTGATCTGTTTCATTATGCTGACCTACGTGATCGCCTATATACTCGCCATCATCCTATTTCTGACAAATTCAAGGCTGAAACTTTTGTCAATGGCTGTGGCGATCGCCATTGTATTTGTGCAAAGTCTTTAAATAATTGGTTGCATATCACAACGGAGACGCAATTGCATCTCCAATTACTCACAGGTTTTGATCAGCAGCAATTGGAAGCCGAACTATCCCAATTCCCCTTTGCCACTGTGCATCGTTCTATACGGGCAGATTTAGAGAAGTTAGCACGACTTGGGTGGCTAAAAGTTCTGCCTAGAGGCGAATTTCAAATTTTGCCTGTTGATCTTTTACCTCAGTTACCACCTGATCTTTATTTGGGATTTTCCACTGAGCGATCACCTTCTCAAGTGCCTATAGTTAACTCATGGCTGAGTCAAAATCTATCGCGTCAGCAATGTCTTGATCTGCTAGTTGCTCTTGATACGCTCTCAATGGTGCAGCCAAATCTAGAGTTATTGCTAGATTCTCTTTCAGAGCTATTGGTTGCAGAACAGGATGGCGATCGCTTGCTATCGCAACACCAAAAACTGCCACATACTTTTGTTAATCTCGATTACATTCTGCCTGTTAATGTGCAAGATCGAGTAGATGATTATCACAAGCAATTAGCCGATCTTTGGCATACTGCGGACAATGGTGTGATTCAATTCGATTATGAAGTGATTAAACTAACCTCAGCGAGTATTACTAAATCTTTGCCAATAAATCCGAATGAGTTGTCCAGATTTTCGAGTGATATTAAGCAGATCACTGTTTATCCTGTCTGTATTAACTATCTGCGTCGTGCTAAATACCTCAGTGCCTATGGTATCGATCCTGACGGTAATATGGGTTGGCACAATTATCGTCTAGATCGGATTACTTCTAAAAGCTTGAAAATTCTCGCTTGGGGCGATCGTGAAGTTCCTAAACATTTAAAACAATTACGTAATAGTGGTAAATTGCCGACACCTGAAGTAGTGCAGATAGAGTTACAAAAAGCGTGGGGTTTTAAGTTTTATGAAGAACCACAACTTTTATTAATTCGCTTTTCAGAAGATTTTGCGCGTTGGTATGTAGATAACACAGTGCGTCATCCCACCTTTAAATCTATTCCCTATAATCAGATTTTACCTTTGATCCAAAAAGCTATATCTAATGCCCATGACAGAGAAAGTATTTTAGCTATTCTCAAACAACGTAGTCCCAGCGATCACTACTATCAAGCTTTAATTCGCCCGAATGACATTAATATTATTCAAAGATTGCGAGACTGGCGACCCAATGGCGAAGTTTTAGCACCAATTTCTCTTAGACAGAAAATGATAGATGAGGCAACTCAAGAGTTGATGCATTATTTACCTTTGCTGTAAAGATGAAAATGAAGCTACAGTCTCAAGTTCGATTCTAAAGCCCCGATCGCTTTACGTGCAGCTTGGGCATATTTCCTGACCGTTTCATAGGGCATATCGAGATCGATCGCGATCGCCTTCAAGCTTTCGCCCAATTCTCGACGGGCTAAGATGGTTGCCCAGATAGTAGCAGTGTTCTGAGCGCGATCGCCGCCTTGTCGTTTTTTGGTTTGCAGGAATAGATCCGTTAGTTCCGCAATTCTTTTAATTAAATGTTCTTGGATTGGAGTGGTTGTAATTGCTTCTTTTTCACTCTTCTCACTTCCGACTTCATTCTTCCCAATCTGTCTCGTTTGTCCCAGCCCAAAGGTGGTTTTATGTCCTGTACCACAATAATTAGCGAGTTTAATTAATGCCGAAAGCAACCTTTCAAAATCAGAATTTTGAGAGGCTTTAAGATCAACAGCAAATTCGACTGTACCAGTAAAGCCAGTCACATAGCCCTGTTTCGCAACAGCAACTTTAGTACAGTTAAGATCGTAGTTAGTTATGTAAACTACCTGTTCAATCCATGCTAAAAAATCTTCTTGAGGAAAAGCTTCGGGAGCAAAGTCATTCCAGCGACGGAGGTAGCTATGGAAAATATTAGTGGGAATCGGTAAGGGTAAATGGTGATTTTTGCTGCGAAAGCAAGTAGGAGTTAAGAAAGCAAGTGTAAATCTTGGTTCTGGATTTGATGAAACTGACCAGAGGTTATTGTAGGTAGTAGGTGGTTGATTAATGTCGATCTGCTCGATCGCGAAGTTGCCTTTGTAAAGGTTAATTATCTCTGGATGATTACTGTACCAAGTTTGCAGCCATGCACATAGAGGCTTGGATAGGGCGGAAATTGTCCAAGTATAGGTACTATCTGCTTTAGCAAGGAAGGTGTTGGATATAAGTTCGAGTTTGCCATTCAGGGGAGATATGGCAAAGGCTTTTTCGGATTGTCCATCATGGAGATAAGCCGAGAGTTGTGGATCGCTGTCGCGGACTTGATGGAGAAACCATGCATGGAATGCGGTGGTGTAGTTGGGGGATAATTCAATGTCAGCGATCGCTCTTAAGCTCAAAGTGATGCTGACGATTTCGGTGTCGTCTGTCCATTTGGCGATCGCTGGTTTCTTGGGGCTTGGCATGGAGTGCTTAGTAGGTCTTGACTGGTTTAAGGCTATAGGAGAGTTTGCTCTCCATCACTTTGGGATTGACTGGTTTATTATCAATATAATCGCTCAGTACATATTGTAATCGACGATCTGGACTAGCACAGGCGAGGACTAGTCCTGCGGTCATGGATTTTGTGCCACCTGTATAGTCGGCGATGATGTCTGAATCATACAGATCGTAGTTTTCCTTCGCATCTTGATATATGGCTTCGACAATTTTACGAATCTGATTAGGATCGTTAGCATCTTCGGGATTGAGGACTAGGGAAAGTTGGTTTTTAGGGTTTTCTGGATCGCTCAAGGGGTAGTCGCGCTCAAAGTGGAAAATATTTTCAGGTATATCTAGGCTCTTAATTATTTCCTTAGTGACTGTTAGTGCTTTCTCGCCTCCGCAAATAATCCAACAATGCTCAAGGTCACCTTTACTTTCTTTCCAGTGATGTTGGATGGCAATTTTTGCGGCAGAGTTTACAGTGAGGCTGGCAAAGATAATTAATCCCCTAAATGTGGCGTTTAGTTCTTCGGGTGCTTCACTGATCAAGCTGCGATCGCCAAAGATATTGGAGATGATGCGTTTGATGTTGGAAATTGATAGAAATAGAATGATCGAGAGGATGCTTACTACTACAATTTGCCAAAAGATTTTGCTCAAGCCATATTTTGTCTCTAGCCATGTGCCGAGGGTATCAAGGAGCAAGGGATGATAAGCCGTTGGCGGCGATGCTGAGGGTTAGGGTAAAGACAAAGAAGATGATGGGATATTTATTGGGCTTGGCGAGGGAGTCGATAGTTTTACGCATTGCTTTACCAACTGGAGTTTAGACTAAGGTGATTGAGATAAGCAGAAAAAGAGCAGGAAAAAGTAACTCAGAGAATAAAGAACTGAGGAAATCTAAGAGAATGAAAACGAGAATATTGAGGGTTAGGAATTAAGGTTGTCTTTGTTGACCTTTTTGGGACGAGAAACCCGTTTTTTGATGATAGGAAAGCGAGGAAAAGGAGAACGCTTACGCCCAGATTTCCAACCAAGGGACTTACCACGAGGTTTAGGAGAACAGGCTGGAGAGCCAATCCTGACTAAAAGTGCGGCAAAGCCCTGAGCGACTCGACCAAAGGAGAGATTGGTTTGGGGTTTCTGCCAAGGTAAAGGACTATCAATAACTAGTTGACGGGCTAACCACAATTGCCAAGACAATAGAGGCATAAGATCGCTCCAACGCAAAGCCTGTTGAGGAGTCAACAAATGAGGCAGAGTCCAATGTAAACGTTGTTTGGCAAAGCGATTCCAATGGTCGATAGCAAAACGACGTAAGTACAAACGCCAAATCTGGACTAAAGATGGCATCTGTTCCCCCACCCAAGCTAACCACAAACCAGAGCAATGGGGATGGGTGACTCGAATAACTTGGAAATGGCGTTGGGCAGCTTTTTTAAAGTGTAAATCAGACCATTGCTGGATTTGCACCTGTCCGACTGTCTCATCTTCTAAGCTAAAAGTTGCCGATGGGTCTCCCCAACTATCAGCATTGGCAAGTTGGAATTTATCTCCATGCTTGCGGGGACGACCACAGCCTCTATAGGGTGCAGGAGCTTTGTATAAGCATCGGTTAGGACGTAGACGCAGCAGTAAGTCTGCGGGAATATCCTCGGTCAAAATTCATAAAGGCCGCACTACCATATTCACTGTCATAGGTGGCGATCGGTCTTACAGACAAGTCTCGACATACTTGCCTCAGTTGGAATGCACCTCTTTGGGCTGCTGTCTCAAAACTACTGATCCGCTCGTGACATAACGGAATTGCCCAACTCCCTTCCATCTCTGGCACCCCACCCCAAGGTACTGTAGTCATGTCCTAACACGATCGGTTTGTTGCCTTCAACCAAATTCGGTTGATGTACAAAGCTCCTGTCTTTTAACGTTTGGCGTGCGGTCTTCCCCATCCTGTATGGTCTCCTGCTAGCAATGGGCGAATGTCTTTGGGTATTTGTTCCACACACAGTCGTCTGAGCCTTCCTCGTCTTGGTCGACTGTCTTTTAGTGACTCATATAGGCTTGACCATTTTCGCCGATACACCGCAGATAACGATAATTCCGCAAATGACTTTACGCTTGGACTGGTTAATACTGCTGCATCCCGTCCGTTTCCTAAAAATCTATATACCTGTTGACGAAATTCTTGTAGTTTGTCAATAATCATGACTGTAGATGTTCCTTTTTCTTTTTCATCTACTTTAGGCAGTTTGTATCTCTTTTACTCTGCCTTTTTTACCTTTTTTAGTCTAAACTCCAGTCCCTTCAGCAGCAAGTCGATAGCGCTCACACTGACAGCCAGAATTAAAGATTTTGGCTCAATAGGTGTTTCGGGGAGGTGCTTTAGCTTAAATGGCTGAAATAATTGATGCAAAATGTTTTTAGCCTCGGAGGTCTTCGATGTCTGAAACGCTTGTCATGAAAAGCATTGAAGCGTTCAGTATTTTTGATCTCCCCGAAACACCTATTGAGCCAAGATTTTATGGAAATCTTCCACCCGCCAACGGTAAGTATACCAACGTAAAATCTTAATGGCCGTTTCTAAGTCTTCCACGACTTCAGTGGTCAAAAGCATCCACTCCAAAGGAGTTTCACCTTCAGGACAATCGATTTCAGTGGCATAGACAGCATAAACTGGTAATGGGTCACGATTGTCAAAACGATAGGGAACCCGTAGATTAACCTTAGAAAATCGTACTGCTAATTTGGCGATACGGGCTTTACGTTTACCAGCTTCTGGTACTTTGATTTCCTGTTCAAATCTTACGGGTTGCGACTCCAGTTTTTGCCATAGCCGTTCGCTATTTTGGTCTAAACTACGGTCATGGGCTGCTCTGACTAAT
>NZ_ALWB01000194.1 GCF_000332215.1 Pseudanabaena biceps PCC 7429
TGCGCCGCCCGCGCAGCGGGCGGCGCAGACTCTGGTTTTAAGTTTATCTTTGTTTAGCTACTTAGTACGCACTTTTAGTACGCGCCTATAGTTACTAATTGATATTACAGTTCGCAATTTTAGCCAAAAGCGCGGCATACTGAGCCTGAAACTCCTTTGCTTTAGAATCCTTAGATTGATGCCATGCTGCTAACCAAAGAGGAGTAGGGAAATGTCCCTCAGGAGGCGATTGTGGTGAAGTAGCATTGGAAGCAATCCAAGTTCCATTCTGTCGCCATCCCACGCGATCGCTAAAGGTTTGCCAGCCCTTCATCGCCTTGTCTTCCTCGATCACCGCACCAAAGATCTTACTTACCTCATCGGCGGAGGTATTATCAGGCTTGCTACTAATAACTTTAGTGGGAATGGTAGTATCCACCTTTTCTACCAAGCTTGCAGGTATTAATTGCAGCAATTGTGAGGAAGCCTTGACTTGATCGATTTTCTGAGCCAGCACCTGTTCTTGAGCTTGCTTGATTTCTTTAATCAGAGTCGGTGCAAGCGTGCGAAATTGATTATTCGGATTCGCAACGGCAATGCGCACCGATTCCATTAAAGATGACCAAGTGGATAGACCAAAGCGATCGCCAATTTCCTGTAACTGAGTACAGATCGATTCCAAATTCTGACGGCTACGGGGACTATCAGGCTGCTTAAACAGCTCCAACATATTCCGCAATTTGAGTGGAACCTCAGCCTGAAAAGCCGTCAGCATTGCTTTTGTATCGATCTTAGGCGTTTTGCTTCCCGACTTAATCGCACTCTTAGGCTGTACCTCAGTGGGTTTACCAGAGATCAGATTTTGGAGATGGGCTTTAAGATTAGCAAAAATTTGATCGGAGCCAGCCATGACTCCATCCACCGCATCTTTAGTCAAACCATAGGGGCTTTGGAGATGTTCGACTAACTCTTGCAATTTATCAAAAGCTTGAAGAAAAAGCGTTTGGAGATCCTGATCGACCTTAAAATTGGTGTTTTCGCGGATTACCTTAAAATAATCTTCAAAATTATGGGCAACATGTTGAATGCTGCTAAATCCCAGCATTGCAGCTCCCCCCTTAATTGAGTGGGCAGCACGAAATATTTCATTTACGGCTTCAGCATCTCCCATCAGTGTTTGCAAATTCAGCAGTCCTGATTCGATAGTTTGGAGATGTTCCTTGGCTTCCTCGATAAAGTAGCCTGTAATCTGCTTTTGCTTGTCCTGATCCATGATGCTGACTGACCCCTTCAAGTATGGATTGTGTATGGATTGTGTATGGATTGTATGAATTGATGAATGATAAAATGTCTATTTATCAGGAAAAGCGCTGTAAAGCCCCAACATTACCTAACCTGCAAATATCATCCTAGAAACACCTCAAAAGTATCTCCAGAATATCCTAGAAACTTCTAGAAATATTTATCCTAGAATTGATGACATATAAACCTGATTTTGGGCGCTAAATCCATAGCGTCCTTGACTGTGCTGCTGCCAAAGCTTGTCAATGATTTGCAGATCGTCACAGGAGATTTGCTTAATTTCCTCAGATGTCAACACCGAACCAATATTCTTACGCGCCGCATGACACATCACATTCCATGTCTCTTGGTTTGCTTCTTGCCACTTACCACCAGCTAACAAAGCACGCAGCTTAGTATAGTCGACCCCCGTACTAGAGGTAAGAGATTGCGTTGGTATAGTATTGTTAGGACTTGCGATCGCCACAGCACTACTTACACGCCGAAACCGCAAAGTCATTGCCCCGTTGCTTTGTCCATCACCTAATAAAATTGCCTCACCCGTATCCGTGAGCTTCAGTGAAATTTCGACCTCATCTAGAGCTAATCCATTGGCATGACTTGAAGAACTGTCGGTTGCGAGTTGCTGTACTAGATTCGCAAGTCTTTGGATACTGTCTTTAATCTTAGTGGTGCTAATCGATTTTACCGACGCACCTTTGGGGCGATCGCCATTTGCTACAAATTCAATTAGTATTTCTTCGCTATCCATGACATCCTTTTTGGGCTATTTGCCAGATATTTAGACAATCTATGCGTAAATTTTAAGAGGAAACCGCCTCAGAACTATGTATATCTGACTCTCTGTTTAAATTATTGTTTGAAGCGCTATCTAGGCTATTACTTAGAGCATTGTTTAAATTATTTACATTATTTGCATTTAGATTATTGTCTTTATCATTGCTCTTGTCATTAGCATTATTGCTAGATCCATTGCCAGATCCATTGCTAAAAACATTATTTACAGTATTACTGTGAACAGTTGCAATAGTCACGGTTGGCTTAGTCGCTGTAATTCTAGCAGCGATCGCCCGTTTTGTTAGAGCAGTATTATAGGCTGTCGTAATTGCTAAGCGATCAACCATCCCAATTACGCGCTTAGGTTGGTGGCGATCGACTACGGGCATCTGTCGCAGATCTCTAGTTGCCATGCGTTTCAATGCTTCGGCAAGCGATTCATCGGCAAAGGTATAGAGCACTTCTTTGGTACAAATATTCTGCACGGTCATTTCTTCAAGGGGGCGATCGACCACAGTGTTAGATAAAAGTCGTTTGATATCTTGAGTGGTAAGGATACCTTGTAAATGGTTAATGTCATCAAGAACTAAGGCGCTATGGTGATAGCCACTAGTAATAAATTGGGCGGCTTGTAGTAACGGCATCGAATATTTAACCGATGCGGGATTGAGGGTCATTACCTCCGCAATTTTAATTTTTTCCAGCACCTCAATGTCGGCGGGCAGGTCTGACCATTGCATCATCATCCGATCGGCTTTAGATGTATCGAGTTGATCAAGTACCCAAGCACAGAGTCCCACTGCTGCCATGAGAGGCAAGACAATGCGATAGTCGCGGGTCATTTCAAATAGTAGTAATACGGATGTCAGAGGAGCGCGAACCGTTCCTGCCAAGACTGCTGCCATACCGACTAGAGCATAGGCAGGAGAAGCCGCAATCGGAATCGATGCGGGTAAAAAGCTAGAGATCGCCTGTCCATACAAACTACCCAATACAGCTCCTAAGAAGATAGAAGGCGCAAATATTCCACCGACAAAACCACTAGCAGAGCTGATAGCCGTTAGTACGAGTTTGATCGCCAACAGCATCGCCAGTAGAGGAATGGTGAATGGGGTATCTTGCAAGATTGATTCCACCGTCTCATACCCAATACCGATCGCCTCAGGAAAGGTCAAGGCAATAATGCCGACACATAGGCCCCCAATTAAGAGTTTGATCGGCATAGGGAGTTTTTGCATAAAGGGAGCGATCTTCCATTGCCCCGCAAAAAACTTCTTTGCCTGCTTGATCGCACGGGTAAACATTAACGCAACAGCACTGGCTAATACCCCCAAGCCAAGATAGAGCGGTAACTCCCAATAGCTGCGTACTTCATAGACAGGCAAACTAAAAGCGGGTCTTTCCCCCAGACTGATCTGGGAAACCAATGCCGAAATTACCGAAGCAATAACCACAACACTGACATCAGAGTTTGGGCTGGATTTATTGGTGCGATAGGAATCGCGGAGTAAGACCTCTAGCGCAAAAAATACACCTGCGATCGGTGCGTTAAACCCAGCCGCTAAACCCGCAGCGCCCCCCGCACCGATCAGTAACCTAATCCTTTCGCTAGAAAATTGCATCATTTGACCGAGCAAAGATCCAATATTGCTGCCTAGCTCCACACTTGGTCCTTCAGGTCCCAGCGAAGCTCCTGCCCCAAGAGAAAGCGCTGCTGCTACCGTTTTTAGCGGAACCTGTGAATAGGATAATGCTAATTCTCGGCTAGAAGTACTAGCCTCATCTCGATCTAACTTGAAGCGTAAAATGCTAACTACTACGGCGCCTATCATCGGGATGAAAACAATTGCCCAATGCCACTTGGCAATAAAAGCTAAGGCTAGTTCATGCCAATAAAATTCTTGGGCGATTAAAATCAGCTTGCGAAATAGGGTTACCCCAGTCCCACTGATTAAGCCAACGGCGATCGCCGAAATAAGCATAACCGTCTCCGCAGATGGCTGAAGACGGTTTAATACGGTCACCAATAGGCGGGAAAGCGACATGGTGGAGAACTCGTGGAGAGTAGGATATAAAACTAGCGTCAATGCACGATTAAAACGAACGCTTAAAACGAGCGATTAATTATAATTAAGGTTAATTAATATAGCTATTGACCGAAGCATAACTCCAGTCAATAGCTATTTAATCATTCTAAAGTTTCAGAATCGTCGTTTGCCTCAGAAAATTCTGCTAAAGCTGATTCTGAGTTAGCCTCAGTGGTATTGGATGGATCGCGATCGCCTTCAGAATTTACCACCGCAACTAAGTCAATTTGCTGGCGATAGTAATCTACGCCCTTGACCTGCACTTCTACGCGATCGCCCAGACAATATTGGCGACCACTGCGACGACCGACTAGCAAAGTCGAAGCCCTCGCACGACCTTTACCATTGATTAAGGGGAACTCATACCAATCATCCTTAAGAGAACTGACATGCACTAGCCCTTCCACTAATAGCGATTCAATCTCCACAAAGAAGCCATAGGACTGAACGCTGGTAATAATGCCGAAGAAGTTGCCACCCGTGTGCGATCGCATAAACTCCGCCTTACGCAATCCATCGAGATCAGCGATCGAACGATGATATAGAGCGTCAGCTTGATTGAGTTTCGGTACGACGGCTTCCAAGTCTTCAATTAATTGGCGTTCGGTTTCAGGAGGCAACACGCTCCAATTAACTTGACCGTGGGAGCTAGAACTACGCAGGTTCACCCCATCCTTAATCCTGATGCTACGACGATCTCGCCCTTCTTCAAACACGGTATGTAAAATGCGTTGAATTAGTAGATCGCCATAGTGGTTTTGAGGAAACACACCATGCACGTAGGGTTGCTCGATTAAGCCCAGACCAAAATGCATGGCAGGGGTAAGCACATACTCATTAGTCTTAAACATCGACAGCAACAAATATTTGAGAATGTCGCGAGTTGCTTCCTGTTCAAGCTGGTTTACTTGTCCCAAAATCCGATGCAGATCGGCAATTTGGAGCTGTTCGGGATTTTCCAACTTTGAGGCAATCCCTATGCTCTCCAAGAGCTTAGTCCAATCATCGACCTTTCCTTGATCGGGGGGGATTTGGTGCAGATAGATTGAAGGAACAGCAAGGGAATGTAGGTGGGAGGCGATCGCTTTATTTGCAAGGATCATTACCTCCATTACCGAACCCGAAATCTGTAAAGTCAAAGGAATCACCGTTAAGCCCCTGACTCCCTCATCCGCTTCTTGAGAGGGAATTTGTGGCAAAACTAGTCTTATCGCATTGGACTGATTTTGTAGTAACGTTCCTACCTTAGCAATCAAATGCACCAGTTCTTCTACCTCAGTATCGATCTCTTGACTGGGGGCATCTTCATCAACTGCCACCTTCCCATCAAGAATCTGCTGCGCTCTTTGATAGCTCAAGTTAGCCCGCACTAATACGGCTGAAGGCTGGATCTCAAAGGAAAGCATATTGCCCTCGCGATCTAACTTAATCAACACCGACATCGTTAGATATTCAGGTTGATTAAATACATTCATTTCAGGCAACATCGGCAAGACCGTGTCTCCAAGGAAAAATGAACGCAACCGCTTCTGTGCTTCTAAATCCAACGGCGAGCCTGAGGCAACATAGGTCGCGACATCAGGAATATGCACGCCTAATTCCCAACCCGTTTCCACTTCAGCGATCGAGATCGCAGCAGCATTACCAATTCTCACCGTCAGGGTTTTGCGCAAGTCAAGACGATGCTTGAGATCTGCCTTTCTAACCCCACGAGGCAAACTCGCAGCGGCAGTCAAAGCTTTCGCACTAAATCTGCGGGGTAAATTATGTTTGCAGCAGACCAGATCGATATCGTTAGTTGATTCTGCATCATCGCCCAAGATTTGCAAAATCCGCCCTAAAGGCAAATGATTGCCTAAAGAAAACCGCACCATTTCCAGATGAACCAGTTTTCCCACCGCTACGCTCAGATCGGGCGTTTCTTCGTCTGGTACTAATTCCACTTCAAACAGCAGCCGATCATCAAGGGGTAAGGCTCGATAGCTATCATCGGTAAACTTTACGGTTGAGAGTAAAGTAGGGTTTGAGCGTTCGAGGATCAAGCGGACTTCACCCTCAGGCGATCGCCGTCGCACACCATCCTTAGTTACCCTCACCAAAACGCGATCGCCATTCCAAGCATTGCTCAGACGACTTTCTCTGACATAGATATCTTCAGCACCCTCAACATCTTGAATTGCAAAGCAAAAGCCTTTACTAGAACAACGTAAACGACCTTCAACCAAACCCTCTTCATGAATGCGTCGGTATCGACCCTTGTCTTTTTCAAGGACACCAATTTTTTCGAGAGCATCAAGAGCAACTTGGAGTCGACGCACGCTTTTGCTGTCATCACCAATCCCAAGTTTTTTTTCAATCGCTTTGGGTGTAACTAGTTTGTCATCAGAGAAATTGTCTAACAGTTGATTAATCGAGAATTCCATGAGGCGAAGATCAAGCGATTGTTTAAGGTGAGCAAATTAAATCGAACGAGGGGGGTAACAAAATAGCAACCTACGAACATAAGCCACAGTAGGGAGAGCCAAACAGCAATCAATATCACAAACCAACGAAAGCTAAAGTTTCGATGATTATCACGGAAAACAACTTCTATAGGTTCGACTTATCAAAACGAAACCAAAGAGGTTGATTTATCTTTTTAGAGGCGATCCAGATAGCGCTGCGATATCATTACAGAACAAGAAAAATGGGATAGCGAAAAAATATGGATCGAAACGCATATTTTTTGGTTGCCCCGTTCTTATGATGCATTCCCAAAGAAATTTCAACGATTTCGGTAGGGTTTTAGCTCTCTTTTGCCATGATTATAGGGCTTAGACGGCTTACGGATTTGCAAAGTTAGCTTGTATAGTGTTCCCCTGCTGTTTATATTTTAGCCCAATTGCTCCAGCAAATATTTTGGATATTAATTATTTTTTTACTTCAGAAATCGTAACTAGCGATAAGAGATCTCATAAGTAGCTAAGCAGTAGCTAAGCATAAGTAAACTTAAAACCTAGAAGAACGTACCGCTCGCTACGCAAGCGGTACGTTCTCTGGTTTTGGTTTTTAATTATGCAGAACTACTTAAAATCGGTAGCGAGCGATCTCGTAAAAGCAATCTTATATAAATTACCAAGGTAAATTATCAAGGTAAATTATCAAGGTAAATTGCTAAGGTAAATTGCTGATGTAAATTATTAGGGATTGTCAGAAGATCGAGGTCATGAATATAATTACAACCCAAATTACAACCTAAAGTCGCAATTATTTGCGAAAAAAATAGGACTTCCACTAATCTCGATCAAGTTCTCGATCAAGTATAGCAAGCCCACCACCTCTGATTCCCAAAATTATCACATCCCCGTCTTTTTTAGGAATTAGCTTTTTCTATTTATTTTGATATTCATTACAGTTATTTGCGATCGCAAAAAAACATAATCAAGGTAAGGTTGAATTGTAAATACATGAACAATGTATCGATTAACACTTAACTTTTTGCTGCTATTATTGCTACATTAAATTAAGACAGGTGTTAAGACTGTTATTTTGTGAGGAACGGTAATCTAAATGTCTAAGTTTTCCAAGAAAAATTACAGCGTAGTCATATCTGCCGCTGTTGCTGCATCCGCCCTTATCAGTGGTGGAGCTAATGCTCAAGCTTCTCAAAACTCTGAAGTAATTCGCTCAGTAAGTACCGATAGCTTGGCACGTCCTAATGCGATCGCTCAAAATGTTACTTCAGTATCTCAACTTAGCGATGTTCGCCCTACCGATTGGGCCTTCACCGCACTGCAATCCTTGGTAGAGCGCTACGGTTGTATCGCTGGTTACCCTGATCGCACATTCCGTGGCAAACAAGCAACTAGCCGTTATGAATTTGCTGCTGGTTTGAATGCTTGCTTGGACAAGATTAACGAAATCATCTCCGCAGGTTTGGCTGACAAGGTTAGCAAGCAAGATCTCGCCACCCTTCAAAAGCTTCAAGAAGAATTTGCTGCTGAACTTGCAACTCTTCGTGGTCGTGTAGATGCCCTCGATGCAAAGACTGCTAAGCTCGAAGCTCAGCAATTCTCCACCACCACCAAACTACGTGGAGAAGCAATCTTCGGTCTTGCCGCTGGAACCGATGGCGTTTCTTCAACTGGTGTTAGCAGCACAAACACAACTTTCAGCTACCGCGTTCGTCTCAATCTAGACACCAGCTTCACTGGCAAGGATTTATTAAGAACCCGTTTGCAAGCTAGCAACACTTCTAACTACAATGCACTGGCAAATAGCAACAGTACTCGCCTATCCTTTGATGGATTTGGATTTACTGGCAGCTCTGCTAATAACTTTGAAATCAATCGCTTGTACTACAAGTTCCCCGTCGGCGATCAATTCACTGCTTACATCGCCCCTATCGGTGCTGTAGAAGATATCATCAATCCTCTTAATCCTCTTGAGAGTGATAGCCAAGGAACTATTTCTCGTTTCGGTCGTTTCAATCCATTGATCCGCATCGCTTCTAGTGGTGGTGCTTCAGGACTAGCAGTAGCTGGTTTTGACTGGAACTTTAGCAAGAGTGCTAGTTTCCAAGTTGCTTACAGCGCTTCTAATGCAGCTGCTGCTTCTGGTCAAGGTGGAATATCTGGTGGAGATACCAAGATTGTTGCTCAGTTGGTAGCAAAGCCCTCTGATGCACTTACTCTCGGTATTGGTTATGCTCGTGCATACACAGTTGGTAATACCCTTAGCTCTAGTCTAAACGCTGACTCTCTTGGTGGAGTAAGTGCGCCTGGCGTAAGTGGAATCAACTCAGATACCGTTGCAGGTAGCTTGATTTGGGATATCACCAAGAAGTTCACATTTAACACTTGGGGCGCTTACACCTTCGCTAACTCCACGGGCACAACCACCGCTGGTACTACATTTACTAGCTGGTTAGCTGCGCTTTCCTTGAAGGATATCTTTAGTGAAGGCGACCTTGCAGCCCTTTCCTTCGGTCAGCCTTTGCTCAGAACCAGTGTCACTGGATCTGCTCAAGGTAGTGCAAGCACTCCTTACCAGTTGGAAGCCTTCTATCGTTTCCGTGTTTCTAAGAATATCAGCATCACTCCTGGTGTATTCTTTGTATTCAACCAAGGTAGCGATAGCGCTAACGGAACTGCTACCGTTGGTGTAATCCGTACCACCTTCTCGTTCTAAAAATTTATTTGCTAGAACAAAACAAACCTAATAGTTTTTGCTTATCTAATAATATTTAGTTAACATAAAACTAAATAAAAAGAGGAGATCAATAATGTCTCCTCTTTTTATTTATAGCGATCGCCACTCGCGGTAAGACAAAATTAAAAAACAAGAAGAGAATAGTAGCGCGAAGCGCTACTATTCTCTTCTTGTTTTTTATACCAATTCACTGAAGTGAGCCAACACTTATAGCTACAGTCACTTGACTTAGGACAAATCAAACCCCAAGGTTTACTGCCAAAAGATGAGTGGTAGCTCTTTGCGTTGCCACTCATCTTTTGGGTTTTATGTCCTAAGTAAACCTTGCATTGCGATATAAATAGGGCTAATAATTTTGTGGATTAAATCATAGATTTATACCAATTCACAAAAGTGTTGTCACACTTTCGTGAATTAAAAACTAAACCTAGTAAGGGTTTTCAAGTTAAGAAATGGCTATGCCATTTCTTAACTTGGTATTATTCCTATATAAGGCTTTAAAATTTTGCTTGATTTTCTACCTTTTTCTGTAGAGTAATATCCAAAACTTGGGTACTTTTAACTTGGAAAGACTAAATTCTGTAAACAGGTTTGTGTCTGTCGCTTTTGCGGACAAAACAGTTAAAAGTTGAACTGGATTATATTTATGGTTAAGCATTTCTTGTGCATTAGTTCGTTTATGGCTTCATCAGTTTTAGGTTTGATGGTATTTGCTAGCCCAGTAAAAGCACAAGCAGTTGACTGTGCTGTTTCAAGTGATGGCAATGTTGCAGCATCGTTTTGTGTTGATGAATTTGGTAATTCTGCTGTTGCTATTGCTGATAGTGATGGCAACAAGGTTGTTGTGGATAGCAACGGCAATTATGAATATGAGTTACGTTACTAGGCTGGGCTGAAATCACAGCCATTTAGATGTTCGATTCCCACTACAAAATTTAATTTTTTAGCATTGGATTCTCAGAGACATTCATAATTATGGATTTACTTGTGGGAAGAAGGGGGAATAAATCCGATGCAGCAATTGTTAGACCATTATCTCGATCAATCTCGATCAATCTCAATCAATCATATTACTGAAACATGAACCTAATTCTGACTAAACTAATCCCTGTTGCGGCTTTAGCCCTGTCCTTAAGTGGGAGTCTAGCGATTCCTGTATTTGCTCAATCCAATGTTCTCATCGCCAAAAGCGAACAGAGATTAGACTTGCATTTGACATCCGAGCAAAAAGTCAAGATCAAAAAAATTGAATCTGACGCTCATGACAAGGTTAAAAAATTGCTGACCGCTGATCAGTTAAAACAGCTCAATACTGCTTTAAGCAAAAAGGGGGAATCCTTCCGCCATGCTCTGAGCACCGTACATCTAACCGACGAGCAGCATGACCAAGTTCTTGCTATTAAAAAGGAGGAGACTGCTGCACAAAATGCGGTGTTAACTCCCGATCAACTCAAAATCTTGAAAGCTTATATTGATTCCCATAAAAATCATTAAGTAGTTACTAACTTCCCAGTCAAGAAATAGCGGTGTGGGGCGAAGCCCCACACCGCTATTTCTTGATTTGATATGTCTATTTCTTTGCTAAGGGACTTGCGAGAAAATAAGATACAAATCCAAATATAAAACCAGAATCGGTGGTGCGGTGGAGCCGCACCAC
>NZ_ALWB01000195.1 GCF_000332215.1 Pseudanabaena biceps PCC 7429
CTCAACGGTAGATATTTCAAGAAAGAAAGATGCCGTTAAACAAGCCTTACTTTTTGAAAGAGATAGACAAGGAATTGTATATAGATTTGCTAAAAACTATCCTCTAGCATGGAACATTTATAGCTCTTGGCGTTACAAAAAGGTAATTTCAGTCGCTAATTTTGTATAAGTAACGTCAGTTCGGGATAATTTGAAACGGGCTTTGAGAAAGGGTTTGCGTAGCAAACCCTTTCTCAAAGCCCGTTTCAAATTATCCTGAATTCACATTGCTGAATTCACATTGTCTTAAGGTTGCAATACCATACTCCATTCTTTGTTTTGATTGTCCCAAAAGGGAGCATCTGTTTCACCGACTATGTTTGGTCCCCAATAGGTGCGGGAACCATCCGTAGCAAAGGCAAAAATTACGTCACCTTTACCGATCGCAATTTTGTAATTTGGTAAGGATAGCAATAAGCCCTCTTTACCACCTTCATTGGGTGCAAAGTCCCAATTCAGGGGCTCGATTGCTTGCCATACATTCTGAGAGGTAACTCGCGAGAATAGGACAATCCGCACTGATCGCTCCGTACGATTGCCAACACGAAGACTACCAATATTTTCGCCATCATTGAGACTAGGACGAGTAAAGGTAGCTGGTAAGGGAGGAACAATTAATTTTGTCGCTTCATTGTTTTCGGGAATATCGCGGGCGGGGGGGACATTAAAACGCTGCCAGAGGGAAACACCTGTCAAGGCGATTAGCATTCCCAGAGCCATCGAGTAAGCATATTTGACATCAAGAGTTGGTATCACAGCTTAGATTTTGATGTTTATATTTTTATTTTAAGTGTCTTGATTTACGAATCAAGAATTTACACGCAAATTGTTTAGGATTGACAGACAAATAGGGCAGAGTAAATGTATGGCTGAGTAGCTGGGCATAATTAAAAGCCAGAGTCAAAACCTGTAGCGCGCAAGGTGCTTACTCTACAGACTTTAGAGTTTTATATTTAATCGTGCCTAGCTACGTATAGCCAATTTGATGCCATTACCAAGGAAATTGTTTCTGAAAACCCCTTAATTTTCTCAATTAATTTGGTAAGTAAGTAGCTAGGCATAAGTAAACTTAAAACCTAGAAGAGCATACCGCCCGCTACGCGGGCGGTATGCTCTCTGGTTTTGTTTTTTAATTATGCCGAACTACGTAATACCAAAGCTAAAAATGGCTACGCCATTTTTAGCTTTGGTATTACTCCCCTCCTACTAAAGAAATAAACATATAAAAACAAGAAATAGGGGTGTGGGGCTTTGCCCCACACCCCTATTTCTTAAATGAGAAGAGAGTATTTGAATTAATTTTGAATTAATTTTTTGTATGGGCGATCGCCACGGCATGGGATGTACCGATACGTGTTGCGCCTGCATCAATCAGGGCGATCGCCTGCTCTCTAGTACGAATCCCCCCTGAAGCTTTAATACCAACTTTATCCCGCGAGATTTCTTTAAGAAATTTCACCATTTCCACAGTGGCAGCTCCCGCCCAGCCCGTGCCAGTTTTCAAAAAGGCAACGCCAGCATCCATGCATACTTCAGCGGCGAGTTCTCGCTCATCATCAGTTAACAAGCTTAACTCTAAAATTGCTTTGACGGGTTTGCCCGTCTCCTCACAAATTTGCGCAATATCTTGATGCAATAAATTAGTCTGTCCCGTTTTTAGCCATCCAAAGTTAATTACCACATCTAATTCCGTTGCCCCATTTTCTACCGCTTCCATTGCTTCATAAAGCTTAACGTTTGATGTGGTCGCACCGCTAGGAAAACCAATCACCGTGCAAATTTCCACCTTAGTTTTGAGAAGTCGCTCTGTCGTACGTTTAACATTACAGGGATATACACATACGCTAGCAAATCCTAGGCGATCCGCTTCTTCACATACGCGATCAACCTGTTCATGACTAGCGGATGGATCTAGAAGGGCGTAATCGATATAGGCGGCAGGATTGATGTCAGTTTGAAGCATAAAACAATACACACTTAGGCGAGTGAGAGGTTACATTGGAGATTAGTGACGATAACTTCTTATAATTACTTATTCACGTCACTTCTCACGACTTAATTCTCGACTTATTAAAATCAAGCAAATATAGGCAAATATAAGTAAATATGCATATTTCCGAATTAGATGAACTGGAAGCATCGGTTAGCGATTTGCTCACCATGGCAAAAGTAGAATTAGAACAAAATCGCCTACAGCAACAGCGCGATCGCCAAATTCAAGAAGCAGTAGCCCAAATTGAAGCAAGATTAAAACCACTGTTGGCAAAGGTCGAACAAATGCTGCAAGAATATTGCCGCGAGGGTGGTCACCAAGACAGTGAGACTAAGCAAAGGCTAGAGAAAAAAGCTGCCGATATCCGACAGGAAATCGCCGAGGCTCCAATCCTAGCCGCTCAGATCGCCGATCGCCAATTGATCCTCAGTGAAGAAAGACTACTAGATGAACGAATAACTGAACAAACGGCTCAATGGCGACAGGAATTAAAAGCAGATCTATTAGAGATGATCGAAGAACAACGCGATTTCTTTAGCGCTACCGACGCTTCGATCGCCGTTCGAGGATATGCCAATGACCTAAAAGCGATTGGTTGTCTCGAAGAAGTCGTCGAGGCGCTGATCAATCAAATAAATTCCCACAGTGAAGAAGGACCCGTCGCACGCCTTCGGGGCAGTCACGAACAAACCCTGACCTTTATTTATAACAAAGCTCTTGAAAATCGCTCCCGTGTAGATCGCGCCCCTGATGTACAGCCTAATGCCAGACATCGCAAATCAGAAAAACGTCCTGCTTTGTACACCGATCTCATTGGTAAGGTATTAGTCTTCGGAGGACATGATCGCTTACAAACAGCCGTTAAGAATCGGTTACGCGATTCGGCAATTAATTTAATGTGGTATACCGAGCAGGATGGCTTGCAACTTGCCGCGCAGGGTGAAAGCCAAATTGCAGGTGGAGATTTAATTATTATCGTGACAGGTTATGCCAGTCACTCCCTCACCGAACGAGCGATCGAAGCTTGTCGTCGGGCAAATAAAACCTATGAAATCGTAAATACAACGGGTATGACCAGACTACTCGAAGTAATCGAATCGGGACTAAAGGCGAAACAGTTAGCACGCCATTGGAAACAGGGATAAAAGTGAGGACACCAACCCAATAAAGAGTTGCGGCGCTTTGCGCCGCAACTCTTTATTGGGTTTGATGTCCTCACTTAAGTGAATATAGCTATAACAAAAATTTTAGATAACTTTATGGATACACAGAGGACAAAAGAAGCAATAACTGCCGCCGATCTCGATCGCATTGTGGAAATGGCATGGGAAGATCGCACCAGCTTTGATACGATTTACGACCAATTTGGCATTTCTGAATCTGAAGTGATTAAAATTATGCGTAAGTCAATGAAACGTTCCTCATTTCTGATGTGGCGAGAAAGGGTAAACGGTCGCAAAACTAAGCACGCAAAGACCTCTGAGGCGCAAAGATTTCGCTGTAGTCAACAAGACAAATTCAAGCCTAAAAGAGAAAGTCAGTGATACTAATCACAAAATGCCGTTAGAAATATCACAGTAACAAACCAAAATTTTATTTTTTTATTGTTATCATTCATATTACAAAGAAAATTTCAGTGGTTTAAGAAGGAACAATAAAAGTGCCAAAAAACTTGATGAGTCTGTCTGCGGTAGCTTTGTCTACTCTATTTCTAGCAACTGCTGGGGCAGCTAATGCTGAAGAGTGTGTAACGGGGGCTAGAGCAATGGTTTCATGGGCGACTCAAAGTAACATACCAACTTTGGCTCCTACCTATGGTGCGGCAACTATGGTAACTAGTGCAACAAAGAATGGTTACAGAGTTGACAATAATCCTGCAGGTTGTTCAGACAGTAAGCCTTGTTTATTAATATATCCAAAAACCTATGGTAATAGCATAAATACTACTTATGGTCATGTTGCTGTACTTTATTCTAAGACCTCAAATAACCGTTATAATATAGCTGATTCCAATGGTATCTGTGGTGGTGATAGGAAACGCTGCACAACATCGCCCAATTTTTCCAAAGCTTTAGTTATTCATCCTAAAAACTAGATTTATTGGAGAATATCAATTTGTTAGCCTTTTAAATATATTCTCAACAAGAAGCACTTCATGTCTAACTGCATGAAGTGCTTCTTGTTTTAGGCAAGTCTAGTTATAAATGAGAGGAAATTTGCTATGCGTTCAGTTAGTGATTTTTTTAGTTTCACAGTTGCTATAGCAATTATTGGTACACCAATAATTGCTATAGCAACTTTAGAACTTAGTGCGATCGCCCAAAGCTCTAATGAAGATTTACGGGTGCAAGAGATTACCGAGGCGGTGAATCTGAAACAATCGGGGCACTATCGCTTAGAGAAGGGCGATCCTGAAGGGGCAATTGCTGATCTCCAAAAGGCACTAGCCCTATTTCGGAAATGGAAATCCCCTTGGGGGGAGCGCGATACGCTCAATTTCTTTGGAGATGTCTATTTAAAAACAGGGCAATATGAGAAAGCAATGTCCTATTTTCAGCAAGCCCTCAAAATTGCTCAAGAGCTAGTCAAACTACCCGACAGCGATCCTGCGGATGTTGCCTATACCTTGCAATATATTGCTGAAACCTATGACAAGCAGAGAGACTATCCCCAAGCTTTATCCACCTATCAACAGGCTCTAAATATTTTTCGCGATCGCCTCCAAAAGAAACCCAGCGATCGCGATTCTTTGCGCACGAGTATCAGTTTAACGCTTTCTAGTATTGCTTCGCTTTATTTTCGGTCTTCGCAATACGATCTAGCTTTGGCTAGTTATCAGCAATTATTGCCAATCCTCGCGGAAATTCCCGACTACTATGGACGCGTCCAAACGTTGAATAATATTGGCGTGATCTATGCCAATAAGACCCAATATGCTGAAGCCCTCGAATCCTATAACCAAGCGTTAGACTTAGTGCGTTCTCCCTGCTGTGTTGTATATAAGGGGGACGAATCAGCGATTCTCAATAATATGAGCGCACTGTATTTTAGTCTCGGACAAAATAAACACGCTTTAGAATTAGCCGATCAATCCACCAAAATTTATTTCAAGTTATCCAATGAGAACTTTGCAGGCTTAAAAAAATCGGAAGTAGAATTTCTATACGATGTTTTAGGTGAGGAGAATAGCAACCCCAATCTCACCAGTCGAGGTTTATCCGTACGCGCCAATGTCGGGGATGCGGCGAGTAATGAAGTCACCGTTAATGCGGGCAAAGCCAATAATTTTAATAATCTCGCCCAGCTTTATAGCAATAGTGGCAAATATAAAGAAGCGATCGCTTTTTTCCAAAAAGCTAAAGCCATCTATCAAGACATCGGTAATGAGCTAGGGGTAGGTATTACCCTTGACAATATTGGGAGTACCTATTCACGGTTGGGGCAGGTCGAGCAGGCAATTACCTTTCACCAACAAGCTCTGACCATATATGAGAAGGTCAAGGATCGGACGGGAATTGGTGTAACTTCAAGCAATCTCGGACGAGCCTATGCCAATCTCAACAAACAAGCGGAAGCCCTCTCAGCCTATCAAAAGGCTCTAAATATTGCCCGAGAAGTTGGCGATCGCAGTACCGAAGCCGTCGTTCTTGCCAATATTGGGGATTTGCTAACCCAACGGAAACAAATAGAGCTAGCGATCGCTTTTCTCAAGCAATCGGTCAATGTGCGCGAAGCAATTAGACAATCGATCAGAATGTTGCCCCGTGAAGATCGCGCCGCATACAAACAAAGTGTTGCCTACACCTACCGCAACCTCGCCCAACTACTACTAAAGCAGGGACGTATTTACGAAGCGATCCAAATTCTCGATCTGCTAAAAGTGCAAGAACTTCAAGATTATCTGAGGGATGTTAAGGGTAACGAGCGCACGGCCGCGGGCATTACCCTCTTTGCCCCCGAGCAGGTGGCAATTAAAACTGATCTGCAATCGCTCATTGATGGTTCTCCACTAGTCGCCCAAATCCAGCAGGTCAGTGCCCAGCAAAGTGACAATCTTGCCACATCGCGATCGCTACTGATCGATGTCCAGAAATTTGGCGATCGAGCAGCTTTATTCTATCCATTACTTTTTGAAGATCGACTTTATTTAGTCCTGTTACCTGCAAAATCAGCACCGATTTTACGTTCTACTACGATCGCCCCTCAAGACTTTACCAAAATACTCCAAGATTTTCGCGCTGATTTGCAAGACCCTAGCTCTAACGATGTGAAGGATTCCTCTTCACGCCTTTATCAATATCTCATTAAACCGATCGAAGCCGATCTAAAGTCCGCTAAAGTCGAACTACTCCTTTATGCCCCCGATGGACAGATGCGGTATATCCCCCTTGCTGCTCTCTATGACGGTAAGCAATGGCTGATCGAGCGCTTTAGCTTTAACTACCTCACCGCCTCTGGTTTCATGAACGTACAGCCCATTAGCAAAGCCCCCCTCAAAGCGATCGCCGCCGCCTTTACCCAAGGCTCCATCAAATTTGAAGTGGGTAATGAGAAGTTTGCTTTTACGGGGCTACCTTTCGCCGCCAAAGAAATTGATAAAATTGCCGATACCTTTCCCAACACAACTAAATTAGTTGATGCTTCCTTTAGTCGCAATAATACCGTGGCTCAGTTTGGAGAATACGATCTGATCCATTTAGCGACCCATGCAGCCTTTGTCAGTGGATCACCTGAGGATTCCTTTGTATTAATGGGCAATGGCGATCGCCTAAATTTACGGGAATTACGGGAATGGAAACTACCCCATACCCAATTGATCGTTTTAAGTGCTTGCCAAACTGCCATTGGTGGATTAGTTGGGAGTGGCGAAGAAATTCTCGGATTTGGCTATCAGATTCAACGAACTGGAGCGCGAGCAGCGATCGCTTCGCTCTGGACTGTGAGCGATCGGGGAACACAGGTACTAATGGGAAATTTTTATAGCCAGTTACAACAGGGTAACAACATCATCAATTCTTTACGCCAAGCTCAACTCGGCTTATTACAAACCAAGGATAATGAATTACAGCATCCTTATTTTTGGTCAGCATTCATCTTGATCGGCAACGGCAATTAATACCAATTCACGAAAGTGTGACAACACTTTTGTGAATTAAACACCAAACCCAGTAAGATTTTGAGATTCCAAAAATGGCAACGCCATTTTTGGAATTGGTATAAGTTATGGCTAGCAAAACCCGAAAGGTTTGCTTAGGACATAAAACCGCAAAGATGGGTGGCGGCGCAAAGCGCCGCCACCCATCTTTGCGGTTTTATCCCAATTCACGAAATTGCCAAACTAGCGCTTGCAATATTTTTCGACAGTGGTCAGTAACTCTTTTTCCCCAAATGGTTTAGTTAGATATTCCGTAGCTCCAACCATCCGCGCTTTAACGCGATCAATAAATCCATCTTTTCCTGTCAGCATAATAATCGGCACTTTAGCAAAGGCACTGGACTTGCGGAGCATTCCACATAGCTCATAACCATCGATTTCTGGCATAGTGATATCGCACAAAATCAGATCGGGCTTGTGCTGAAAAATTAAACTCAAAGCTTTCGTAGGACTGGAAACCGCCATCACTTGAAAGCCATGATTGTGCAGAATATACTCCACCGCTCGGCAGATGGTCACACTATCATCAATACATAAAATACGTGGAGACTGAACTTTAACCTGTTGGGGCGCACTTAGAGCTAAGGGGTTAATCGTCACTTGTCCCAAGGCGATCGCATCATAGATCTGCTGTCCGATTTGGCTAATATCTTGCCCCGTATATCTGGTCAGTTGTCGGAGCGTCGTTTTGCCATCGATCCAAGCACTTAGATGGGGCAAAGCTTCGCGATCGAGCAGTATGGGGCATTGATCGAGAGACTGCAATACTGGATAAAACTTCTTCCATGTCTGAAGCTGTTGCGAATATTGCGAACTAATTTGCGAAAATTTAAATCTGGTTAGCCTTGGCGTAAGAGCCGTACTAATTTCAAAAACAAAAGTACCTTGGTAGAGTCCGATAATATCAAAAAGGACTTCGCGGATGGTTCCTTCGAGAATTGACTTAGTTTGGTCAGGGCTTAAGATATTAGCTTCTAGAAGTGCCCAAATTTGTCCATATTCTAAAACATTAATCCCCAGTTTCGAGCTAGACAACCGATCAAGCGCATGGTCTAAGCCTAAACCATGCAAATAATCTTGGAGTCGCGTCAAATTGCTATCTGTGTCGGTAGCATAGATCAATTCACCATTATCAAAAAATAAAAACCAGAATTTTCCAGTGCTGGATTCAATTAACAACTCACCAGTTCGTTGCCCACACTCGATCAGGTGGATAATAGTATGGATGTCAATTTCTCGGAGCGTGCCTTGCATGAGGTGTTACAAATTTGTTTTTTGAATTTCGGTTTTTGAATTTCGGTTTTTAAATTTCGGTTTTTAAATTTCGGTTTTTAAATTTTAGTTTTTGAATTTTAGCTCTATACAAAAAATCTATCGACATTATCGGAATTACAATCGCCCCTTGATTTTAAATCTTTTTAGAACAGTTTACGCTGAAATAAAACAGTAAAAGCCTCGCTTAGCGAGGCTTTTACTGTTTTATTTCAAATTTTTTAACAAAATTACAAGTTAAGCAAACCAAATTTGTTCTATGAATGTATAACTACAGTCACTTGACTTAGGACAAATCAAAAACCAAGAATTGATTGGCGGCGCGGAGCGCCGCCAATCAATTCTTGGTTTTTATGTCCTCATACAGCGACAGCTATATATTCCCAAAGCAAAATATGTAGCCACCAATCTTGTTAGGACAAAATCAAACCCCAAGAGAGGGTTGCCGCGCTCCGCGCGGCAACCCTCTCTTGGGGTTTATGTCCTGATAAATCTGACGGCAACTATATGAGAAAAATAGGGCTTAGACTTTGCTCAGTCAACAGCGCTTTGCGCTCAAACAGGTGGGATGCGGGCAATCACACCACTTTTTAAGGGCTCAGGACGCTCTTTCCATGCGAGACTGCCATCGGCGCGATCGCAATATATTTCTGCACAGGATAGAATCGCCGATATTGTTGTGGGCATATTTTCCGTATCAATGGGCAAATCCCCAAATAGATAGGAATATTTACCCTCGGAGACAAAAGTAACGACACAAGCATGGCTACAAGCGCTCATACATGACACGGCACGGATCTCAAACTGCGATCGCAATTTATCGCTCGCCCGCTCTTGATGCAATTGAGAAAGCTCTTTTAGTAGGGTTTCACCACCACTAATTCCTACCTTTTTGCCGTTTTGCCAAGTGCTGGCACAGGTAGTACAAACTAATAGACTATGATTCATCCGTACCTCGCAGATGATATGGGGATTATGAAAATTTACAGCAAACAGTCGGCGGGCATCCTGACTTATAAATTAGAGACAAATTAGAGGCAAATTAGAGAAACTTAATGACAATGCCATCAGCTAACCTCAAGCTCCAAAATATCTAAAATATTCTCAAAATATTCTCAAAATATTCTCTAAAATATTCACAGTTGCGGGACAGTGACGGGTTTGCACCGTACTTTCCCCCTTACGTCTCGTAGCTGCTACCTACGAAAACCGACCTGATCTATCCTATACCAAGTTAAGAAATGGCTACGCCATTTCTTAACTTGAAAACCCTTACTAAGTGGCTGGGTATAATTAAAACCCAGCATCAAAAGCTATAGCGCACGTTGCAAGTGCGTTATAGCTTTTTGGGTTAAGTATCGTTTACGCTTTGCTTTTTTAACTGCTTATTTTTCGCCACTAGGTGACGAATTGTAGAGAGCATCAAGTCTTGAGCGAGCATCATCGACATTAATGGACTTAATAACCATTAGTGGTTCGTCAATATATTTGCCATCCTTATCCCATAACTCAGGGTGTGCGTACTGAGGCGAAACGCGGCGGTTGCGATTATCTTGATAGCTGCGCGATTCATTTTGAGAAAGTGCAATCATGCTACGAATAAGATTGCTAATGGCAAAAATAGAGAGCACAGTAAAAGCGAGTATGTAAATAATTTGTACCATGTCTACTTTCCTGAAAAAATATATAAATTTAAGTGAAATAAGGAAGCCCTGATGGAAAAATAAGAAGACACCAGATTTAGATAGATACTGATAGAGGGCTAATCGGTGCAGGTAGAGATCGAAATTAAAATTTTAAATTACTTGATTACGATAGTAGCGCATCCCTACGGCTTGGCACTCCATTAACAGTTGATGCCAAGGTTTCATAGTTGTCATGTCTACACCCACTTGATGCCCTGTAGCCCGAAATAGTGAGACTGACACTGCAACCTCTTTGAGAGCATTTTCAACCCGTTCTAGCAAACTTTTTTGATCCTTTTCCGACAAAAAATCTATGCGTTCGTTGGATAGTAATTTCTGAGAACGGTCGAACCAATAGGTAAAATCTTCTAGTAAAGGCTCTAGAAGTTTTCTCAGCATCTCAGGATCGGGGCTAGCGGTATTACTCATTGGGCAGATCTCTGGCGACAAGATTGACGCTATGTATAGTTTGTTAAAAGCAATATTTTTATTGAAGTTATTATAGCATTTTGTTACTTTTCTTAACATTAAACAAATATTATGAGTTGCGATAATTCGGCAAACTTGATAGCCTTGCAACATTTGATCGATGTTGTGGCGAAACTGCGATCGCCCGATGGTGGATGTCCTTGGGATTTGGCGCAAACACCTGAAAGTCTGATCCCCTATGTGATCGAAGAAGCCTATGAGGTGGTAGATGCTATTCAAGGCGGAGATAGTCAAGCGATCGCGGAAGAGTTGGGTGATCTATTAATGCAGGTAGTTTTGCAATCTCAGATTGCCAGTGAAACTCATACTTTTACGCTTGCGGAAGTTACCGAAGGCATTGCCCAAAAATTAATTCGTCGCCATCCCCATGTCTTTGGTGATGTAAGAACGGAAAATATGGACGAAATCCATCAAAATTGGGAAAGAATCAAGGCGGAGGAGAAGGGTGAAAATCTAGCGGATACTCAGAAACTCATCTACAAACTCAAACGCTATGCGCGATCGCTGCCCCCTTTAACCGCAGGCATGAAAATCTCTCAGAAAGCCGCAGCGAATGGGTTTGAATGGGACAATGTGGAGGGGGTATGGGCAAAGTTTCACGAAGAGTTAGGGGAATTGCATCAAGCGATCGCCCATGAATCTAAGGAAAACCAACAGGCAGAACTGGGAGATTTATTATTTACCCTGATCAATGTCGCCCGTTGGTACGACCTCGATCCTGCCGCTGCTTTACAATCTACTAACCGTAAATTTATTCAGCGGCTAGAAACAATCGAACAGTTAAGCGATCGCCCCATCGAAAGTTTTACGACTGAGGAACTCGAGCAGTTCTGGCAAAAGGCTAAAGAAAAGCTTAAATAGCTAAAACCCAAAAGATGAGTGGCGGTGCTTCGCACCGCCACTCATCTTTTAGGAATTCAAAACCAAACCCAATAGAGAGTTGCG
>NZ_ALWB01000196.1 GCF_000332215.1 Pseudanabaena biceps PCC 7429
AGCCCGTAGTGAAATCTACAGGCTTTGAGCAAAAGATGATTGGCGGCGCTTCGCGCCGCCAATCATCTTTTGGGGCAACAGCTATGGCGACAGCTTGTAAATTAAGGCTGCCGTGGCATGTGGGATCTCTGATGGTTTGAGCTTAGTATTAATCTTGCCTAATCCTTCTTCAGTACCGATCAATACCTGTTGGTTGTTGATGAGCAAATTGACCACCGAGCTACTGGGCAGATTATATACAGATGCTGTAATTTCTCCATTGTAGGTATTGGCAAGAACTAAACCATCGCGCATACCAATCCACAGTTCGCCATTTTTATTACTGGCGAGGGCGACAATATCGCGTCCTGTCACCGAATTAATACGGGCGATCGCCTTATTGTTATTCGGATTAATTTCGTATACATTGCGTGGTGTTCCCGCCCAAATTTTTCCCGCTGGGTCAATGGTTAAAGCTTGGACAATTTGCCCCGATACGTAGGGAATTCTAGCGATGATTTTGGCAGTACCAGGATTAATCTTAAACAAACCATTTAATGTTCCCACCCAAATATTGCCCGCATTGTCGATCTGCATTACATTAGCGGCTGTTCCAGGAATGTCGGGCAAACGGGCATAGGTTTCGGAATTATAGGGACTAATGCGCGTCATGCCTTGATCGGTTCCTACCCAAATAAATCCCGCCCGATCCATCGCTAAACTGAGAATCCGACTTGAAGATAGCTGGATGGCAATATTTTCAATCTTGCCAGAGCTGGGTTCAATTTGATATAGCCCCGCAGTCGTCCCCACCCAAAAATAACCACGATTGTCTTCTAATAATGTCGTAACAGTCGAGTTTGGTAAGGATATAGAAGCGATCGCCGTTCCAGAGCGGGAATCAATTTGCCTCAGTCCTTGCCAAGTACCGATCCACAACCTGCCCTGATTATCGACTAGGGTCGAGCTAATCCTGCCATCTAGATTTGATGAGGGATTGCGGGCAAGGTAAAGGCTTGTTGCTGTATTTATTGATGAGAGCGTCTGAGGACTGTCAATATTAATCGCCTCAAGAGGATTAACTAAGCCACAGGTCAACGTATATAAACTTGCTAAATTACTTACTAAACTAACAGTTATTGCCAATAAAAAAGTTTTAGCCCTATCTCTTGATATGTTTTTTGCTGCCAACATCTTTAATCACCTCACTACACCCTGTTGACACTCTTGATTCAGTGTCCTTTTAAGCGTCAGATGTTAACACAAGAGTTTGCGATCGCCACACCAATTTTAGCTTTATCCCCATTTAAGGTTGCATGACGTTATTTAAGGCTATATAAGGCTCTAAGTAGGTGGGCATAATTAAAAACCAGAACCAAAAGCTGTAGCGCACGCTGTGCGTGATCTACAGCTTTTGGGGTTTTATATTTAATTGCACCTAGATACTTAACTTTAGGGCTTAACTTTAGGGCTTGGTTTTAGGGCTTGGTTTTAGGGCTTGGTTTTAGGAGCAGTCGAAGGAGGGGGAACTTCGGGCTGGACGGGCTGTGGTGGTGGTTCTAGAGGAGCGGGTTGTTGGGGTGGTGGCTCTACCGGAGTTGCTACGGGGTTAGTGGTTACAGTAGAGGGTTGAGTAGTCTTTTGGGGCTGAGGTTCGGGCGTAGAGTTAGTATTATTAGCGGGTGCGGGACTACTGGTCGCATTGGGCAATGGGGTTTCAGTGGTTTTAGCCGCTGTAGTATCTTCCTTTGGGCGTTCGGGCTTATCATCACGGCGATCGTTGCGATCGCTATTAGCCGCCCCAGAAGTATAGGTAACCTTGTTGCGATTCGGGCTTTCGCTAGGCTTGGGTAAGTCAGAGCGACGAAACTCGATTTTGTTTGCTTCCTTGACAGAAGCCGTTACGCCAAATTCCGATGTAATTTGGGGCAGGCTAGCCAACTGAGTACTAAACCCAAAGATAAGTGAATTATTGGCAATGCTTTTGGCAATACTTTCTTTGTCAAGGCGTTTGGGAGTTGTTGCCTTGCCGTTAGCTTTGATGCTAATTTCTTCACCCTTACCGAGCGTTACAATTTCGGAAGTACTTTTTAGCAACACTGTAACCGTCCCATCTAGGGCAATTACCCGACGATCCTCTGCTGCCTTGGTAGGAATTTCTACGTATAAAGTGCCATCGTTACTAGAAATTTCACCAAAGGGAGTTTGGATTTGAGCGGGGGCTTGACTATCTTTGGCTGCCCATGCGACCAAACGTCCGTTGTTAAATTCAACTTGATTTTGGGGTTTGAGGGTTAGACTCGATTGCCCACCAATGCGAATAATTGCCCCACTGCGTAAAGTTACTTGGGCAGTTGAGGAATCTTCGGTACTGACGCTTTCATTTACTTTGAGGGGTACACCAACGGTTGCAGGTCTGGGGGCATTGGAGTTGATGTATTTAACCCGCACTGGATAACTGCGAATTTCACTGATTTCGGCGATCGCTTCCGTCGGTAAAGCCTCAGAGCTAAAAGGTTTAGCTGGCTGATTAAATGCACAACTAGGCAGCATTACAGCTCCTAGAGATAAGACGAAAAGAGGCAAAATTCGTCCAGAGATTTTAGATAACTGCCAACGCTGCATCGTAAATTTTTTGTAGAGTCTACAAAGCCAGTTTTTTCGCTATACTAGAAAGTCTGGTTAAAACCGTAAATTCTAATATATACATATTAGTTCTAACATCGTTGTTTGACCATAGCTATCAGTAATTCTAATTATGATTGATGAAAGAGTGCTGATGGCAGACTTTCATGGATCTCAATCTATCTTCAAACGAGTAAGAGTCAAAAGCACATGGCAAAGAGTAATTTGCAGGTCATGCTGACCAAAAATGTTACAAAATTAGGTAAACTCGGCGACTTAGTATCGGTAGCACCGGGTTATGCTCAAAATTTTCTCATACCTCAGGGTTTAGCTATTCGTGCTACCTCAGGTGTGGTTAAAGAAGTTGAAAGACGTAAGGAAGTCGAACGTCAACGTTTGATTGCCATTCGTCAAGAAGCCGAAAGCCGTAAGACTGCGCTCTCGACCATTGGCGGTTTTATTATCAAGAAAAAAGTTGGTGAAGGTAATGCGATCTTTGGTACTGTTACCGATCGCGAAGTCGCTCAGTTGATTACCGCGAAGTCGATGTTAGAAATCGATCACCGTGATATTACAATCCCTGAAATCAATCAAACAGGTACTTTTGATGTTTCGATCAAGCTTCATGCTGAAGTCACCGCAACAATCAAGATCCAAGTTATTCCCGAATAATTTAACTAAAAAAAGGGCGACGCAATGCGTCGCCCTTTTTTTGCTGCCTTTTTTTGCTGCCTTTTTTGGTCGCCTTTTTTGGTCGCCTTTTTTATTGACTCCCTTCCCACTAAAGAAATAGACATATATAGCTGCTGCTAGTCTTGTTAGGATAAAATTACGCCCAAAAAGAGGATTGCCGCGCTCCGCGCAGCAATCCTCTTTTTGGGGTTATATCCTGATACATGACGGCAGCTATTTCTTGACTGGAAAAGCAGTAGCTATCGCCAAATGTATTAGGAACCCAATAAAAGAATTGCGGCACTTCGCGCCGCAATTCTTTTCATTCTTTTATTGATGACAGCTTAAGAAGCAAGCTTGCGTATATTTGCCAGTTCTACTGCTAAGGCGATCGCTTCGATCGTACTGGCGGGATCGGCGATGCCCTTACCTGCGATATCAAAGGCAGTACCGTGATCGGGGGATGTCCTCACAAAGGGCAATCCAATTGTGGTATTCACCGCCCGATCAAAGGCTAAAAGCTTGACGGGAATTAAACCCTGATCGTGATACATCGCCAGATAAGCGTCATAACCAAGGTCAGTGCGATCGCGATCATGCCAAGCCTTGGCAGGATTGAGCCACATGGTATCGGGAGGAATGGGGTTGCTAAGTTGGACATTGGGGTGTTGTTGGCGATAGCGCTCGATCGCAGGTTGCAGCCATTCCAGCTCCTCCCGTCCCAGTTGTCCCTGTTCACCACTATGGGGATTGATCCCCGCGATCGCAATGCGCGGGTTAGCGATCCCAAAGTCCCGCCATAGCGATCGTCTTAATAGTTCTAATTTTTGCTCGATCAGTTCGGGGGTGAGCCTCTGCGTGACTTCTTGTAAAGGGATATGGACTGTGGCTAGCAAAGTCCTCAATACCCAGTCGGTATGGGGAGACTTGCCCACAAACAACATACCAAAATCATCAACTTGGCTGCGCTCGGCAAGCAGTTCTGTTTGCCCAGCATAGTGATGTCCCGCTTGTTTCCATGCTGACTTGGAGATCGGGGCGGTGACGATCGCATCAAAATCTCCCGCCAAGGTTGCCGTGATCGCGGCATCTAGATAGGCAAAACTTGCTGCCCCACTTGCCCGATTGCCGATCCCCAAGGCAATATCGCCCTCGGTGCAAATATCGACAATCTCTAAGTACTCAGGATCAGCAAGCGGCAGATTGCTATGATTTATTAACAAATTATAGGTTTCTTGCAAGTAACGGCGATCGCCAAAGATCGTGAATGTAGCCTCTAAACCACGTAAATTACGGGCTAAAGTACGATCTAAAGAGGCATCTAAATTCGGCTCTAAAGCACCATCTAAATGGCGAGTGGCAAGAGACTTTAGAATGATTTCCGTACCAATTCCTGCGGGATCGCCTATAGTGAGAGCTATTCGCGCTCTAGAGCTAGAATGAGATTTTGCTACAGAGCTTATATGGGAATTCCGCAGAGTATTCATTAAGTCAATTAAGTAATTCTCCAAAATTTTAATACACGCGATAAGATCGTGATCCGCCGTTAGCCCTCTTGACCACCACCAACGATGTCAGTTGATATTTCCTTAGAAACCCTCTGGAATCAAGTCCTCGAACTGCTTGAAAGCCAACTTAGCCGTCCTACCTATGAAGGATGGATCAAGACAGTTGTGGCGGATGGGCTTACGGCCGATCGCTTGACCATTCGTACGCCCTCTCTTTTTGCCAAAAATTGGCTGCATAAGTATTATTTTCAAAATATTACCGATGCGGTTACCGAGATTCTTGGCTATCCTGTCGAAATTCATATCGTCGCGGCTCCTAGTAGTGATCCGCCCACGGGACAACCCGAACTCAATCTAAATCTTGATGGTAGAGATGAAGTTAGTCAGGATGGGATGCTTGAAACAGCGATCGCCGCTGAGGCTGTTCAGGCCATGGCAGCCGCCATTCCCCCACCGCCCCTTGATAATGGTCAGAGTAATTCTCAGACCGAGAGTAATGGCAATGCACCGCGCCCTAGCAACCTCAATCGCAAGTATAATTTCAATCGTTTTGTAGTTGGCTCCACCAATCGGATGGCTCATGCGGCAGCTCTGGCTGTATCCGAAGCGCCTGGGCGTGAGTTTAATCCCTTATTTTTATGTGGTGGCGTGGGCTTAGGCAAGACCCATTTGATGCAAGCGATCGCCCATTACCGTCTGGAAATCGATCCGAAAGCCAGAATTGCCTATGTATCTACGGAGCAGTTTACGAACGATCTAATCTCGGCAATTCGTAAAGATAGTATGCAGAGATTTCGGGAGCTATATCGCGAGATCGATATGTTGATCGTCGATGATATTCAATTTATTGAAGGCAAGGAATACACTCAAGAAGAATTTTTCCATACCTTTAATACGCTCTATGAAACGGGCAAACAAATTGTATTAGCGAGCGATCGCCCTCCTGCGCAGATTCCCCGTTTACAAGAGCGTCTTTGCTCGCGCTTTTCGATGGGTTTGATTGCCGATATTCAAGTTCCCGATCTGGAAACCCGTATGGCAATTTTGCAAAAGAAAGCCGAATACGACAACCTCAAAATTCCCGCCGATGTCCTCCATTACATCGCCGCCAGCTACACTTCCAATATTCGCGAATTGGAAGGAGCGTTGGTGCGAACCGTTGCCTATATTTCGATTTCAGGGCTGCCCATGACGGTGGAAAATGTCGCGCCCGTGCTTAATCCCCCTAAAGAACCTGTGGAAGTTTCGGCAGAGATGGTTTTAAGTGTGGTTACAGAAACTCTAAATATCGATCTAGCCGATCTGCTGGGCAATTCTCGCCGCCGCGAAATTAGTCAAGCCCGTCAATACGTGATGTATCTGATGCGCCAACATACGAATCTCAGCTTACCCAAAATTGGCGAGGCAGTCGGTGGTAAAGACCATACTACGGTCATGTATAGCTGCGAAAAAGTCGCTCAATTGCAGTCCACTGATGGGGATATTGCTCAGTTATTACGCCAATTAAGCGATCGCATTTACCTAGTTGCCCAAACTAAAAATTAGGGATAATTCATAGCGATTCAAAACCCAAAAGATGAGTAGCAGCGCTTCGCGCTGCTACTCATCTTTTGGGTTTTCTGCCCTAAGCAAAACTTACGTTGCTACAATACATGTACAAAAAATTTACCTGTCTTGATTAATTCAAACTTTTATGGCTAGCCTTCCTTCTCTTACTGGTGCTGAAATTCGGTCAAAATTCCTCAGGTTCTTTGAGGAGCGTGATCATAAGGTATTGCCTAGTGCCTCGCTCGTCCCTGCCGACCCGACTGTATTACTGACGATCGCGGGAATGCTACCATTTAAGCCAATTTTTTTAGGACAGCAGGAGGCGGAAGTCCCCCGCGCTACGACATCTCAGAAATGTATTCGGACAAATGATATTGAAAATGTCGGCAGAACGGCCCGTCATCATACATTTTTTGAAATGTTAGGCAATTTCAGCTTTGGCGATTACTTCAAAAAAGAAGCGATCGCTTGGGGATGGGAATTAGTCACGAAAGTATTTCAATTACCGCCCGATCGCCTAGTGGTAAGTGTCTATCACACCGATGAGGATGCTTTTGCGATTTGGCGCGATGCGATCGGTATTCCCGCCCATCGGATTCAGCGGATGGGTGACGATAACTTCTGGGCATCGGGAGCGACAGGGCCCTGTGGTCCATGCTCGGAAATCTATTTTGATTTTCATCCTGAATTGGGCGACGATGCGATTGATTTAGAAGATGATTCGCGATTTTTAGAGATTTATAACCTCGTATTCATGGAATTAAATCGCGAAGCCGATGGTAGTCTCACCAAACTCAAAAAGCAAAATATTGATACGGGCTTGGGATTAGAACGGATGGCTCAGGTATTGCAAGGCGTTCCCAATAATTACGAAACGGATTTAATCTTCCCAATTGTCAAAAAAGCAGCCGATCTGGCAGGGCTTGATTATCACCAGAGCGATGAAAAGGTAAAGACTTCGCTGAAGGTGATCGGCGATCACGTGCGTTCGGTCGTCCATATGATTGCTGATGGTATTAATGCTTCCAATGTCGGTCGTGGTTATGTCATGCGTCGTCTATTGCGGCGTGTGGTGCGGCATGGACGCTTAATTGGCATTTCTGGAACCTTTGCCTCGGAAGTAGCAGAAGTGGCGATCGCCCTTTCGGAATCCGTCTATCCCAATACCCGTGAAAGGGAAAAAGTCATTAAAGACGAAATTCAAATAGAGGAAACTCGCTTCTTACAAACCCTAGAGAGGGGCGAAAAACTACTAGTAGAAATCCTCGAAAAAGCTGCATCTCAATCGAGCAAGACGATCTCAGGTGTAGATGCTTTCACGCTCTACGACACCTACGGATTTCCATTTGAACTCACCCAAGAAATTGCGGAAGAAGAAGGCTTTGTTGTCGATGCGGAAGGATTCGATGCGGAAATGAAGAAGCAACAGGAGCGATCGCAAGCTGCCCATGAAGACATCGATCTGATGGCAAAGGATAGCTGGGTAAATATTGCAAAGGAAATTGGGAAAACGGAATTTCTCGGTTACAAGGAACTGAGCAGTTCGGCTCAGGTGAAAAGGATTCTGGTTAATGGAGAGTCCGTAAAAACGGCGATCGCAGGTAATAAGGTTCAAATCGTCTTAGATCGCACTCCTTTTTATGCCGAGTCAGGCGGACAGGTAGGAGATAAGGGCTATCTCGCCATTGGTGAAGCGATCGCCCAGATTAGTGATGTCCAGAAGCAAGCCGATTTATTCGTTCACATCGGACAGATAGAACGGGGTGAAATCACGGTCGGGGATCATGTTAACGCTCAAATTGCTGTATCCGATCGCCGCCGCATCCAAGCGCATCATACCGCCACCCACCTATTACAAGCCGCTCTCAAAAAGATCGTCGATCCTAATGTTTCCCAAGCAGGTTCTCTAGTTGATGGCGATCGCCTCCGTTTTGACTTCAATCTCAATCGAGCCGTGACTGCGGTCGAAATTCAGCAAATCGAGCTGCAAATCAATAACTGGATTGCCGAAGCCCATGATTCGGTAATTGAAGTGATGCCAATTGCTCAAGCCAAGGCTAAGGGAGCGATCGCCATGTTTGGCGAAAAGTATGGTGCTGAAGTTCGCGTCATGGATATTCCTAACGTATCAATGGAACTTTGCGGCGGCACTCATGTAAAAAACACTAGCGAAATTGGTTTATTTAAAATCATTTCGGAAGCTGGTGTTGCCTCTGGGGTAAGGCGGATCGAAGCGATCGCAGGGCAAGCAGTCCTCGAATATTTAACTGTCCGCGACAATATCGCCAAGGATTTAAGCGATCGCTTCAAGATTAAACCCGAAGAAATTAGCGATCGGATTACAGGGCTGCAACAGGAGCTTAAAAATGCCCACAAAGAGGTGGAAACTCTCAAACAAGAATTAGCACTCGTCAAAGCTGATACCCTCATCCATGAAGCCGAAGCGGTGGGTTCCTTTAAGATCCTAGTTGCCCAACTTCCCGATATCGAAGCAGAAGCTCTTAAAGCTGCTGCCGAAAAACTATCGGCAAAGTTAGGACATAGTGCGGTCGTCCTTGGGTCTTTTAGCCCAGACGGAAAGGTGACATTGGTTGCCTGCTTCAGTAAGGAGGTCATAGCGAAAGGACTGCAAGCTGGTAAATTTGTCGGTGCGATCGCTAAGATCTGCGGCGGCGGCGGTGGCGGTCGTCCCAACGTCGCCCAAGCTGGTGGCAAGGATGCGAGTAAGTTGCCAGAAGCGCTTGAAGTGGCTGAAACTCAATTAAGACAGGTTCTTAGCAATTCTTAGTTTTTTATTTTTTCTATGTTTTATAGCTGTCGCCACGTTATAGGACAAAAAATCGAAAGGGTGATTGGCGGTGCTTCGCACCGCCAATCACCCTTTCGATTTTCCAAACTGATTTTATAGAGTTTAATAACTATGCTGACGAATATCAAAATGTTAATGGCAGCTTGTAAAAAGTTGTCCTTTGACTATGAGATCTTGCATCCCAATCAGAATTTAGTCAAAGTTAAGCTGGACGATCGCGCAGTTTACTTCACTAACTATGCAACGCCATTGACTCCTCAATCTGTTGCCGAAATTTTTAAAGACAAACAGTATTTTTATCAAGTTTTCCAAGATGTGGTGAAGATGCCGCGCACTATATCTTATATTTCTCCCTATTGCGATGAAAAATATAAAGAGTATTTGCAATTTTCCTCTATTGACGAAATTCTGACGGAAATCGAGAAACATTTTGAGTTGCCACTCATTTTAAAAAGAAATCGGGGTTCGGGGGGAAGCAATGTTTTCAAATGCCACGATCCGCAGCAAATGAGAAATGCTTTAAATACCATCTTTAATATTAATTCTAAGAGTTATGACTATGTTGCCCTCGCTCAAGAGCCGATCAATATTGTGAAAGAATATCGCTCTGTCTGTCTCAATGGCGAACAGATAATTTTGTATGACAAGGATTTCTCGCAGGCAGAATTTACGGGCAATCTCAGCCCTTTACATTGGGAAGGAGCGATCGCCAAAAAAGTAACCGACCCAGAAACTTTAGAGGCGATCGCTAAGTTTATTCAACCGATTTTCCAGAAAATGCCGATCACCTACGTTGGGCTAGATGTGGCGCTAGATGATCGGGGTAAGTACTGGTTAATCGAAGCAAATTCCCATCCTAATTTTGATATCTTCATTCGAGACAACGGAGAAGATGCGATCGTGAATCTTTTTGAAAGGATTTTAAAGTATCTAAGCACACCAGCATTGTAGCTGCCGTCAACTATATCAGGAAAACCCAAAAATAGGGTTGCCACGCTGAGCGTGGCAACCCTATTTTTGGGTTTATTTTTGTCCTAACAAAACTGGCGGCATCTATAAATCATAAAAAAGAGAGAGGGAAGCGCATAACACTCCCCTCTCTCTTTTTCTATGGAAGAAGAATTACATTAAGCCAATTTGAGAAAGAATACCTTGACCAGTGAGCAACTCTGTTGCCAAACCGATAACGAAGCCAAGCATTGCAAGACGACCGTTCCAAGTTTCAGCGAAGTTGTTAAAACCAAATTTGGGTTCTGTAGTAGTGTCAGACATTGCAATAATCTCCTTTGATGTTTAGACTGTTAACTTTGAAGATAAGAATCTTTGCTTGTCTTAATAATACTTTATATTTCTTAACGGTCTATCCTACTAAAGATAGATTCGATCAAGTTATACCAATTCACGAAAGTGTTGTCACACTTTCGTGAATTAAAAAAACGTCAGTTCGGGTTAAGCTGGCAAATTTTAAAAGCCCAAAAATAAAAGCCTTGCTACG
>NZ_ALWB01000197.1 GCF_000332215.1 Pseudanabaena biceps PCC 7429
ACTTGTAAGCACCAGTAAAAAGTATGCAGAATCGCCAGAACGAAAGCTTTACCCCTATAACCACGATCTACCAAAATCGTTGATAGACGGGGGAAACGGTCACGAATTTGGTTGATTTTTTCTAAAAGCATGGTTGCCCCCTTACGGTCATCAAGATTCGCAGCAGTAACTACCACCATCAATAGCAAACCCAATGTGTCCACAAAAATATGTCGTTTTCTGCCATTGACGAACTTGTTCCCATCAGTACCAACTGCTTCTGGTGATGCTAATCGGCTAGCGATTTTGGTTGATTGACTGTCAATACAACCTGCACTAGGTGTAGCTTCTCTTCCTTCACTGACTCGATACCATTGTTGCAATTTAGCGTTGATATCTTGCCATGTGTTGGTAATACGCCAGTGCCGAAAGTAACCATAGACCGTCTGCCATACAGGAAAATCATGAGGTAACATCCGCCATGCACAGCCTGCGGCATTGATGTAGAAAATAGCATTGAGTATGGCTCTAATATCCACACTTCTTTTGCGTCCTCCTGTTCCTGCGGCGGGAATCAACTCTTTTACCAGTTCCCATTGATCATCAGTTAAGTCTGTGGGGTATGATTTCTTTGTTGCTTCCATAAGGCTGTCTTTGTTTTTGTCTATTGACAGGCTATACCTTGGGGAGCTTTTTTTCACCTTTTTGACTCCAGAAAACTTCTCAAACACGCTCTTAGGCAGCCTTTGGCTTGTTTCAATCCCTAAAAGGGTTTCAGAGGTTTTGAAGCTAAGCGCGAATGGTTCTCTGATGCACAATTGATGCGCCTTTGGCTTGTTTCAATCCCTAAAAGGGTTTCAGAGGTTTTGAAGCTCTTGCTCCTTTATGCTTGCCAGTACTAGAAAGGATTGTTTCAATCCCTAAAAGGGTTTCAGAGGTTTTGAAGCGATCTGGAAATCCTCATTTCCAAATCTCGCGATGTCGTTTCAATCCCTAAAAGGGTTTCAGAGGTTTTGAAGCGTGGGGGCATCGAAAGGTAAGGCTTTGTGAAGCATGTTTCAATCCCTAAAAGGGTTTCAGAGGTTTTGAAGCCCTGAGAATCCTAATCAGATCTATGTGTATTCCAGTAAGGTTTCAATCCCTAAAAGGGTTTCAGAGGTTTTGAAGCTTAAGTAGTTGCTTTTTTATACCCACTTTTAATAGGTTTCAATCCCTAAAAGGGTTTCAGAGGTTTTGAAGCTTTTTGATTTGCGCCCTGACTACGTGCCTGTGGGCTTCAAGTTTCAATCCCTAAAAGGGTTTCAGAGGTTTTGAAGCAATACAGGTTTAGGGGGACGGGCGATCGCGGCAGGTTTCAATCCCTAAAAGGGTTTCAGAGGTTTTGAAGCTTGCAATTGTTGGCATCTGGAGTCGCAAGCTTGATGTTTCAATCCCTAAAAGGGTTTCAGAGGTTTTGAAGCTAAGAGCTATCTTAAATTGGTTTAGCATGTCTTGTTTTGAGTTTCAATCCCTAAAAGGGTTTCAGAGGTTTTGAAGCTGAATAAAGCGAACTGTAGTGCGTTCTATTTGAGTTTCAATCCCTAAAAGGGTTTCAGAGGTTTTGAAGCACTGAGGATAAATACCCTGTTGGGCAAGGGTTCCAGTTTCAATCCCTAAAAGGGTTTCAGAGGTTTTGAAGCTTTAGTTGCCGATCTTCTGCTTCTTGCTGAGCTTTCGTTTCAATCCCTAAAAGGGTTTCAGAGGTTTTGAAGCCCTTTGCCAGCGTTGAGATATTGCAAGACGATCAAGTTTCAATCCCTAAAAGGGTTTCAGAGGTTTTGAAGCCTACGAGTCGCAAGCGTAGCCACTAAACCTATGCGTTTCAATCCCTAAAAGGGTTTCAGAGGTTTTGAAGCGCTTATCTTGTAAAGCTATGGTTTGACGCTCTTTTAGTTTCAATCCCTAAAAGGGTTTCAGAGGTTTTGAAGCGGCTCTAGTACATCAAATACTCCACCATAGCCTGTTTCAATCCCTAAAAGGGTTTCAGAGGTTTTGAAGCTTGTTAAACCTCGCGTTAGTCTCAAAATTTTTGTTGTTTCAATCCCTAAAAGGGTTTCAGAGGTTTTGAAGCCAGCACTGCATCTTGCTTATAGACTTTTGGGGGTTGGTTTCAATCCCTAAAAGGGTTTCAGAGGTTTTGAAGCCTGCGGTTTCGTTGCGCCCGCTTGCCCCTACAAGTGTTTCAATCCCTAAAAGGGTTTCAGAGGTTTTGAAGCTCGCATTTTTCAACAAAACCCAGATAAGCCGGGCATTATGTTTCAATCCCTAAAAGGGTTTCAGAGGTTTTGAAGCCTCCCTCATACTCTGGGAGGGTGCAATTGGGTGCAGCGGGGTTTCAATCCCTAAAAGGGTTTCAGAGGTTTTGAAGCCTCTAGAAGGGCAGACAAGGCGGCGCTATACCCACCTTGTTTCAATCCCTAAAAGGGTTTCAGAGGTTTTGAAGCGGTTTTCGGGTTCTCTGGTAATGGTGATTGTCACGTTTCAATCCCTAAAAGGGTTTCAGAGGTTTTGAAGCTTACGGAATTGCGAGATAGAGTAGCGATAAAGATGGTTTCAATCCCTAAAAGGGTTTCAGAGGTTTTGAAGCCTCTAATTCACTTGCCTTATGGACGACAATCAATCGATCGGTTTCAATCCCTAAAAGGGTTTCAGAGGTTTTGAAGCCAAAGACCTCCCAATCCTTCCCCAAGAAATTTTTGTTTCAATCCCTAAAAGGGTTTCAGAGGTTTTGAAGCCTGAGATTCTAAATTTTGCCCTCGCAACAATTAGGTTTCAATCCCTAAAAGGGTTTCAGAGGTTTTGAAGCTTGCACCAGTTACCACAGGGGCAGATGCGGCGGGAACTGAGTTTCAATCCCTAAAAGGGTTTCAGAGGTTTTGAAGCTCTTGTCTTTGCTGATAAAGCGGAATATTTGCTGAGTTTCAATCCCTAAAAGGGTTTCAGAGGTTTTGAAGCGATGCAATCATTTTTTTAATGAGTTTAGGTACTTGTTTCAATCCCTAAAAGGGTTTCAGAGGTTTTGAAGCGCACAAAGGAAATTAGCAGAAGAGACATTATCTAGGTTTCAATCCCTAAAAGGGTTTCAGAGGTTTTGAAGCTCAAATCTTGGGATGCTCTGAAGATTATGTGCGTCGTTTCAATCCCTAAAAGGGTTTCAGAGGTTTTGAAGCTTGAGTCCAGTATTGAGTGAGCATCCGAAACTGGCTATCGTTTCAATCCCTAAAAGGGTTTCAGAGGTTTTGAAGCATATGGGCGATCGCTTAGAGGAATTTAACTCTAAGTTTCAATCCCTAAAAGGGTTTCAGAGGTTTTGAAGCCAAGAATTAACGCGATTGAATCACATGAATGTAATCGTTTCAATCCCTAAAAGGGTTTCAGAGGTTTTGAAGCGAGTACAAACGATCTAAAGAAGAGTATGCGATCGGTTTCAATCCCTAAAAGGGTTTCAGAGGTTTTGAAGCAGATAGCCAAGGGTGAGGCGTATCGGATTTCCAGTTTCAATCCCTAAAAGGGTTTCAGAGGTTTTGAAGCCCACTACCTATTGTTATCTATAGTCAAATTCCCTGTTTCAATCCCTAAAAGGGTTTCAGAGGTTTTGAAGCCGCCGTCGCCTCAAACTCAGTGTTGATAAGTTGCTCAGTTTCAATCCCTAAAAGGGTTTCAGAGGTTTTGAAGCCTACATCGGCTCATGGATTAAAGCTTTGAAGGATGTTTCAATCCCTAAAAGGGTTTCAGAGGTTTTGAAGCAAGTAATCGAAGCTTTCGACAAGTTGAACTCTAGGTTTCAATCCCTAAAAGGGTTTCAGAGGTTTTGAAGCGATCTAATCGCTCGTGATGAAATTAAAACAGGGCAGTTTCAATCCCTAAAAGGGTTTCAGAGGTTTTGAAGCAATTTGAGTGGATCTGAGTGAGCAGTTTTTGGACTGTTTCAATCCCTAAAAGGGTTTCAGAGGTTTTGAAGCAATCATATGCACAAAGCAGCGATCGCTCTTGGGTGGTTTCAATCCCTAAAAGGGTTTCAGAGGTTTTGAAGCTTTGTCAAGGAAATCCAATCAGTAGTATTGATTGGTTTCAATCCCTAAAAGGGTTTCAGAGGTTTTGAAGCCTCCAAGAGAATTATTGGCAGATTTGTGCCAGAATCGTAAGTTTCAATCCCTAAAAGGGTTTCAGAGGTTTTGAAGCCAAAGATGAGGAAAAATATTGGTAGCTACCTATATGTTTCAATCCCTAAAAGGGTTTCAGAGGTTTTGAAGCGCAAGCGATCGCTAACGAAGTATTTGGACTTGAGTTGTTTCAATCCCTAAAAGGGTTTCAGAGGTTTTGAAGCCTGAGTTGGGGCGATCGCTATTTCGGGGGTGAGGTCTGTTTCAATCCCTAAAAGGGTTTCAGAGGTTTTGAAGCACGGTGGTGATACCGCTAAATGGAGACTGAAAGGTTTCAATCCCTAAAAGGGTTTCAGAGGTTTTGAAGCTCGCCTATTAGCTACGGACTTGCAAATTATCAATGACTGAAAGGTTTCAATCCCTAAAAGGGTTTCAGAGGTTTTGAAGCCCAATGGCTTTGAATGAGGTTTTAATCCCTATCCAGTTTCAATCCCTAAAAGGGTTTCAGAGGTTTTGAAGCACAGACGAAGAAGCCTTTTTCGAGTCTGCTAGAGCTGTTTCAATCCCTAAAAGGGTTTCAGAGGTTTTGAAGCCGCACCGAATGGGCGTTTGGTGGATGTCACCTATAGCGTTTCAATCCCTAAAAGGGTTTCAGAGGTTTTGAAGCCAGATGAGGTTTTAACCCTAATTGCCAATGCCAAGTTTCAATCCCTAAAAGGGTTTCAGAGGTTTTGAAGCTCTTCTCGTCCCTCGTAACTGGAATATGTCTCAAAGTTTCAATCCCTAAAAGGGTTTCAGAGGTTTTGAAGCCAAACATTGGCGATCGCCCCTCTCTTTCTTTTCTTGTTTCAATCCCTAAAAGGGTTTCAGAGGTTTTGAAGCGTCGCGTCAGCATCGATCGCCGCTTGAAGTGGCGCGTTTCAATCCCTAAAAGGGTTTCAGAGGTTTTGAAGCTGAATCCTGAAATGCCTGAATGGATAGATCTTGAGTTTCAATCCCTAAAAGGGTTTCAGAGGTTTTGAAGCGCTACAAGCTTGGCAATAGTAGCGCCACAACCAAGGTTTCAATCCCTAAAAGGGTTTCAGAGGTTTTGAAGCTCTTGGATCTGTGTGGATAAGCAAAAAAGATTCTGAAGTTTCAATCCCTAAAAGGGTTTCAGAGGTTTTGAAGCCTTGGACGTTTTCGCGAATAGTCTGCTCTGAGTACGACATGTTTCAATCCCTAAAAGGGTTTCAGAGGTTTTGAAACCGACCGATTCCGAGTCCCCTTTGCACGCAAACCAGTACGACATGTTTCAATCCCTAAAAGGGGTTCAGAGGTTTTGAAGCTGGGCAGAGGTTCTTGAATTCTTTGAAATGATGTGTTTCAATCCCTAAAAGGGTTTCAGAGGTTTTGAAGCGGCGATATACTGCGATCGCGCATTCCTGAACTGCTTGAGTTTCAATCCCTAAAAGGGTTTCAGAGGTTTTGAAGCTTAGCGTTGAAGCGGTTCGTGCGGCGATCGCTGCGTTTCAATCCCTAAAAGGGTTTCAGAGGTTTTGAAGCATCGAGAATTCAAAAGCACGCCAGCCTCATCCAAGCAGTTTCAATCCCTAAAAGGGTTTCAGAGGTTTTGAAGCCCACCACTACGACCAATCAGAATGGAGTGAGCATTGGTGTTTCAATCCCTAAAAGGGTTTCAGAGGTTTTGAAGCCAAGCATCTTTTTGGGTATAAAGCCCCTTAAGTACAGGGTTTCAATCCCTAAAAGGGTTTCAGAGGTTTTGAAGCCGATCGCCTATCTAATGGCGATCGCCCAATCTTCCACTAGGTTTCAATCCCTAAAAGGGTTTCAGAGGTTTTGAAGCTTAGAATTCAATTCTAGCATTAATTGATTAAGTGTGTTTCAATCCCTAAAAGGGTTTCAGAGGTTTTGAAGCCTAGAACTATTTGGACTAGCGGTTGGTTGTTTTCCACTAGGTTTCAATCCCTAAAAGGGTTTCAGAGGTTTTGAAGCAGCAATATGCTCTGCCAGTTGTTCAATAGTAAAATTGTTTCAATCCCTAAAAGGGTTTCAGAGGTTTTGAAGCGACCTTGTTGAGTACTTGGAGGTGATCGCGACATGTTTCAATCCCTAAAAGGGTTTCAGAGGTTTTGAAGCGTTAATTGCTTGCGGGTTCCATTTTCGATTTCACTGTTTCAATCCCTAAAAGGGTTTCAGAGGTTTTGAAGCTGTCAGCGGCTGGGGCGCGCTAGGATTAGGCTCAGGTTTCAATCCCTAAAAGGGTTTCAGAGGTTTTGAAGCTCCGAAAAAACGCACGCTACAAGGCATGGATTGAAGTTTCAATCCCTAAAAGGGTTTCAGAGGTTTTGAAGCGTTTCGGGCGATCGCTATTCCAGATCCCTTGAAAGTTTCAATCCCTAAAAGGGTTTCAGAGGTTTTGAAGCCACAGATAGTCGATAGCGCCCCCACACTCCCGAACTTTCTGTTTCAATCCCTAAAAGGGTTTCAGAGGTTTTGAAGCCAGTCTATTTGTAGCATACCCAGACCAATTAGAAAGGTTTCAATCCCTAAAAGGGTTTCAGAGGTTTTGAAGCGCAAGGATGTGGAGCTTATTTCAGCAAGTATGCTGCAAAAATTAGAAAGGTTTCAATCCCTAAAAGGGTTTCAGAGGTTTTGAAGCCTACCTGTAGGTAATGCAGGAAGCGAATTTATTCCGTTTCAATCCCTAAAAGGGTTTCAGAGGTTTTGAAGCGCGTCATTTAAAAATACTTGAGGCGAATCTACTGAGTTTCAATCCCTAAAAGGGTTTCAGAGGTTTTGAAGCAATACGTCGATGGTTGTCTGCGGGATAGCTGGTATGTTTCAATCCCTAAAAGGGTTTCAGAGGTTTTGAAGCGGTTATCCCGCTACTACAAACAGTTATCCACCAAAGTTTCAATCCCTAAAAGGGTTTCAGAGGTTTTGAAGCGCTGCTTCAACCTGTGGGGTTGCTGCTTCAACTTTGTTTCAATCCCTAAAAGGGTTTCAGAGGTTTTGAAGCAGCGAGATATTGATATTGGGCGATCGGGTGCTCTGTTTCAATCCCTAAAAGGGTTTCAGAGGTTTTGAAGCGGTTTCCCTCCTTAGCGAAAGGCTCCCTCGAAGTGTTTCAATCCCTAAAAGGGTTTCAGAGGTTTTGAAGCCGAGAGGATTTCTGGTGCGATCGCGTAGAGAGTCCGAGGAGTTTCAATCCCTAAAAGGGTTTCAGAGGTTTTGAAGCATGCAGGAAAGGTCTGCCTTCGGGGTTAATCAAGAGTTTCAATCCCTAAAAGGGTTTCAGAGGTTTTGAAGCACAAGGATTACACAAGGGAAATGCCCAGATACAGAGGTTTCAATCCCTAAAAGGGTTTCAGAGGTTTTGAAGCCAAGATGGCTGAGCCGATCGCGTACCAAATCATGTCCGTTTCAATCCCTAAAAGGGTTTCAGAGGTTTTGAAGCCATCCCGTTCAACATTCTTTTTGAATATTTGAGAGTTTCAATCCCTAAAAGGGTTTCAGAGGTTTTGAAGCTGTTCTGGTACTGAATTCCAGAATTTCTTTGGTTTCAATCCCTAAAAGGGTTTCAGAGGTTTTGAAGCTTTCCTCGGCAATCCCAACCCCCTTAACTTCGGAGTTTCAATCCCTAAAAGGGTTTCAGAGGTTTTGAAGCCCCTATCGGTGAGGCTATTGAGCTTTCGCCAAATCAGATGTTTCAATCCCTAAAAGGGTTTCAGAGGTTTTGAAGCTTGCTCAAATCTATTAAGCCCATCGATTGGGAAAACGTTTCAATCCCTAAAAGGGTTTCAGAGGTTTTGAAGCTGAGCAAAAGCTTGAACGCCTTTACCCGACTGCACTTGTTTCAATCCCTAAAAGGGTTTCAGAGGTTTTGAAGCACTTAGGATTAACTATTACAAAGCCCCGCAACGAAGTTTCAATCCCTAAAAGGGTTTCAGAGGTTTTGAAGCGCTAATTGATTTGCAACTTCAGTTTTGCTCATAAGGTTTCAATCCCTAAAAGGGTTTCAGAGGTTTTGAAGCTTGCTTCTGAATTTATGAACGAAGCTACTTTGCTTGTTTCAATCCCTAAAAGGGTTTCAGAGGTTTTGAAGCGCATTAGAGCCGTCTGGATTAGTCCACTGATACACGTTTCAATCCCTAAAAGGGTTTCAGAGGTTTTGAAGCGCTAATAACTAAGCCTTTGATTAAGCCGATCGCTGTTTCAATCCCTAAAAGGGTTTCAGAGGTTTTGAAGCGACTGTGATCGTTCCTCCTTCTTGGAATACGTCCTCTGTAGTTTCAATCCCTAAAAGGGTTTCAGAGGTTTTGAAGCTCGCGATACTAGTCCTAGTATGCGCTATGTCATGAGTTTCAATCCCTAAAAGGGTTTCAGAGGTTTTGAAGCCCCTTCGTAAAACCAGATTCTTTTATGCCGACGACAAGTTTCAATCCCTAAAAGGGTTTCAGAGGTTTTGAAGCCCCTTAGGGCGAACAACCAAATTACCATTACTCGTTTCAATCCCTAAAAGGGTTTCAGAGGTTTTGAAGCATCGCAACTTTCCCCAGTGAAGTGGCGATCGCCCGGTTTCAATCCCTAAAAGGGTTTCAGAGGTTTTGAAGCTTCAAATTTTGGAACTGATGGCTCAAATGTAGCGATCGGTTTCAATCCCTAAAAGGGTTTCAGAGGTTTTGAAGCATCCCGACGCACAAACATATTTATCCCAGTTTGCGTTTCAATCCCTAAAAGGGTTTCAGAGGTTTTGAAGCAGAGCTTTTGGATGGGGCTTACCGCTCCCGAAACGGAGCTTCAAGTTTCAATCCCTAAAAGGGTTTCAGAGGTTTTGAAGCTTGTTTGTGCAACCCCACGTCGGAGAGCTTTTTGTTTCAATCCCTAAAAGGGTTTCAGAGGTTTTGAAGCGAATATCGTCGGGAAAGCTAATTACTGTAAAGGTTTGTTTCAATCCCTAAAAGGGTTTCAGAGGTTTTGAAGCAAATTGCTCATAAATGAATTTAATATTGCTGCGTATGTTTCAATCCCTAAAAGGGTTTCAGAGGTTTTGAAGCCACCTGATTTTTTATCATCAGGCTTGCCCGTAGGAGTTTCAATCCCTAAAAGGGTTTCAGAGGTTTTGAAGCTTATGTGCGGCCACTGTTTCACAGGTCATTGCTTGTTTCAATCCCTAAAAGGGTTTCAGAGGTTTTGAAGCGTAATGTACGCCCGTCGGTTCGAGAGATGCGTGGGTGTTTCAATCCCTAAAAGGGTTTCAGAGGTTTTGAAGCCTTATGTGGCTCCTACAGTGGTAGGTCTTACCACGTTTCAATCCCTAAAAGGGTTTCAGAGGTTTTGAAGCAAAAAAACCCCGTAACGGAATGTTTTCGTTGCGGGGTTTCTGTTTCAATCCCTAAAAGGGTTTCAGAGGTTTTGAAGCGGGTGAAACAAGAATTTAATCAATGGAAAGATCTTGTTTCAATCCCTAAAAGGGTTTCAGAGGTTTTGAAGCGAGGATGAGGTGAATATCCTTGAGCCCTGTGCAGGGTTTCAATCCCTAAAAGGGTTTCAGAGGTTTTGAAGCCTTGGCGTGTGACAAGTACATCACCAACTTTTTTAATGTTTCAATCCCTAAAAGGGTTTCAGAGGTTTTGAAGCTTTGTATTGCACCATTAGAGATTCCATTTGAGATAAAGAGTTTCAATCCCTAAAAGGGTTTCAGAGGTTTTGAAGCTTACTTCCTTACCTATCTACTAGACCAAATTGGCTGTTTCAATCCCTAAAAGGGTTTCAGAGGTTTTGAAGCTTATTTGATTCCTTGCCCTACCAACAAATTTAAGTTTCAATCCCTAAAAGGGTTTCAGAGGTTTTGAAGCCTCACGAACACGATTACTTATCAATCTGGAATGTTCTGTTTCAATCCCTAAAAGGGTTTCAGAGGTTTTGAAGCCTCTTGCGCCTTGCGGCGGAAGCAATTGCTATTAAAGTTTCAATCCCTAAAAGGGTTTCAGAGGTTTTGAAGCGCTTCAGGCACAAGGTAATCGTCCCACCCCGCGGGGTTTCAATCCCTAAAAGGGTTTCAGAGGTTTTGAAGCCGAGCCATTCGCCTATGGCGAGATGCTCGAAGAGGTTGAAGTTTCAATCCCTAAAAGGGTTTCAGAGGTTTTGAAGCTCGAACAACACAAAACAACAACAAAACAACGAGCGGCGTTTCAATCCCTAAAAGGGTTTCAGAGGTTTTGAAGCTTCTGAATGATAAGATTGGAATATTAGGGGAGACAGTTTCAATCCCTAAAAGGGTTTCAGAGGTTTTGAAGCAGAACAACCAAAACTGTCCCCAGCACAATTTAAAAGTTTCAATCCCTAAAAGGGTTTCAGAGGTTTTGAAGCCGCTTTAAGTTCTCGCAATGAGGCGATCGCTTCTTCGTTTCAATCCCTAAAAGGGTTTCAGAGGTTTTGAAGCAGGCGATCGCTGAAATTTTGGACTTAAAACAAAGGTTTCAATCCCTAAAAGGGTTTCAGAGGTTTTGAAGCGTCATGCTGATGTGTCGTCGGTGAGGGTGGGTCGGTTTCAATCCCTAAAAGGGTTTCAGAGGTTTTGAAGCCTTACCAACCAACAAAGCGATCGTCGGACGAGATCGGTTTCAATCCCTAAAAGGGTTTCAGAGGTTTTGAAGCTTGCGCCGCCAAATCACGATCCAGAAAATTACGACGTTTCAATCCCTAAAAGGGTTTCAGAGGTTTTGAAGCGTCATCGGTTCGATCCCGATCAGTCCCGTCGCTAAGTTTCAATCCCTAAAAGGGTTTCAGAGGTTTTGAAGCAATCTGAAGCAAGCAGTCAAGCTTCGCACGAATTGTTTCAATCCCTAAAAGGGTTTCAGAGGTTTTGAAGCCCAATAGATCTACATTCCCACCCCACTGCCACGAAGCTTTGTTTCAATCCCTAAAAGGGTTTCAGAGGTTTTGAAGCCTGCGCCGCCAGCCAAATGCGAACCCGATCCTTCGTCGCACTTGAGTTTCAATCCCTAAAAGGGTTTCAGAGGTTTTGAAGCTTGCTTTGCCAAAATTGTAAAAAGTGATGGGTACTGAGTTTCAATCCCTAAAAGGGTTTCAGAGGTTTTGAAGCCTCGGCAATATCATTGACATAGAAATCAGATCGGGTTTCGTTTCAATCCCTAAAAGGGTTTCAGAGGTTTTGAAGCTTCTCTGCTAGATACGATAGTGGACGTTGGTAGCTGTTTCAATCCCTAAAAGGGTTTCAGAGGTTTTGAAGCCTAAAACATTTTTAATATTCATTGCCGATCGCCCGGTTTCAATCCCTAAAAGGGTTTCAGAGGTTTTGAAGCTAACTTCACCGATTTGCCGATCGCCATTAGCCCAACAGTTTCGGTAGTCCTAAAAAGGAAAGGATGAGGGAAAATATCTAGATGGTTGTTACAGATTAAAGCAATGTCAGAGTCAAGTCCATCAAGTCCATCATGTCCATCCTGCCAGTCCGTATCAGTGGTTAAAAACGGTAGTACTCGGCATG
>NZ_ALWB01000198.1 GCF_000332215.1 Pseudanabaena biceps PCC 7429
AGTTGCAGCGCGAAGCGCTGCAACTCTCTATTGGGTTTGATGTCCTAACTTATAGCAATTATTGATCAAACGAACCACAAGGAGATTTTTGAAAGCGGTGCTTCGCACCGCTTTCAAAAATCTCCTTGGTTTGGGTTTGAGCGCAAAGCGCTGTAAGTGAATATAGCTATAGCAGTAAACTTAAGGACTAGAAGAGCATACCGCCCGCGTAGCGGGCGGTATGCTCTCTGCTTAGCTACATTTAATGGGGATGCAATCGAGGATGCATCAGGTTAGGGATGGTGTCATTACCGAGCAAATGAGTCTCAATAATTGACTGAATCTTTTTAGGAGTAATATGCCAATAGTAGATATTGTCGGGTAATACGAGCACCATCGGACCAGAACCACATAGCCCCAGACATTCACAGACTTCTACAGTGACATTAATCGGTTTCTGTTGTTGCAATATGGCGAGGATCTCAGGCGCACCATCTTTTTTACAGGTGCGATGTTGACAAACAAGAACGCGACGGGCAGGAATATCCAAGATAGCGATCGGGGGTTTAAGTAACTTAGAAGTATCAGAAGAGAAGTATCAGAAGAGAAATGTCAGAATAATTTTAAATGTCCTTTAAAATCACGGTTAGATCATAATTAAATCGCAATTAAATCACAATTAAAATTAAAAATTTAGATGACTTGGACAAGTCATCCAAATTTTAACGCACCACTAAAACAGGTGCAACGCAATGGTGAACAATATAATCGCTGACACTACCGAGCATCAATCGCTCTAGCGATCCCAGTCCTCTCGATCCGAGTATTACCAAATCAACATTTTCCTCTTTTGCCACGGAGCAAATCACATCACGGGGTTGCCCCGTTTCTAGTCTGGTGCTGGTATCGAGGTCACTAGCTTGACAGATGTCTTGGGCTTTTTGGAGTAGCGCTTGCCCCGCATTCAAAATTTTGCGCTCCAGCTCGATGTCAGGCAATCCGCGCCAGCCGACCCAGTCCCCAGTGGGCATCATCACTTCAGGAACATAGCTGCTAAGCGGTTCAACTACAGTCAGTAAGATAATCTCAGATTTTAGAGGTGCGGCAAAAATTAGGGCTTTGGCAAGAGCATGTTCACTTGCTTGAGAGCCATCAATAGCAACTAAGAATTTCATAGGTTTACCATAATGTAGAAATTATATTCTCTGTAATACTTGGTAAGTAATCTTGGTAAGTAATACAGTCGTTGCATATGTTGCATCTATAGCGATCGCCAAATCCGATCTTTTAAACTAAGGATTGTTGAGTCTATTTACGAGCAGCCAAATTTATGGGCTTCAACATTTATGGAAAGTAAATGATATGGGCAATAAATGGCGCGTAACTGCAATAATCCTAGAAAAATCAAATTTGTAGATCCCTATATAACTATTACAGACCCAAATATACTGATAGCGATCGACAAGTTGTAAATCTTTGCTGTAGTTCATTTCTTTTAATATTCCATGACAAGCGATATTCGTATTGGTTTTGCTAACTCTGTAGGTAACACCCCCCTGATTAAAATCGAGTCACTTTCAGAAGCAACGGGTTGCACAATTTTAGGTAAGGCTGAGTTGCTTAATCCAGGCGGAAGTGTTAAGGATCGAGCAGCCCTGTTTATGGTGTTGGAGGCTGAAAAGGCTGGCACTATTAAAGCGGGTGGCACGATTGTAGAAGGTACTGCGGGTAATACGGGAATTGGACTTGCCCTCGTCGCAAATGCTCGTGGTTATCGGAGTGTCATTGTGATGCCTAGCAATCAATCGCAGGAAAAAATCGATCTGCTAAAGACCCTTGGCGCGGAAGTCGAGTTAAGTACACCTGCACCATTCTCTAGTCCCGATAATTATTACCATGTCGCTCGCAGACGCTCGGAAGAAATTGCTAATTCTTTTTGGGCAAATCAGTTTGAAAATTTAGCAAATTCCGAAGCCCATTATCAGACTACGGCTCCTGAAATTTGGGAGCAGTCTGGAGGTCAACTTGATGGGGTAGTAATGTCCTCGGGCACGGGGGGCACAATTGGTGGTGTGACGGCCTATCTGAAGGAGCAAAATTCGCAAATTGCTACTTACTTGATCGATCCGACGGGGTCGGGCTTATACAGCTATATCACTACGGGTGAATTTAAGGCTGAGGGCAACTCGATTACCGAGGGAATTGGCATTAATCGGGCGACGGCAAATTTTAATCGTGCTAGATTAGATGGGGCGTTCCAAGGCACCGATCAGCAGGTGATTGAGATGGCTCAGTACTTACTCAAGCATGACGGTTTGTTTGTTGGTAGTTCGGCGGCGCTGAATGTGGTTGGGGCAGTGAAACTCGCTCGTAAATTAGGCAAAGGACATACGATCGCGACAATTCTCTGTGATGGTGGTGGTCGATATCAGAGTCGAATGTATAACCCCACATGGCTAGCAGAAAAGGGTTTAACTCCTGTGGCTAAGGGCTTGGAGTTTATTGATGACTGATTTGGGTACTAATTTGGGCGTAGATGCGATCCCGAAAAAATATCGATGTATTGGTGTTGGCGTGGTTTGGGATCGCGATCGCCAACGTATCCTCATCGATCGCCGTTTGCCTGAGGGCGAACTGGCTGGATATTGGGAGTTTCCTGGAGGTAAAATTGAGGGGCAGGAGACTGCCCCAGAATGCATCAAGCGGGAATTGCAAGAAGAATTGGCGATCGATGTTGCCGTTGGTGATCATCTAATCACCGTGGATTTTGAATATGAAACGCTGCGGGTAAGTCTGATCGTCCATCACTGTAACCATCTGGCGGGAGAACCACAGGCGATCGCTTGCTCGGAAATTCGTTGGGTCACCGTTGATGAATTGAGTAGTTATCAATTGCCCGCCGCCAACTACGAGATAGTCCAAGCTTTAAAAGCACAGACATGGTTATAGAGTCGCGGCGCTTTGTGCCATGACTCTTTGTGCCGTGACTCTATAACATGACTTTTGGAATTCCCATAATAACTGAACTATGGAGATAGAAATTTACTGATGGAAGAAATCAGTGCAGACCAGATAGCATCACAGCTATATCAAGAGGGGATTAGCAATTTTGAAAGTGGCAATTACCAACAGGCGATTGCGCTGCTTGAACGCGCCCGTGTCTTAGCAGTTTTAGAAACGGTTTTAGGCGGAGAAATTCTGGTATGGCTGGCGAATTCCTATGATGCTGTCGGCAGAACCGAAGAGGCGATCGCCCTTTGTCGGAGCCTGAAAAAGCATCCCGTTAATAATGTCCGAAAATCAGCACGTTATATGTTGGGAATTTTGACTGCGCCGCCCCTAGGCAAACTAGAGGGTGTGGTCTCGGAAGTCCCAATTTTAGAATCTCCCGATACCTACGAATCTAAGCCCGTAGCAAGAAAAAAAACGCAAGATAACAGCGATCACAAGCCCTTTCGAGAAGTTTCCCTCGACAAGCCAAATACCAATAGCCGCAATAATTTTCTATGGTTTGCGATCGCAATTTCGCTCCTAATTCTCGCTCTATGGTCGATCCAGTCCACCTAATAAGCTCAAAATGGCTACGCCATTTTGAGCTTTGAAAACCCTTACAGTGAATTGGTATAAAGCCGAAGAAGAGAAGGTTGGCGCTTCGCGCCAACCTTCTCTTCTTCGGCTTTATACACTTGGCGGCAGCTTTATATAGCCGCATCGGCTTTTTAAGCCTGAGGGTGAAGAAGCAAAACCGCAAACTTAAAAATGAATGGTATGCTAGCTTATACTTTTGTTAAGTTAGTTAAAGCAAAGTTCAAACTCAATTAATTAAATTTCAACTATTTCTGGGAGTAAATGGCGTGATGAGGCGAGCGATCCCCGCACAATGGTTTAATTTAGGAATGCACCTAGTTTCAATGGTATTTGGGCTATTTGGTCTAATTTTTGTACTGCCCAATACCGAGTTTATTGAAAGCTTGTCCGAAGCTGGTTTGCAAGTCTTTTCATGGGGAATGCAAAATGGTGGTGCTTCTTACATGATTTTTGGCGCGATCGCCGCATTTCTTTATGGCAAGCAAACCATCGGGCTGAAACGTACCCTCGCTTTTTGCATTCCTGCCATTGGTTTGTCCGTTAGCAGCGAATTGTTAGGAACTAGCACGGGATTTCCCTTTGGAGCCTATTCCTATCTAAGTGGTTTAGGTTATAAGATTGCAGGCTTAGTTCCATTTACGATCCCCCTCTCATGGTTTTATATGGGCTTCTCTGCCTTTTTAGTCGCAGCGACCTTAATGCGCTTCGGCACGGGATGGGGCTATAAAATTATGGCGATCGCCCTTGGGGCACTAATGCTGACTTCATGGGACTTTGTACTCGATCCCGCCATGAGTCAAACCGCATTTCCTTTCTGGGAATGGCATCAAGCAGGTGAATTTTATGGAATGCCCTATCAAAACTTTTTAGGTTGGTTTGGCACTGGCTCCTTATTTATGACCGTTGCCTCCGTAATTTGGGGCAAAAATGACCAACCAATCCTAAACCGCCAGCAAATTCTCTTTCCGACCATTTTGTATGCAGGAAACTTTATGTTTGCTTTTGTCCTCAGCTTTAGCTCTGGTTTTTATGTGCCTGCTTTGCTGGGTATTGTGGTTGGCGCTTTGCCTTTGTTGGTGCTTTACTGCACCACACCGAATGGTGTAGACAATCAAGCGATCGAGCCAAGCCTCGCAGTTGTCGCCTTAGACTCACCTAAGTAGAATCCACCCTAAACAAATAAAAAAGAGGTGCTAAGCACCTCTTTTTTTATTTGTTTTTTTATTTGTTTTTTATTTGTTTTACTTGCCCTGTAAGCTTTTTAGCTCTCGGAGAATCAACATCAAACCTTTATTCTGATGATCGATTTGCTCGGAAATTTTTTCCATACGTTGATTCAAGGTTTCGATATCTTTATCTTGGCGATCGATTCGCGTATTTAACTCGTTAAACCTTGCCACAACTTCACGCTGAATCAAGTTCTCAATCCCCTGCACCAATAAAGTCTCAGTCGATGTGAGTCGATTGACAATCATTTGGAGGCTAGGTTCCTCAGAACGCTGTACCTCTCTGACCACCGCAGGGGTAGAGCGAGATACTGATTCTGGCACTGATTGAACGGGCTCAGGTATTAAAAAGTTTTGAATACGGGAAACTAATACATCCGCTTCAAAAGGTTTTTCAAGGAAATCAAACTCAGTAAATGGCTCAGGAACATGCTCGGTAACCTGTTCTTTAAGTCCAGAAATCATGATTACAGGAACCTTTTGCAATCCTTCGACACGACGGATTGCTTGTAAGGTCTGATATCCATTGTATTTGGGCATCACGAAATCAAGCAAAATTAGGTCAGGAAAGGCTCGGCGAGCAGCATCTAAACCTGATTTGCCATCACTTGCTTCTAAGACATCATATTTTCCCGCCAAAATGCTTTTAACCATTTTGCGGATCATTATGCTGTCGTCAATTACCAGTACTTTCTTTGCAGTCATGGATTTGAAGAATCCGCCCCAAATAGCTATGCCAGACCATCATATTACATCACAAAACTTGCTTGGTTGAAATTTTTTTCCGATCGCCTCAAGATGATTGGTTAAAGATGAGTGCGATCGCGTTAGACTTAAAAGGCTCATTTTCTTTCGGTTTTATGGCAAAACGCTACACTATTGATTCGTCACAAATTATTCGTCGTGTCGAAGAACTGATAAACGCCTCCTCCAATCGTTATCGCATTACTGTGCAAGTTGCCAACAGAGCCAAGCTCAGACGCTATGAAGATGATGATTATGACGATCGCATGATGAAGCCGATTTTACGCGCCATTATGGAAATGTCTGATGAAATTTCCCAGCCTGAAATTCTGAGCGACTGAAAGGCTTGAATTTATAGTTTGTCGTAAGTAGCTGGGCGTAATTAAAATCCAGAATCAAAACCTGTAGCGCAAGCTGCGCGTGCGCTATAGGTTTTGGGGTTTTATGTTTAATTGCGCCTAGCTACTTACCTAGCTACTTACCTAGCTACTTAACAAAGTGCGACAAACTATAAAATTCTTAAAGGACTATGTTAAATTTTACGGATCGAAATTCAGCGAAAAAACTACTTCGCGGTGATGGTTGGCGGATCGGTTTTCGTTCCGATGTTGATTTATATAAGGGTTTAGTTGGGGCGGAAAGTTGGGCGATCGAGTTAACTGAAAGCGAATTTAAAGATTTTTGTAAATTAGCTTCGCAACTTGCGGAGACGATGCAGGTGATGGCAAGCGAGTTGTCAGATGGCGAAAAGATTTGTTGTACGTTGGAGACTGAGGATATTTGCCTTGAGGTAAATGGCTATCCCCATGACTTTAATTTACATTTCCAGTTATTAACGGGACGACGCTCGGAAGGATTTTGGGATGAAGGTGCTGTCCCTTTTTTGATTGAGGCGATCGCCCATTTGCTAAATTAAGACATAAAGGAACCCGATTTTTGATGGCGTGGCTTCGCCGCCCCATCAAAAATCTTTAAAGCCCTAATACCAATTCACGAAAGTGTGACAACACTTTTGTGAATTAAGAACCAAACCTAGTAAGGGTTTGAAAAACTAAAAATGGCTACGCCATTTTTAGTTTTGGTATAACTTGTCTAATTTGATTAGGAGCAAAATATGACCAGCATTCTTATTGAAAAAGACGAAACTAACTTAGAGGTAAAGCAACCATTAACCTTGGAGGAGTTTTTGAAGTTACCAGATATAGACGCAAGTTATGAGCTAGTTGAAGGAGAAGCAGTAAAAAAAATGTCACCCAAATTTTTTCACTCCTCATTAACAACTATTTTTTGGGTTGAGCTTTCATCTTGGTGTGATGGTTTTGGGCGCGTAAGAGTAGAGTGGTCAGTAGTCTTAAAACGAAGGGGAAAAGATTGGGTTCCTGTACCTAACTTGCTCTATGTTTCCCATGAGCGTCTTGCCGCAGATTGGCGTGAGGATGCACCTTGCCCAGTATTGCCTGAATTAGTGATTGAGATTGTATCGCCCGATCAGACTTTCAATCAGTTAGCTCAAAAGGCGATGGATTATTTGAGTGCAGGAGTCGATCGCGTTTGGGTTGTTTATCCACCGATGCGGAGCCTGACGGTGTTTTTTGCCGATCGCCCTCCTGAAACTTATCGAGGCGATCGTTTATTAAGCGATGACTTATTTCCTAACTTGGCAGTAACTTCAGAGCAGTTTTTTATAAAAGCGGGAATTTAGATGGTATGGCATACAGTGATTTTGGTCTGACTGAGGTTCGTGAAAAGCTATCTTTATCCTTGATTAATAATCGACTTTTTGAGAATTCATTACCAATTCAGCCCAGTAAATGGCTCAATGAAACTCTCAATCTTAGTTTAGACTTTGCTTTGAAGTCTGGCAGTGAAAAGGCTCGTTCGGAGTTTATTGTTGCGCCAATTTTACTAGAAATGGAAAGGATTAATGATCGCAAATTTGCCATTTATTCTGGCAAAAATCTTGATGCTGATAAGGAGCGAGGCTTGACTGGAGAATGTGATTTTATTCTCAGTAAGGGGGCGATCTCCTATACTCTTGAAACACCTATTTTTGCTTTAGTCGAAGCTAAGAAAAATGACGTGGAGTCAGGCTTAGGACAATGTATTGCTCAGATGTATGGCGCACAATTAGTTAACCTTAAAAATCCCAAGCAGCAGATTGATACTATCTATGGATGTGTGACAACAGGTGAGCGTTGGCAATTTCTAAAGTTAGTCAATCAAGTTGTGAGCATTGATAGCGATCGCTACTACATCAATGAAGTCGAAAAAATTATTGGCTGTCTACAAGCAATTCTAAGTTTATATCTTACTGAAATATAAGTATCCTTATAAATTGGCACTGGTCAGTTAATGGGGGATGGATTCGTGATATTGGTCGATGGTAATTGGGGTGCGATCTAGTTGGGGCTGAGGGAGTGGAGAAGTGGTCATACTGTTTTTGCCAAGATATTTTAGAAAGGGCGCTTAGCGCCCCAATGGCTAACTTATGAACTTATTGCATAGACTTTCGGGCGAGGCTGACGGCTTTGACAAAGCTATATACACCTACGGGTAAGCTGATTAGCAAAATTGTCCAAGTAGTGGCAAAACCAAAATCTGGTGCGCCGTAAGATATTTCGTAAATGCAGCCAACAAAGGCGATCGCCGCCACAATGGAAATAAGGAGAATCAATTGGGCTTTTATATAATCGGGTGACATAAGTAATATTTTGAATGATTAATTTGAATGATTAAGATTTTGAATAAATTGATTGCTTGATCAAACTATCTTGAGAAGCCTCATCAAAAATATAGCAATCCTATTGTAAGGACTTTGCGCGTTTGCTTTTCTTTTGGGTATACATTAAGCGATCGCCATCTTCTAAAAGATCTTCGATGGATTGATGTCGATTAGGATCGAACTCAACCACACCAACGCTACAGAGAATATCGTAACCACGCGCCTCTTTTTGGTTATACTCCTTCCTAATGTTCTCAAGACGACTCAATAGTAAATTGCTAGCTGCGCGATTAGTATTGGTCAACAAAACCACAAATTCGTCGCCACCTAGACGACCAATGACATCGGACTCACGAAAAGCATCTTTTAAAATTTGACTGAAACCTATCAAAGCGCGATCGCCTTCAGCATGTCCGTAACGATCATTGATTTCTTTAAATAAATCTAGGTCAAAAAAGAATAGAGATGCGGGTTTATTTAAACGTTTGCATAAATTGAGGGAATGAAGGGCTAGCGCAATAAATCCACGCCGATTAGATATTTGAGTTAACTCGTCAATAGTTGCCATTTGCACAGCCGCGAGTTCTTGTTCAGCCATTTGCCCCAAATCACGCAGTAGTTCCTGATCTTCCTCGCTAAAGGTACGTGGGTTGTAATCTACTAAACAAAGCGTACCAACTTTGCTACCATTTGGCACAACGATAGGAAGTCCCGCATAAAAGCGAACTTTGGGATCTCCAATTACAAAGGGATTATCGTAAAATCGCCGATCCGATAAAGCGTCAGAGACGATCAAAATATCATTGCCCAAAATTGCATGACCACAAAATGACGTGTCTCTAGGAGATTCGCTTATTTCCACCCCTTGGACGGACTTAACCCACAGACGGTTAATATCAACGAAATTAACCATAACGATCGAGACCCCAAATAAGCGCTTAGCGAGTCGGGTTAGGCGATCGAATCGTTCCTCTGACTTAGTATCGAGAATATTTAGCGATCGCAACGCATCTATACGAACATCCTCATTGTCTGGATAATCTGGAGCTTTCATTTTGATCGGGCTGAATGTTTAGTGTTATTAAGGTTGAAGGTGGGCGGTACTATGTTCTTCTCATCTTTATATTCGCATATTGATTGATTAAGTAAGTAGTTAAGCATAAGTAAACTTAAAACCTAGAAGAGCGTACCGCCCGCTACGCGGGCGGTACGCTCTCTGGTTTGTTTTTAATTATGCTTAACCGCTGGTTGGTACTATAGCTCAAAAACTGGCTCAAAAACTGACTAGGACTATAAGGTTTGAGATAAAGTAGGTAATAGGTGGCTTCTACATTGTGTTGTTAAATCTTAAGGAGCATAAACCAATGAAATTATAATAGCTGCGATCGCTTCTCTCGGAGCAATGGGGACATGGGTATCCTCAGCAATGGCAGATGTATCGATCAACATTAGGCTAGG
>NZ_ALWB01000199.1 GCF_000332215.1 Pseudanabaena biceps PCC 7429
TGGCTTAGCCAACCCTTTCTCTAAGCCTATTTCAAATTATCCCGAACTCACGTTATACCAATCTAATTTAGGATTGATATAGGTTTACTTGTTAGGCTGAGGAGTCAAGCGCAAGTAAGGCTTAACAGGATTGAAACCTTTAGGGAATTTCTCTTTAGCGGCTTCGTCGGAAACAGAAGGGACGATAATCACATCATCACCATCTTTCCAGTTTGCAGGTGTGGCAACACTGTAGTTATCGGTCAATTGCAAAGAATCGACTACACGTAAAATTTCATCAAAATTACGACCCGTGCTAGCAGGATAGGTCAATGTAAGACGAAGTTTTTTGTTGGGATCGATGATAAACACCGATCGCACCGTTAGGGTATTACCAGTTGCCGAATTAGGATGAATCATGCCATAGAGGTCTGAAACTTTGCGATCTTCATCAGCAATAATCGGATAATTAAGGGTTGTATTTTGAGTTTCCTCAATATCACCTACCCAGCCTTTATGGGATTCAACGCCATCAACGCTCAAGGCAATAGCTTTGATATTACGCTTATCAAATTCGCCTTTTAGTTTAGCCACAGTGCCTAACTCAGTAGTGCAAACTGGGGTAAAGTCTTTGGGGTGAGAGAACAAAATTGCCCAGCTATCGCCGATCCACTCATGAAAGTTAATATTGCCTTCGGTGGAGTCTTGAGTAAAATCAGGTACGGTATCGCCTAAACGCAGTGTCATAGTTTTATTTCTTGTTTGAGTTCAGTCTTCTTGGCTACAAATCTAAGATACAAGATTATTGACAAAATCGCTAGCCCTATAGAGCGGTATTCCCATCGCTTTAGTGTAGATTGTATCGTGTAAGATCCAAAGGCTAAGGGACTTGTTATTAATACCAAAGCTCAAAATGGCTTAGCCATTTTGAGCTTTGAAAACCCTTACTAGGTTTAGTTTTTAATTCACAAAAGTGTTGTCACACTTAAGTGAATTGGTATATAGCCATATTCACTTAAGTCAGGACATCAAACCCAATAGAGAGTTGCGGCGCGAAGCGCCGCAACTCTCTATTGGGTTTGATTTTTGTCTAACATTACTGACTATAGCTATAACACTGTAGCAATGCCAATTTTGAGTGATTTTGACTTTTTTAGTTTTGCTGATTGACATTGTGCGATCTTTACAGGAAACTAAGTAACTGCGAGTTAGAAGGTAAATACGTATAACTCGCTAGCTAAGAGCCCAGCTTTAAACGCAAAGTTAATCGCAAGGCACAAAAATACCAGTTGCGGAACTGGCGGAATTGGTAGACGCGCATGTTTCAGGTACATGTGTTGAAAGACTTGGGGGTTCAAGTCCCCCGTTCCGCATAAAGAGTAAAAAGAGTAAAAAGGCTCGCATTGCGAGCCTTTTTACTGTCGAAATATAATTACTTGATTTCCACCCTTTTGAAATTCATAGCTTACTTGAATAATTTCGGAGCTAATACCTTCTTTGCCTAAGATGCGACATATTTCATCAATATAGGGCGATCGCGCTTGGGCGAGGGTTAATAATGGGAAAATCCTTACTTCTTGGGTAATACGGCATAGTTCGCGGATCGAGTCTAAATGGAACTCAAAGCTGAGGTGATCGGAATATAGAAATAGCAAGTGCGAGCATAGGGCAATCTGAAATTGATTATCTTGAAAACCTAGTTTTGGGAGTTCGGCATTAAGATATCTGCCTTCTGACTTGCCGCGCTCGAAATCTGCCAGAAATAAAGCGATCGCTTTTTCCCGATTAGCCCTTAAATCTTCAGGAGATTTATGATAGCTCCATGTCCAATTATTAGGGGTGTTACGCACCTGCTCAATGATGACATCAACGCAAGCATCAAAGCGGCTTTTAATTTCTGCTCCCGTAAATTGATAAATGGGATCGATCGATGTGACTTGATATCCTGCGGCGGTCATTTCCGCATTAAAGCTGGCGGGACCATCACCGATACCAATTATCGTTTTTGCGCGATCGCTTTCTGATAGCGCAAACATTAACTCATACTCCGCTTTTGAACGCCCAAAAGGAACTACTCGATCTAGGATCACCATGGCTTATTACCTAAATATGATTTTGAATATGATTTTGAATATGATTTTGAATATGATTTTGAATATGATTTTGTCTAATTTTATCTGGGTGCTTTCCGCCAACCACTAGCGATCGCCTCAGATTCTATGCAAAACCATTTCTCTCCCTTACTTACATCAATGTTGGTTGTAGCATAATCTTCCATATTTGGCAGGTGATATAACTTATCGCCTGTACTCACAGAAATATTCCCTTTAATATTGCAACCACGCATAAAGTTAGTTATAGGAGAAATTGAGCTAATACCCAAGCCAATCAGAAACATAGCAGGTAATACCTTCTGTATAGATTCACGCATATCGCGTTTGTTGGTTTGAGTACGGAAAAGATTTCATAAAATATCGTTATTTTGCATTTTTTCTAGATTAATCCAAAATGACAACTTAAATTTTCAAGAAAAAATATAAAAAATACAGACCCTATTTTGTAAGGTCTGTATTTTGTGGAAATCAAATTGCTTTATAGATTAAAGTGCCGCAGCCAACTTCAATTCATTGGTTTCCAGAATTTGTTGCAGCTCTTCAGCATCAACAGTCTCGCGTTCGATTAGATCGTGGGCAATCTTATCGAGAACATGACGGTTGTCAACGAGAAGCTGTTTGGCGCGACGGTAAGCATCGCTGACCAAAATGCCCACTTCCTCATCAATAGTTGCGGCGGTTTCTTCGGAGAAGTCGCGCTCGGCAGCAATGTCACGACCGAGGAACATATTGCCATTGGAACGACCGAGGGCAACGGGACCAAGTTTTTCGCTCATCCCGAAACGCATGACCATTTGACGGGCAACTGAGGCTACTTGCTGTAAGTCGCTCGATGCACCTGTAGTTACTTCTTCTTCACCAAAGACGATTTCTTCAGCAATCCGACCACCGAGAGCAACTGCCATCTGGTTTTGCAAATAAGCACGGCTTTGCATTCTCTCTTCGGTTGGTAAGAACCATGTCAAACCACCAGCGCGTCCGCGAGGAATGATAGTTACCTTTTGGATCGCATCATAGTCGGGCATTAAAGCACCTACGAGGGCATGTCCTGCTTCATGGTAAGCAACTAATTCTTTGCGCTTTTCGCTCATAACGCGGTCTTTCTTTTCGGGACCAACCAAGACGCGATCGACGGCATCATTGATTTCATCCATTGAGATTTCGGTTAAGTTGCGACGGGCGGCGAGAATTGCGGCTTCATTTAATAGGTTAGAAAGATCTGCGCCTGTGAATCCGGGGGTGCGACGGGCAATCTTCTCAAGATCGACATCCTTCGATAGAGTCTTGCCGCGTGCGTGGACTCCAAGGATTTCCAGACGACCTGCGAAGTCTGGGCGATCAACAACCACTTGGCGATCGAAACGACCTGGACGCAGTAGTGCGGCATCAAGTACGTCGGGACGGTTAGTTGCGGCGACAATGATGATACCTGTATTGCCTTCAAACCCGTCCATTTCGGTGAGTAATTGGTTCAAGGTTTGTTCGCGTTCATCGTTACCACCACCGAGCCCAGCCCCGCGCTGACGACCGACGGCATCAATTTCATCGATAAAAACAATACAGGGGGCATTGGCTTTAGCTTGCTCGAACAGGTCGCGGACGCGGGATGCACCGACCCCGACGAACATTTCTACGAACTCTGAACCAGAAATACTGAAGAAAGGAACGCCAGCTTCACCAGCTACGGCCCGAGCTAGCAGGGTTTTACCAGTTCCAGGAGGACCAACGAGCAATACTCCCTTAGGAATTTTTGCACCAACCGCAGTAAAGCGATCGGGATTTTTGAGGAAGTCTACAACTTCGGTAAGTTCAAACTTGGCTTGCTCGATACCAGCCACGTCGGTGAAAGTGACTTGGGTTTGAGGCTCCATCTGCACGCGGGCACGGGACTTGCCAAAGTTCATGGCTTGGTTGCCTGGACCTGCTTGGGCGCGACGTAGTAGGAAGAATAGTCCGACTAAAAGCAAAATTGGCAAAATCAAGCTACTCAGGGTTTGTACCAATGCGCCATCGGTGCGACGGGGAGCAACATCTAGTTCGACGTTGTTGTCTCTAAGGGTTTTAATAAATTCAGGATCGTTAGGGAGATTGACGCGCACCTTACGCTTGCCTTCGGGGCCTCCAGGGACAGTTGCTTCGGCAAAGGTGCGATCGGGACTGAGGGTTACTCTAGAAACACCTGCGGGCTTCTTTCGGACTTCTTCGATTAGCTTGCTATAGCGCCATTCTCCTTGAGCGGCGGGTTGACTATCGAGCAGGGTTGTCCCTAAGGTAATAACGACAATGCCTAGCAGTGCGTATAAACCAAAATTTTTCCACTTTTTATTATTGTCGTTTTTATTATTGCTTTTCACTACTACTGCTCCATCGATAGAGTTGTTCTTAGACGATCTTGCCAAGAACGAATGATTTAATTAACCAATCTTAACGTAAGTAGCCTAGGATCTGTAGAAGCACCCCCATAATCCGTCTTTAGATCGATAGTTTAGCGATCGCCCCTTTCATAACTCTATAGCTGCTGCCAGTTTTGTTAGGACAAAATAAAAACCCCAAAGAGAGTTGCCGCGCTCCGCGCGGCAACTCTCTTTGGGGTTTGATGTCCTGATCCAGTTGGCGGCAGCTATAATACCAATTCACGAAAGTGTGACAACACTTTTGTGAATTAAAAAACATACCCAGTAAGGTTTTTCAAGTTAAGAAATGGCGTAGCCATTTCTTAACTTGGTATTAGGTTATATTTTTAAGTAGTTTGCTGACCTACTCACCTTCTAGAAACATTCATGAAACCAACTGTCAGTCTTTTACATGCTTCTAGCTATGAAACCACATCCCTAATGCGATCGCTAGAAGCAGTACTTGCACCCCTAGGAGGTATGTCCAGCATCGTCAAAGTAGGCGATCGCGTTCTCCTCAAGCCCAACTTGCTCACAGGCTCTCGTCCTACCAAGGAATGTACCACTCGTCCAGAATTAGTGTATTGTGTTGCCAAAATGGTACAGGATGCTGGTGGTAAGCCATTTTTGGGTGATAGCCCTGCCTTTGGGAGTGCGAAAGGAATTGCCAAGGCGAATGGTCTATTTCCCCTTGCAGAAGAACTAGGCATTCCCATTATTGAATTTCACGGTAAACGCTACGAAACTGAAGGGGAAGGCGAACTGCAACATTTACGTCTCAGTAAAGAAGCGATGGATGCGGATGTGGTGATTAATTTGCCCAAGGTTAAATCGCATATGCAACTCACCCTCACCCTTGGCGTTAAAAATCTCTTTGGTTGCGTTCCTGGAAAAATGAAGGCTTGGTGGCATATGGAAGCAGGTAAAGATGTGGAAAGATTCGCCCAAATGCTAATTGAGACGGCAAGAGCGATCGCTCCTGAACTTACCATTCTGGATGGTATCGTCGGACATGAAGGCAATGGTCCTAGTACGGGCGAACCAAAAGAATTAGGTGTTTTAGCCGCTTCTTGTGATGTATTTGCCCTTGATCGCGTTATGGTGGAGATCCTCGGCGTTAACCCTCTCGATGTGCCTACGGTTGCGGCTGCTATTCGCACGGGGCTTTGTAGCGATCTGGAGGCAATTGAGATCATTGGCGATCCGATCGCTCAATTGCGAAGTCCCGATTGGAAACTCCCTGAAACCATGATGGCGATCGACTTTGGAATGCCCAGAGTTTTGCGATCAACCTTTAAACATCTCTATATCAAGTTCATTCAAGAACCGCTCAGTACCTATGCTCGTACCTAACCACTCGCCACTGATTTTAGTGGTCGAAGATGCCCCTGATAACCAAGTTTTGGTGGAGCAGGTGTTTCAAGATTCAGGCTACCAAGTAACTTGTATCCAAGATGGTCAAGCAGCTTTGGATTGGCTAGAAACAAATCATCCCAATCTAATTTTGCTCGATCTTTCTTTGCCAGAGATCGACGGATGGGAAGTGGCAAGACAACTCAAGGCAAGCGATCGCACTGCCCAAATTCCGATCATTGCGGTTACTGCCCATGCGATGAAGGGAGATAAGGAGTCAGCGATCGCCTCTGGTTGTGATGATTATCTGACAAAGCCTTTGGATATAGATTTACTTGAAGCTTGCGTCAAACTGTGGCTAGATAAGCAATGGGAGGAAGATTCATAGTTTTTATCAGCCTACTTTAAAGCCCAGTAGCCAAAAATAAAAGCTTATACTTATATGTAGCTTAGCCTAATATTTAGACTGGGCTTTCAAACCATTTTTAAATTTATTTAATAAATTTCATCTATATCATTCACAATCATTTACATCATTCGCGATTTTTATCGTTTGATTATCAGTTTCGAGCCTTAACGCTAACTATCGATAGTTTATTTAAAACTAATAATTATTAATTTATCAAATTTAGGAAACTGTTTTATGTCTGGTCGTGTTGGAGTACTACTGTTAAATTTAGGAGGTCCTGAGAAGCTAGAAGATGTCTACCTTTTCTTGTATAACCTCTTCGCCGATCCAGAAATTATTCGTCTGCCATTCCCCTTTCTGCAAAAGCCGATCGCATCTCTAATCGCGGCAAGTCGCGCACCCATCAGCCAAGAAAATTACCGCGCGATCGGCGGTGGTTCACCTCTGCGCCAGATTACCAGAGAGCAAGGTGAAAACATTGAGAACGTTTTACAACGTCACGGTGTGGATGCCAAAGTCTACGTTGCCATGCGCTACTGGCATCCTTACACTGAAGAGGCGATCGCTCAGATCAAACAAGATGGAATTACGCGCCTCGTTGTATTGCCGCTCTATCCCCAATATTCCATTAGCACCAGTGGATCGAGTATCAAAAAACTGGACGAGATCTGGGAGAACGATCCTGAGCTGCAAGCGATCGAGAAGATTACGATCAAGTCTTGGTATGATCGGGCTGGCTACATTCGGGCGATGAACGAACTCATTGATGCTAAATTACAAAGCTTTGCCGAACCTGAGAATGTGCATATTTTCTTTAGCGCCCATGGCGTGCCCGTGAAATATGTAACTAAATACGGTGATCCCTATCAGTCAGAGATGGAAAACTGTGTCGATGGGATCATGAAAGCACTCCGTCGCGATTGCCATCGCTACAATGCCCACACCCTCGCCTATCAAAGTCGTGTCGGTCCTGTGGAGTGGCTGCAACCCTATACGGAGGAAGCTATTAAGAATCTGGCTAAGCGCGGTATTCACGATCTTTTGGTAGTCCCGATTAGTTTTGTATCGGAGCATATTGAGACTTTGCAGGAAATTGACATTGAATATCGGGAAGTCGCTGAAGAAGCTGGCATTCACAATTTTGATCGCGTTCCTGCCTTAAACAGTCACCCCATATTTATCAACGATCTAGCCGAACTGGTAATGGAGTCTCTGGGTACTAAAACGAAGGCGATCGCAGCTTAAAAAAATAGAACCTAATAGAACCTAATAGAACCTAATAGAACCTAATAGAACCTAGAAGAGCGTAACGCTCTTCTAGGTTTGAAGTTTACATTACTTGCTAATTAAGAAACCATTTAAGAATTGGATAGATCCCCCCCAGCCCCCCTTAAAAAGGGGGGAGAATTAAATTCTTCCCCCTTTTTAAGGGGGATTGAGGGGAATCTCTTAGAGTTTTTGACCGAAGAAAGTAATTCTTAAATGGTTTCTAAAGTATCTGTGACTTCGACTCCGCTCAGCTAAACTTAGCTGGGGCATTTGGGTGAGACATTTTTTATCCGCAAGAGCCTTAGTTATTTAATAAACGTTAGTTTGGGTTAAGCTAGCAAATTTTAAAAGCTCAAAACTAAAAGCCTTGCGTAGCAAGGCTTTTAGTTTTGAGCTTTGAGAAAGGGTTTGCGTAGCAAACCCTTTCTCAAAGCCCATTTCAAATTATCCCGAATTCACGTTAATAAGGTAAAGTATTCAGTACTAAAAGTTTGCGATTAATTTGGCGAGGGTGTTTACTAATGGCGGGTATGCAAGATTTGGCGGTAAAGTCTCCTCTTTATGTCGGCTTGTTATTTGGCGGACAGTCGGGCGAACATGATGTATCGATTACATCGGCAAGAGCGATCGCCTCAGCCCTCAACCAAAATTCCCGCTATCAGGTTCAACCCTTCTACATTCAACGGGATGGCACATGGCGCAGTCCCGATATATCGCAGCAGGTTTTAGATTCTGGCAAAGGTTTGCAGGATTCAGAATTATTAACGGATGCGGCTTTTTTCTTGCCTACGGAAGTGCAAACAGTCGATCTATGGTTTCCCGTATTGCATGGACCGAATGGGGAAGATGGGACAGTGCAGGGGCTATTGCAATTGATGCATAAGCCCTATGTTGGTAATGGTGTGCTTGCCTCGTCGGTGGGCATGGATAAAATTGCGATGAAGGCCATCTTTGCGAATGCAGGCTTGCCTCAGGTTAAATATGTGGCGCTAAACCGCTGGCAATGGCAGCAGGACGAGCAATCATGGAGCGAGCATATCGAGGCGACTCTCGGCTATCCCTGTTTTGTGAAGCCTTCTAATCTAGGATCGTCGGTGGGGATTTCTAAAGTACGCGATCGCCAACAGTTAAAAGAAGCGATCGCTAGTGCCACCAGTTACGATCCGCGCATCATCATCGAGCAGGGCGTAACGGCTCGCGAGATCGAATGTGCGGTACTTGGTAACGAACAACCCCAAGCTTCTGCGATCGGTGAAATTACTTTTACGAGCGATTTCTACGATTACGAAACTAAGTACACCGCAGGTAAGGCAGATTTAATTATTCCGAGCAAGTTACCAGACAATGTAACTCAAGCAGTGCAATCAATGGCGGTAAAAGCTTTTCAGACTGTTGCTGGTTCAGGTTTGGCAAGGGTCGATTTCTTCTATGTGGAAGCGACGGGAACGGTATTAATCAATGAAATCAATACTTTTCCTGGATTCACATCCCTCAGCATGTATCCCAAGTTGTGGGAGTACTCAGGAATTCCGTTTACGCAACTATGCGATCGGCTTGTTGAGTTAGCATTAGAGAAACATGTATGACAATGAAGCATTAGCCAACGTTCAAATACAAGTCGTTACTTCGGAAGAAGAAAACGATCGCGCTTTAAGCATTGTAGAAAGTCTGCTAGCTGAAGAAAATCTATCTCCAGAGAAAGAACAGATACTACGTCTTCTAGTAACACTGATTGAGAAATTTGAAGATGAACATTATCAGTTAGCGGCTTCAACACCTCATTCGATCTTGTTGCATCTAATGGAAGAGAGAGGACTAAGACAAACTGACCTCGTAGGTGTGATAGGTTCTCGTGGCGTGGTTTCTGAGGTTGTCAATGGTAAAAGAACTATTAGTAAAGGGCAAGCGAAGTCACTTGGTGAATTTTTCCATGTCGATCCCAGTTTGTTTGTTGATTTATAGTTACTAATTAAGTGGGCTTAATTAACGTCAGTTCGGATTAAGCTGGCAAAATTTAAAAGCCCAAAAGTAAAAGCCTTGCGTAGCAAGGCTTTTACTTTTGGGCTTTGAAAATTTGCCAGCTTAGTCCGAACTGACGTTAAATTAGTAAGCTATAGATTGAAAAAGCTACGAATGGCATTCAAATATAAAGGCTCATTGGTAGCCGCATTATTGTTGTGTCCACCATTGGGAATGATCACGATTTGTTTTCTGGAGGGGGTTGCCTCATAGAGACTTTGTGCCATCGATAGGGGAATTACCTCGTCGGCAGTACCGTGAATATAAAGTACGGGTATGGCAAGCGATCGCACCTTCGCGATCGAATCAAAACGTTGATGGATGAGTAAATCGATGGGGAAAATGCGATATTTAGGATCGAGTTGCGCCATGTCGCTCATCGAAGTAAAGGAAGCATCGACGATCGCTCCGAGGGCTTCGGGATGTTTGATAGCCAGATCGATCGCGATCGCTCCACCCAGAGAATGACCGTAGATTAAAATCTGGTTTGACTTGTAACCCTTTTGAATGAGATAGTCCCAAGCGGTTTGGGCATCGGTATACACCGAAGATTCTGACGGAAATGATCCCTCACTCCTGCCATAACCTCGATAATCAAATACGAGAACTGAGAAACCCATCCGCATTAAGCGATTAGCATGTTTGGCGTTAGCACTGATATTTTTGCCCTTACCATGCAAATACAAAATTACCTTGCGATCGCCAAGATTGCCTTTTTCCTCTTGTTTGATATTTGGTAACCACCAACCATGAATGTTTTCGCTTGTGCCATCGGCTTTTTTAACGGGAATTAAGACATCTTCATAGGTGGCATTAAAATTTGCAGGCGTAGTGGTAATTTCCTTCTCTGGAGAAAAAACTAGCCTCGTTTGCCCAAACCACAATCCTGCACAAACAGAACCATAAAAACTGGCGATCGCGATACCTGCGATCGCGACAGGACGCACCCAAGGTTTGGGCGATCGATCCTGAGTTTGTTTATTCTGCGCTGATTCTAGAGATGATTCAGACATTGAATTTAATTTAGATATTGTAATCTGAAGCCAATTTTAGAGCCTTTAGCATTACAGTGCCGAAAACTCTAAAATCTATTTTGGCAATATTTTGCCAAAATATATTGCAATATTGCGTAAAACATATTGCATATTTGTACTATTGCTGTAATATAGTAAAGCACTTTAAATGCAATTGCGGTCATGGTGGAATGGTAGACACGCCATCTTGAGGTGGTGGTGGCGAAAGCTGTGAGAGTTCGAGTCTCTCTGACCGCATATCAAAATAAACAGATAAGGATGGTTGGGGCAAAGCCCCAACCATCCTTATCTGTTACTGTGGCTACTCTCTTACCAGTGAAAAATTAGACGTTGCGGCGCGAAGCGCCGCAACGTCTAATTATTGGTTTTTGATGTCTATTTTTAGGTAGGAAGGGAGTAGCTGCAAACCCAAGCGACAGCTATAGTAGTCTTAAAATCTAGTTTACTTAATGCTTTTAAATCCATGGCTCGCCAAGTTGATTGTCAAAAAGAATGTACCAATGGCTGTATCCTCGGCGATAAATGTCCTAATTTAGAATATCTTGCCCAAGCTCGTAAGCTTTTAGCCGAGACCTCCATTGACAAGTTAATTGAAATTTCTGACTCCCGCTTTTTGCCGCCCCCTCCTACTGCCCAGTAATACCAAAGCTCAAAATGGCTATGCCATTTTGAGCTTTGGTATAGCTTAGAAGTTACGCATTGACAGAAGGGAGAAGATTTGCAGGTAGGAGATAATTGTAATCAGCTAAGTTTTCCATGACAAAAGAACGAATGACATCATTGAACAAATTACGCTTGAGGGCATAGCAATTCGTAATTAAATTGTGAATACAACGC
>NZ_ALWB01000200.1 GCF_000332215.1 Pseudanabaena biceps PCC 7429
GAATTAAACACCAAACCCAGTAAGGTTTTGAGATTCCCAAAATGGCGTTGCCATTTTGGGCTTTGGTTAGTAGATAGCTGGGCATAATTAAAGCCCAGAGCCAAAAGTTGTAGCGCACGCGGAGTGTACGCTACAACTTTTAGGATTTTTTTAATTATGCTTATCAAAACCCAAGAGTTGATTGGCGGCGCTCCGCGCCGCCAATCAACTCTTGGGTTTTATGTTCTAGTACGTTTAACGACAGCTATAAAAACAGAGATGGTGCAATGCACCATCTCTGTTTTTTTGAATCGATCTTTTGAATCGATCTATAGTAAACTTAATTTATATGAAAGGGAGTAGCTACTTACTTTAAGCAAAAAAGCAAATTTTTTTAGCTAAAAGTGATTCCACTTGAGTCAACATACTGGCTAACCGCCTGGTTCAAGTAACAAGTTTTAATTACTTTTAAGTAAAAGCTTGGCAGCGAGACTTTCACTAAGTTCACACCTGATGTGAGCTTGGTGAGGTCTTGCGTATCTCTTCAAGCTCATTCAGGACTTTTCAGACACCTGAAGGAGTTTTTTGGAGTGTTAACCGCTTTTACAGCAAGTTTATTATTGATCACCATTTCTGAATTAGGTGATAAGACATTTTTTATTGCCGTAATTCTGGCGATGCGTCATCCGCACCGTACCGTATTTGCGGCTGTGTTTGCGGCTCTTGCCCTGATGACAGTGCTATCTGTTGCTTTAGGACAGGTAATGACTTTATTCCCCAAAATATACATTCACTATGGTGAGATTGTTTTATTCCTTGTGTTGGGATTGAAGTTACTTTATGACGCATCCAAGATGTCGGCAAAGTCGGAGACAGAAATCGTTCATGAAGCAGAAGAATTTATAGAAGCCCAAGACTCTCCTAATGCCTTAGCCTCTATTCCCGTCTTTGGTAAGTCTTTGAGAAATATTTTAGCGAAATATTCTTGGCTAAGACTGTGGCTGCAAGCTTTTGTGATGACCTTTATTGCCGAGTGGGGCGATCGCACTCAGATTAGTACGATCGCGCTAGCTGCTTCCTATAATCCAGTTTTTGTGACTCTCGGCGCAATTTTGGGACATGGGATCTGTACGGCGATCGCTGTAGTTGGTGGTAGTCTGATCGCAGGTAGGATTTCAGAACAGATAATTACGGCGATCGGTGGGGTTTTATTTATTATTTTTGGTTTAGCAGCCTATTTTCAAGGTGTTTAAAATACGAGGGTTTAAATAATTCGCAACCCAAAAGATTAATGGCGATGCAAAGCATCGCCATTAATTATCCTAATCAAAACTTTCATAGCTAAGGACAAATGATTTAGGATTGCGATAGATTACTAAGTAGCTGGGCATAATTAAAAACCAGAGTCAAAAGCTGTGGCGAACGCTGCGCGTGCGCTACAGCTTTTAGGGTTTTATATTTAATTGCACCTAGATACTTAATGGGATTATTTTAATGAAATTATTTTTTGCCTCAGCGCTAAAGCTTGAGAGTTTGGATAGGGTTTGAAAAAGCGATTAGATGTTTTATTAGTTGACTTGGAGCTTGCACCATCGCGGGAGCAGGCTCAGAAGTTCATTCGGGCTGGTTGGGTGCAGGTCAATCAACAGGTGATTGATAAGGTCGGTATGGAAGTCAAAGAGGATGCTGTAATTTTGGTGAAGCAGCAGTCCCCTTTCGTATCCCGTGGCGGCGAAAAGTTGGCAGGAGCCTTAACTAAGTTCGGCATGGATTTGCGCGATCGCACTTGTTTTGATGGTGGCATCTCGACGGGTGGCTTTACGGACTGTATGCTCAAGCAGGGAGCCACCAAGGTCTATGGTATTGATGTGGGCTATGGGCAAGTGGCTTGGGAAATTCGCAGCGACGAGCGGGTGGTGTTGCGCGAACGCACCAATTTAAGGCATCTTACGCCCGAAGATTTGTATGCCGATGGCGATATCGTTCCCGATTTTGCGGTTTTGGATCTATCGTTTATTTCGCTGACAAAAATTTTGCCTTCCCTATGGCATCTGTTGCGATCGCCCCGTGAGACGCTATTGCTTGTGAAGCCCCAATTTGAGGCGGGTAAGGGGCAAGTCGGCAAAAATGGCATTGTGCGCGAACCCAAAATCAGGGCTGAGGCGATCGCCAATGTTCTCGCGACGGCTCAAGGTTTAGGTTGGCAATTTCAAGGTTTGACTCCTTCCCCGATTCAAGGTCGGACTGGTAATTATGAATATTGGTTATGGCTGAGCGATCGCGCTTCAGAAATACCTGTCCCTAGTTTTGAGGACATTCTGGCAATGACGACCTATTGATAATCAACTTTTATATAGTTTATATAATTTCCAAAGATGATTTGACTCAAGGAGTATTGTTGCAGCCCATACAAAAATACTGACACCAGCCGCAGATGCGGCAATATCCTTAATAATCCCGATGCGTCGATCCTCTTGTGGTTGCACGAAATCACACAAAATTTCGATCGCACTATTAAATAACTCTGCCACTAACATCATGCCTGTTGCCAGCAAAATTAAAGTAACATCAACCCATTGCTGAAGAATAAACGTCAAGATAAAAATAGGAACGGATAGAACAAGTTTGTAAGCAACGCTAAAATCAGAGACGGCAAAATGAAGCCCTGAAAATATGACTTTTAACTTCCTGATCGGGTCATATTTAGATTTGGGTAGTTTAGGCATAAGTTCATAGAGAAGGGCATTAAAGAAAGTCACCCATATCTTATAGCAACGAAAGATATAAAGCCCAAAAGAGATGTGGAGGCGCTAAGCGCCTCCACATCTCTTTTGGGCTTTATATCCTTAATGATAATTAAAAACGAAATGCTGCTTAATCACATCAAATTTGGTGCATTCCCAATAGTCGATATGGGAAATAATTAATTCGCGATCGCTTTCTCCATTGTTTAAAGGATCGGGAAAGCTGCTAAGGGTCAAATCGCTCCAACCCGTGACACTAATCCGAGGCTTCCAAGGTAAGGGAGCATCCCAACTCATCGTCCAGCGAGCTTTAACTAGATTGTCGTTACGGGTAATGTCGTGGAGTTCGAGTTTGAGATTCTTAAACCAGAAGGTAATAAAGCCGATCATTTTTTGATATTGCTTAATCCCGCGAAAGTTATAGACAGGATCTTTAAAATAAACATCTTCGTTATAGATGCTATAGGTCTGCGCCTCAGGGAATTTCGCGTAATCTGCCTTGATGATATCGAGGATATTGGTCATTTGCGATCGCCTATCAGAAATACTTGCAACTATCCTTTGATGATAACCTTGAGATTCCGCAAAGCTAGATATGGCTTTGCTTTAAGAACCTGAAATTTTCAACTAGAGGAATCCTATGTGGGCTAATGCGATCGCTGCCTATCTCCATTATTTGAGCTTAGGGCTAATTTTTGCCAGCTTATCGACGGAATTATTTACGCTCAAACAAGATCTAACCAATAAAGAAGGATGGCGAGTTCTCATTGCCGATAGTATCTATGGACTAGCAGGGATTACCGTCCTAACAACAGGAATTTTAAGGGTTTTATATTTCGAGAAGGGCGCTGAATATTACACCCACCAGCCAGTTTTCTGGATGAAAATATCCTTGTTTATTGTAGTTGGCTTGTTATCGTTATATCCTACCTTTTCCTTCTTGATGTGGATTAAAAACCTCCGTGCGGAAAAGCCCCCTGAAGTAAGTCCAGAAAAAATCAAAATCCTCAGAACCATCGTTCATGTGGAACTGTTTGGTTTTAGTTTAATTCCGCTTCTCGCCTCCATGATGGCAAGAGGTATCGGCGCAAACTGGTTTCATTAATCACTAAAGTGTCGCCCTGCGACACTTTAAGTTAATGTCTTATCCCAATTCACGAAAGGGTGACAACACTTTTGTGAATGAAAAGCTAAATCTAGTAAGGGTTTTCAAATTAAGATAAGGCATCTCGTAACATCGCTAACCTTTCAGGCAAAATGCGATAGTAAATCCAAGTTCCACGCCGTTCTTTGCTAAGTAAACCCGCCCCATACAAAACTTTGAGATGGTGACTCACCGTGGGTTGGGCTAGTCCTAATGATTCAACTAATTCACAAGCACATACCTCTTGGCTAGACTGAGCCGCAATCAGACTGAGGATTTGCAATCGGGCAGGCTCGCCTAATACTCGAAAGATCTCTGCTAAATAGATGGCATCATCCGAGTTAAGGTGGCTTTTTAGGAGTGGTGGACAGCAGGTAGTTGGAGTTGGATTCATAAAATTTATATTGACATGGATCTCATCTCCGTGACAATATATCGATGGATATCAATATTGATATCCATCGATATTTAAGGATCTTCTCATGTCCCAAGCTAAGTCGATTAAAAGGCTATCCATGCTCGATCGCTTTTTGACGCTCTGGATTTTTCTGGCGATGGTCTTAGGTGTGGCGATCGGCGCATTCTTCCCTGCGGTCGATCAGTTGATCGAGCGGTTTCAAGTTGGCACTACAAATATCCCGATCGCGATCGGCTTAATTTTAATGATGTATCCGCCCTTCGCCAAGGTGCGTTATGAGGAATTAGGCGATGTCTTTCGCAATGGCAAAATCTTAGCGCTGGCTCTATTTCAGAGTTGGATAATTGCGCCGAGTTTCATGTTTCTCTTGGCGATCGCCTTTTTTCGAGACTCGCCCGAATATATGGTCGGTTTGATGCTAATCGGGATTGCGCCATGTATCGCGATGGTAGTGGTATGGAGCGATCTCGCTAAGGGCAATTCTGAATATACGGCGGGGTTAGTCGCCTTTAATAGCATTTTCCAAGTGCTGTTTTATAGCTTCTATGCTTGGATTTTTATTACGGTATTACCGCCACTATTTGGCTTAAGAAGTACTGTAGTCAACGTAAGCATCATCGAGATTGGACAGACTGTTTCGATCTATCTCGGCATTCCCTTTATCGCAGGATTTTTGACACGCTTTTTCCTGAGTAAAGCTAAGGGTAGAAATTGGTATCAGAAGGTATTTATTCCCAAAATCAGCCCGATTACCCTTATTTCATTACTGTTTACGATTGTGGTGATGTTCAGTCTTAAGGGAAGCTTGATGTTAAAAATCCCTTTAGATGTTGTCAAAATTTCGATTCCATTATTGATTTATTTCGTGGTGATGTTTGTAGTCAGCTTTTATCTTGCTTGGCTCATCAAAGCGGACTACGACAAAGCGGCAAGCGTTGCCTTTACCGCCGCAGGCAATAATTTTGAACTCGCGATCGCCGTTGCTGTTGGTGTGTTTGGCATTAAGTCTGGGGCAGCTTTTGTCGCTGTGGTTGGTCCCTTGATCGAAGTGCCTGTATTAATTAGCCTCGTAAATTTAGCGTTTTGGTTCAAGCGCAATTACTTTGATCCAAATTCCATTCAAAAAAACATTCAAGATATTCAAGAGCATAAATCATGAAACGTATTATGTTTGTCTGTAAGAAGAATTCAGCCCGATCTCAAATGGCTGAGGGATTTGCTAGAGCTTTGGGTGGTGAGAAGTTTGAGATAACAAGTTCTGGGTTAGAAGCAAGTCAAATTCGCCCTGAGGCGATCGCTGTCATGCAAGAAGTAGGCATTGACATCAGCCACCACACTTCTAAAGCCCTGAGTGAATTTCATTATGAAGACTTCGATATCGTCATTTCCCTCTGTGGTTGCGGTGTATCTTTACCACCTCGATGGTGGACTAGAGATGTATTTGAAGATTGGGAATTAGACGATCCTGCGGAGAATCCCGAAATTTTTCCTAGAGTGCGTGACGAATTAAAGGAAAGAGTGCAAAAATTGCTTAATTCCCTCAATTAAACATCTTTTGCAATTACCTCAAGAAGAGAAGAGCGACGCTCTTCTCTTCTTATTTTTTTCTTCTTATTTTTTTATGTTTTCCTAACACCATTGGCGATCGTTAAGTACCTCAGCATCATTAAAATCCAGATATAAAACCTGCGGCGCACGCTGCGCCGCAGGTTTTAGGGTTTTATATTTAATTGCGCCTAGCTACTTATAAAAAAGTTTAAAGAGGCAATAAATTGCGATAAATCGCGATCGCTAAACATTTTTGTGGCTGATTTGAGTTAGCTGTGCTAGCATCTCATGTAAGTTCGCTGGATAGTAATGGCAAAAGTCCTAGTACTAAACGCATCCTATGAGCCGCTGAACATTACCAATTGGCAGCGAGCTATTGTCTTGCTCATAAAAGGCAAAGCCGAACAGGTCGAACATAATGGCAAGATGATCTATCCTGGAATGCCTTTGCCCACTGTGATTAGGATGCTGCAATATATCAGTATTCCCTACAAAGAAATTCCGCTTACCCGTCGCAATATCCTCCACCGTGATGCCCATTCCTGTCAGTATTGTGGGCATACAGGTGATGACCTAACCCTCGATCATGTGTTACCACGATCGAGGGGTGGTGTTGATAGTTGGGACAATATTATTACCGCCTGTGTCCGATGTAATGTCAAAAAGGGCAATCGCACCCCCAAGGAAGCAGCCATGCCTCTACGCAAGCAGCCTCGCCGCCCCCACAGTGGTTTGCACTTTGAGGTGACTAAATATTTGCGATCGGGCAATCATGACGAGTGGCAAAAATATATTATTAATTAACCGAAAAGGCTTGCTAAGCAAGCCTTTTCGGTTAATTAATAGGCTTTTGATGCAGCGCAAAGCGCTGTAAACTTTGAAAACACAAAATTATTTAAATAAATAAATATTTAATAAAAATGACCAAAAATGTATGGATATTTCCTGGACAAGGCTCTCAGGCTGTAGGAATGGGTTTAGACCTTGAGACAGTAGGCAAGGACAAGTTTGCAAAAGCAGAACAAATTTTAGGCTGGTCGGTTTTAGAAAAGGTGCAGACCGATGCCACTGAACTTGCCAAAACTCAGTTCACCCAACCTTGCCTATACGTGATTTCTGCAATTCTGACCGATATATTAAAGACCAAGGGTTTAAGCCCTCATGCTGTCACAGGTCATAGTTTGGGTGAATACAATGCCCTCTACTGTGCGGGAGTGATCGACTTTGCCACAGGTTTAGAATTGGTGAAGCAGCGATCGCTATTGATGGCTGAAGCGAGTGGTGGCGCGATGACCGCTCTGATTGGTTTCGATCGCCATGCCTTAGAAGCAGAAATCGCCGCAACTGAAAATGTAATTCTGGCAAATGACAATAGCGCCGACCAAGTGGTAATTTCAGGAACCGCAGCCGCTGTCAAATCTATCTGCGAACGAGTAAAGGTCAAACGGGCAATTCCACTAGCTGTAAGTGGCGCGTTTCATTCACCGTTGATGGCTGAAGCCGCAGCAAAGTTTGCCAAGGTGCTGGAACAGACAATTTTTAATGATGCCGAAATCTCGGTTATTTCTAACGTTGAACCAAATGATGCAACGACCTCTGGGCAGGTACTACGCGATCGCCTTTGCCAACAAATGACTTCCCCTGTCCGCTGGCGGGAAATCTGCTTGTATCTTGCGGCGCAGGGATACGAACAGGCGATCGAAGTGGGATCTGGAAAGGTATTAACAGGATTGGTCAAGCGATCGGCTCCTAGCTTAGCCCTTGTTAATATCAGTACCTTAGAACAGGCGATCGCTTTTTAATGACTAAAATCTAGATCTAAAACCTGTGGCGCACGCTGCGCGTGCACCGCAGGTTTTAGGGTTTTATATTTAATTAAGCTCACTCACTTAGCGAACTAATTAATGTCGCGATCGCATCAGCCGCTAATGGTTGATATAGGTGGTATCCCTGCCCTGCGTGGCAGTGATGAGCTCTCAGAAATTCTAACTGGTCGAGAGTTTCTACCCCTTCAGCAATTACAGTTAAGCCTAGATTTATCCCCAAAATAATGATCGCTTTCACAATTTCGCCATCTTCAGGATTTTGATTTAATCGCGCCACAAACGAGCGATCGATCTTGAGCGTATGAATTGGAAATCGATGTAAATAACTCAACGAAGAATAACCCGTTCCAAAATCATCAATACAGGTTTGAATATTGCGTTCGCTGAGTTCGCGTAAGATTTGCGAGGCTAAAGTGGTTTTTTCGATGAGAATACTTTCGGTGATTTCTATCTTGAGCCGACTGTTATCAAGGTTAAATTCCTGAAGAATTTGCTCAATTTGATTGGGTAAATCGGACTTCGTAAACTGTTTTGCCGATAGATTTACATTCATCGTCAGCTTTGTCACTATGGGAAATTGCGCCTGCCATTGGGTTAATTGATAACAAGCCTCATGCAATACCCAAAAGTCAATTGCTGTAATCAACCCGACATCTTCTGCTAATGGAATAAAGTCCGCAGGCGCAATCAAGCCCTGCTCTGGATGTTGCCAACGAACGAGGGCTTCAAATCCGATGATTTTATGTAACTGCAAATCGACAATTGGTTGATAATGCAGACATAACTCCTGCCGCTCGATCGCTCGCCGTAGATCGTTCTCTAGCCTTAATTTTTTCAGTGCTTCGGTATGCATGGCAGGGTTAAAGATTTCGTAGCGATCGCGACCCTGTTCTTTCGCTCGATACATGGCAGTATCGGCATCACGCAGCAATTGATCGGGCTGGGTATAGCCAGCAGAGTTCAGAGCAATGCCAATACTCGTACTGATAAATATTTCATTGCCATCGATCAAGATGGGCACTTTCAGCGAATCTTGAATCCTTTGGGCAACTTCAATCACATCGTTAACACTTTCAATTTCTTCGAGTAGCATCACAAACTCATCGCCCCCTAGTCTGGCAACGGTATCTCCTCCCCTTAAACAGGCAACTAAACGCTTAGCCACAATCTTGAGTAACTGATCTCCCGCTAAATGTCCGAGACTATCGTTAATCATCTTAAAGCGATCTAAGTCTAAAAAAAGGACGGCAAACAGTTCAGGAGAATTGTCTGAGTTTAGGTAAAGGCGACGGTTGGATAGTTGTAAGGCATGGTTGAGGCGATCTAGAAACAAAGACCGATTAGGGAGATTGGTTAAAGTGTCATGGAAGGCATCGTGCCGCAGTTGGGCTTCCATTTTCTTGCGCTCTGACAATTCTGATTGGGCACTTTGATAGAGTGCTGATTGATGAATGGCGATCGCACATTGATCGGCGATCGCCTTAACTAAGGAAATTTCATTGTCCGACCATACTCGTTCGCGATCGCATTGGTAGAGACTAATTCCCCCTAAGTAGGTCTGCTGGTAACACAGAGAAGTCAGCAAAAGAGAATGAATGCTATACCTTGCGGCTAAATCCTTGATTTTCTCTGGGAGATCGTCAGTAATGCGATGCAGAGGGATCTGCTCTCCCTGTATCAACTCGTCTCGAAAATGAGCATAAAAATCACAGGACAGCCCAATTACATTCTCACGATAAGACGCATTATTTTTACTGATGTAACATACTCGCATTTGCTGCGAACTGTCTGGCTGAAAGATCAAACAATGACTCACCTGTAAAGCCTCGTACAGCAAATCCACCGTTGTTTGTAATACATCATCTAAGACGAGAGTCTCCCGCATCGATTGGACAATACGATTGATGATCGTCTCCCGCCATGCTTGTTGCTCGATCTGGGCGATCGCCATTTTTTGCTGCCGCCGTAACGAAAACTCTTGCAAGGCTCTTTCTAAAACGCTAGGCAGACGAAATAACCGATCCTTTAAAACGTAATCAGTCATCCCAGCCTTAATACATTCAACCGCCGCTTCTTCCCCAAGACTTCCCGTAATCAAAATAAAGGGAATATCTTGTCCAGATTGTTTGAGAAAATCAAAAGCTTGTAAACCATTAAAACTAGGTAGTCGATAGTCTGACAGAACCACATCATAGTATTTGTCCTGTAGATATCTCTGAAATTCGATCTCCGTGGCGATGATGTCGCAGGTAAAGCATAGCCCTGATGATTCGAGAACCAATATTGTTAATTCAGCATCAGCAACAACATCTTCGATAATCAAAATTCTCAGCGATTGTGACGATCGTTGCTCCTCTAATTTTGCAAATTTTCCAAACTCTGGCATCAAGTTTCCCATGGTTTACAAACGTAAAAGTATAGGTTTAGAGTTGGTGTTTATAGTTATTCTCAACTATCTAAAACTATTTGCTTAATCACGACTACATACTCAGCATCTACCAAAGTATATATAAAAAATTACTTAAATTAATAGTATTTCAAGTTAAATGAAAACAAGTTAAGTAAGCGGGCTTAATTAAATATAAAACCTTAAAACCTGCGGCGCACGCTGCGTGTGCGCCGCAGGTTTTAGATCTCGATTTTAATGATGCTGAGGTATTTAGGATCAATCAAGAGGTGGAAGTCTGTTGAGCATCATCCAGTAAAATCCTACTTTTTGTGACATTTCTACGAATTGTTGAAAGTCTAAAGGTTTAACAATATAACTATTCACCCCTAAATCATAACAAGCTTTTAAATCATTGTTCTCTGCGGAAGAAGTCATGACAACGACGACGAGATTTTGAGTACGGGGAGATTTGCGAATTCTTTCTAAGACCTGTACGCCATTAATTTTAGGTAGTTTTAAGTCTAGGAGCACTAGTTTGGGTAAGGGCTGAGTCGGGGGCTGTCCGTCACGACCAAATAGATAGTGAACTGCCTGCTCGCCATCTGATACAACATCAATTTTATTAACAAAGTTATAGTTATCTAAGGCAATTTGGATGAGTTCGACATCGTTAGGATCATCCTCTACGAGCAAAATTCTAGTGGGTTCCATATATTCAGACTTAGTAACTACTAAATAGGTAAGAATTCAGGTAAGAATAGGAATGAGAGAAATAGAAGAAGGATCAATTAAAGCTTGACGGAAAAATCAATGACAGATTTACCTTGAGCTTTACAGGTTTGAATAACCGTCAACAAAGCGGCGGTATTGTGTAAGCCAT
>NZ_ALWB01000201.1 GCF_000332215.1 Pseudanabaena biceps PCC 7429
TTATCTATCCTAATATTCTCTATTCTTTTGTCTTCTTTTTATTCATGCAACAACGCCTATTTAAACCATAAAAAATCTTCGCCAGAGTTGTCTTCAGTATATAGGCAAGATCTTCTAATTCGATATCAGTAATCGCCCCAAAGGAAGAAGTATGACGGCGCGGAAATATCCATAGATGAAATGGAGAAAGAGCCGCATAGGGAATAAATGCCACAAAATAGTCGCTCTCTAGCACGATCCGCTCTTGAGATTGCAATTCATCTCTGAGGGTATAGCAAAACAAACATTCCCCCATGTCATCAAAATAACTAGCTGCTTCAATCATTCGACAACGAATTTGCGAGGGGACAACTGGCGTGGCTGCGATTTGCGAATGGGGATGTTCTAAGGATGTACCTGCACTTTCACCATGATTTTTAAAAATAATGATACTTTCAATCCGTTGATCACGACGAATCACGTCATAGCGTTGACGGTATGCTTTCAGGATATTAACGACATCACTCGTTTCCATTAGAGCAATCGTGGCATTGTGATGCGGGTGTTCGATGATCACTTCGTGGTAACCGACACCTGTCATAGAGCGATGAATCCCTTCATTATGACGAATGCGATCGCCGTTCGGGGAGAGGGCAGGATATTTATTGGGGATAATCCTGACTCGCCAACCCTGCTCGTTCTCTATGCGCAAATATTCGCTCTCCGAGGGATTCTCGTTACCATTACAGAAAGGACAGCTATGTTTATAAATCGGTAACTCAGGCGGGATCTCATCCTGCGATCGCGCAAATTCATGGGGACGTTTGGATCTTTCGGTCGCAAAGATTACCCAGTCTTTAGTAATTACATTTTGGCGAAGGTGGGACATAGCTATAGGCGTTTAAGTAGCTAGGCATAAGTAAAATCTAGAAGAGAGTACCGCCCGCATAGCGAGCGGTACTCTCTCTGATTTTGGTTTTTAATTATGCTGAACTACTTAACTATACTGAACTACTTAAGTATCTTTTTAAGTATCTTTAAGTATCTAGGCGCAATTAAATATAAAATCCCAAAAGCTGTAGCGCACGCGGAGCGTGCGCTACAGCTTTTGACTCTGATTGTTAATTATGCCCAGCTACTTAGCATGGAGAAAACATCACGGACTGATTGCGCCCCTTCTGCTTGGCATGGTAAAGGGCAACATCCGCTTGCTTAACAAGCATGGATGGTTCTTGGATAGAGTTGGGTATTAGGCTAGCTACACCAATACTAACCGTAACTATATCGCCGATATCCGATTTTTGATGGGCAATACATAGATTTGTAATTGTCTTGCGGATCTGCTCAGCGACTATAACTGCTCCTTTCGCGTCGGTATTGGGCAAAATCACAGCAAATTCCTCGCCGCCATAGCGTGCAACCAGATCGGCAGGACGCAACAACACTTGCTTCACCGCTTGCGCGATCGCCATTAAACAATCATCACCCATTTGATGCCCATAACAATCGTTGTAACGCTTGAAGTAGTCAATATCAAACAAGATCAAGGTCAAAGGTTGTTGTTCACGTTCTAGTCTCGCCCATTCCAATTCTAGCCTTTGATTAAAGCAGCGGCGATTAGCGATTTGGGTCAAACCATCAATATTAACCAAATTTTCTAGTTCTAAATTTGCCTGTCTGAGAATAGATTCGGCATACTTCATGTCAGCTTCAGCCCGTTTGCGATCGCTAATTTCAAACAACACAAAACCAACCGCAACGGGAATATCATCGAGATCAAAAATTGGGAAATAGGATGATAGCCAAGTTTGCAGAGTTCCTTCTGGGTTGTATAGATTACTAGCATTTTCTTGATTTAAAAGCGGCTTTCCTGTCTTAAAAACCTCATTAAGAGAAGCCTCTATCTGTGAACTTAAATCGGGGACAATCTCTTGAGCCATCCTACCCAGACAGTCCTCAATATCTCTTTGGTAAATTTCTGCTAATAATGGATTGACCCTTATATATCGAAGTTGGCGATCGACAATCCCCATTCCTACAGGTGCCGAAGAGAAGAACCCGCTAAGTTGGGCTTTACTTTGTTTCAGTTCCTTAGTGCGCTCAATTACTTGTGTTTCCAGACTCTCCATCGTCTGCTTCAGCGACAACTCTGCTTCTTTACGTTCGTCAATTACCGCAGAGAGAATGAGTGATGTCAGAGAAAAAACAGCGGTAAAAGATTGCAACAGCAATAATGATTGATTGGGAGAATTCTCGATATAAAGTCCATAACCTCTAGCTGTAGATAAAATCGCAATTAGGGAGACAAGACTTACTAATAGACTCGCAAAGAAACTACCATAGCGAAAAACTGTCCAGATTAAAATGGGTAGGAGCAAATACGCCAATGGATAGCCTTTTAAAAAGCAAATCCAACTAACACATAAAAACACAAATAGGACTAAGACAATCTCGATCCATCGGTGTTCATTTTGCTGAGATAGGTTTTTCCATAACAATATAGTTGGCGTAAAGATTAAATGCGGAAGCGCACTTCCTAACCACCAAGTCACCCAACTAATACCATAGCCATGCCATTTAATAACTCCCGCAATGCAAAGACTCGTAACCCCTAAACTCGCCGATACCATGGGCGCAAAGACTGCCGCCGCAATATACAAAACTACGGTATTAACATGACTGAAAATGTCTTTATGCCTTGCGTATTTTTTGATCCAATAGGTAGCAAACAATGGCTGGAGAACATTGCCACAAGCACAGAATGTAAGAACTAATAAAAAACTAAAGACTGGTAGAGGCGGATTTACTTTGAATAAACCGAGCGTAAGTGCGTAGGTAGACCCACAGACAATTCCTAAAATAGCCCGATTGCCTAGTAGGTAAACTAGGGCTAATGTCATCCCTGAGGGAAACCAAACTGAGGCAACGGTAGCAGGTAAAGTGGCAAACTCATGACTGAGCCTTACACCTATGGCGTAGGCAATCGCTACAAGAAGATTCAAAATTACAAATCGAATAGTTCTCTTCTGAAATAACCGATTGCCTTTCATGTAATGCACTATAAATTATTAGGCAATTTTTATTTTACAGGTTACATAACTTCTTTCAGCATCCAAAATCCAGCAAAATGCTCCTCTTCGGCATTAGTTTGGATCGCCAAAAAATGAAAGCCCTGCGACTTTTGCTTAGCCTTCTCAAAGTCAGCCCCCTGAGCGATCGCTAATTTATCTTTAGGAGCTTGCAAATTTGCCAAGACCCAACGTGCATCAGCACTTGCCTCCAACTGCATTTGGGTGCGATCGCCTAATAAATTCCGCTCAAACTTGATAAATACAGGATCGACTCCCGACATCCAAGCTGCCAAAGCTGTCGCCCTAGCAGAGATTATAATGATCCCTGCCACAATTGTGTCAGGATCGAGATGGCTGACATCCAGAAGTTCGCTGAAATCCATCGACCATTCCTTTGCCTCTTCAAAATCACTTGCCTTGAGGGATACGGATATCCATTGTTCACCCATGAGGGCATCGGGAACGGGTTTGGGATCTTGAGCGGCTAATACTTTTAAGGGTAGAGGATTGGGATCGACAGCCTGAAATCCATCACGATTGGGATAAATACTCGCCATTCTCTCCGCTAACCATGCGGACATCGTAAATACTCGCCGCGAAGCCTGCCCCGTAATCCCAGCAAGTTTGCAGCCTCGCATAATAATATTGGTCATGCTAGGACGGAAAAAGCGAATCTTAATCGGAGTCTGTCCATTAGTGGCGACACAGTCGGTGAGTTGCTTAGCTAACCATTCTGAGTTCACTTCCGTAGATGGGCATTCGCGTACCCATTCAAACTGCCGATCGCGATCGCAGATCAGCAGTTCCCACACTTTCTTATTATTGGCATCCAGTAAGGGACGGGAATAAAAATCTAACTCCCAAATTTTCGACATAAATTACTTTTTGCTGTGGTTTGATTATTTTGACTTTTTTCATGGTATCGCGATCGTTACCTCTAGATTTTTTTAGGTATTAGATTTTGGCTGGATAGCCCTTGGAGAATATCAAACGACTTGATGAAATTGCCAACAATAGTTTTACAATCTCAAAATCGTACTTAGATACCTACGAATGGCTAGATACAATGCAGAAAAAAAATGAGGAAATAGACTTCAAACCAGATGCTTCGATCGAGAAACAAAATTCTGAAATTGCGCCAATCGAGAACAGCAGCTTATTTATCAATCTAGCAAAAACCAAGGATGAGGCGAGCGACGACAAGACCAAACAAAATTTCATCACAGATGATTCAGTCGCTGCCACACAGCAATTTTTGTATTAAGTAGCTGGGCATAATTAAAAAACAGAAAACCTATAGCAGACGCTGCGCGTCCGCTATAGGTTTTAGGGTTTTATCTTTAATTGCGCCCAGTTACTTAGCGACCATCATATTAACTCCTGTAGCCAAGCAAATTACCCATGACAGATCCTGACACCATCATCTATCCCACAATTGATTTATTTAGCTACGACCTTGCGGAAGGACTAGGACAAAGCGAAGAGGAGAGCAACCAGAATCGCAATAAATTTTGGCGGAGAATATATGTTGGGCAAATGACAGCAGCTCAGTTAGCAGATGTCATCAAAATTGAATCAGAACTCTCAGACTACATTGAGCTACTTGGTAAAGATGGTAAAGGTTTTGACTACCCCATGAATGGGTTTTACTATCCAGTTAAACTCAACGATATCTATGCTTTACAGGTGCATTGCTCCATCGATCTCACCCATCAAGATCGCGATGATCCATCACTTAAGTATGCTCCTCGCCATATCCCCAGTTTCCAAAAAATTCAAGAAAATATTTTTAACAATCTCCATGGTAGTCAAATTAATCAACCAGAGAGCCACATGGGTCAAACTTGGTTTGTCTGGGGACAACTTGCTTTTGCTGACCAAAAGGCAAGTGATGCGGCGAAAAGAATTTACGGACATTTAAAAATTTTCGACAACTCAAGCTGGGAAAAAGATCTTAAAACCGAAATCAACCCTTCTGCACCTAAGCTCCTAGGTGCAGAATGCTTTGAACTATGGCAACTACCAAGCGATCGCGGCGATCTCAGTCAAAACAAACATCTCTTAATTTGTATTTTTCCCCATGAATTAAATATTCAAGATATCAGCCAGACCATCTCCAAACTTTATCCCAGCTTAATGCGTTTATTTTTGTATCGTCACAAAATTATTTGGTCATACCATCTAAGTCGTCGGCATAAAAATGAACTTAAAAACCAAGTCAAAAAAATTCAAGCTACCATCGCCTTATTAGCCGATCAAGATCATTCATCGCAAATAGATCTCGCGCAACTCCAGCAAAGCTTGAAATCAAACCTCAACTTGATGAATACCTATGTTCAAGAACTTATCTATCTAGAATCTCAAAAAAATACTATTGCAACTAATCTGGAGAACTACCAAAATAAACTCAAACGATTAGAAAATCACGAGGAAGATACTAATATTCCCTTTTTAGAGAAATTTGCAACCATCGTCACAAAGAAGTATATCCCGCAAATTATTGCAGATATTACCAACCTCAGCCCCAATCAAAAATTCTTAGAAAATTCTATTAGAAATATCGAAGGTATTATTAGTCTTGAACAAACTCGAAGTGAGCGTAGTCTTAACCAAAGCATCTTCGCCGTTGGTACGGGTTTAGGAACAAGTCAAATCACTGTCAATATCCTCACGGCTCAATTTCCTGTCAATGCCATTGCGACAAAATCGAATACGCTTTTTTTAATTTACATGGTGGCAGCCTTTTTAGGGAGCATCGTAATTGGTGGACTTTTTGGTGGTGGGGTTTGGTGGTGGCTGCATAGGCGATCGCGTAACTCTAAAAATCCTTAATACCAAAGCTCAAAATGGCTACGCCATTTTGAGCTTTGGTATTACGTTGCTATATAACGTCAGTTCGGATTAAGCTGGCAAATTTTAAAAATCCAAAAGTAAAAGCCTTGCATAGCAAGGCTTTTACTTTTGGACTTTGAGAAAGGGCAGTCGATCGCAAATCAATTCATACAAAAAAGAGGTGCAAACAATGTTTGCACCTCTTTTGAAGAAATAAACTTAATTATGATTGGACAATCACTTTTCCTTGCATACCAGCACCACGGTGTGGTGAGCAATAGTAAGAGAATTCTCCAGCCTCATTAAAGGTTGACTCTAGCTCAGCCTTAGGCTTTTGAGCCAACTTCTTGTGAGAGAGTTCTGCATGACCATCAAACACAATATTGTGGGGGAAAGCTTTGTTATTAACCCACTTAACAGTATCGCCAACTTTAATTGTCACCACTTTAGGATCGAATACAAGCTGACCGCTATCGGAACCCATCTTAACGGTAACGACATCAGCCGCAGCAGGAGAGGCTGTCATGAACAGGCTACCAACAACAAACAAAAGGCTAGCGATCGCTAGACCTAGCTTTTTCGCAAAGGAAGAAATATTCATAAATTAACTACCGACTAAAATTCAACTTAACTCGCACTAATTCGACTCGACTCGAACTAAGGCTAAAACACGTAGAGAAAACCAGAAAACACATAGAGAAAGCTAAAGTAATTAGCTTTTTGACAAATTATGACGCATTACGTTACGTACATTATTTGTTTAATAGTATATCTTTCCGCCGCCCCAGCCGATACCTTTGACCTTAGGTTCGTAAAGAATATAACCAGCAATTAGCTTGAGGTCATTGTCGGTGAGCCCACGCATGGCGGGGAAGATATCGGTACTCTTGAGGCTAGGGTGAACGTCGTAGATTTCAGTTACGCCATCATAGGTAGTGGGCTTCTTCATGAAATCCACCAATCCGAGCACATTATTCCGTACTGGATATGCCCCAGCAAGGGAATCGGGTGCTAGATTGACGTTAGGATTGGTAAAGGTCGCACCGCCGAGGTGACAGGTGGCACAGGCATTAGAAAATAATTTCTTACCCTTAGAGATGTCCTTTTGCGTTAAGACAATATTTGTAGTTTCATTGAGGGGGACTGTACGCAGTTCGATCGGAATATCGGCTGCATTTACGCTGGATGTGAAAAGCTGAAAGGTAAGCATCACGAAGGCGATCGCCACCGCTAAATATTTAAAAGAATTTTTGTTCATAATTACGGACATAACTTAATTTATCTAAGTTTATCTAAAAGAATTTCACCTAATCTCAAAGATTTATTGCGACTTTGCAATCACGATAAGCCTTTGGTGGTTTTAGAATTTTGGGCTTCGGATGCCATAATGACAGCCTTTGCATCTTCTAAAGCTAGTTTGGTTTCTGCGTCTTGGTAAGCGATCCCAAGGCGATCGCATAGTTTAAATACATCCTCAATACTGAGTTTGTAGTCCTCGGCGATCTCAGCGATCGAATAGTCAGCAAAGCCCATAACAATACTCGTATCTAGTTAATTCTAGAGATGTTTGTGCTATTTTCTCATGCAAGCAACCGAAAAAGTAAAGTCGGCGCAAAGCACCGACTTTACTTTTTTGTTTTGGGATGTAATTTAAGCGATCGCCGATCCGTCAATCACATCTTGCCAACGCCCGTTACCAACAGCCCTAATCGCTTCGGGTAATTGGATTGCACCCGTATAAATGGACTTACCCACGATCGCCCCTTTTACGCCGACCGATTCCAGTGACAATAGGTTTAGTAAATCAGCGATCGAACTAATGCCACCTGAGGCAATTACAGGCACATCAACATTTTCGGCAAGTTGGCGCAAAGCTTCGATATTTGGTCCTTGCATCGTACCGTCACGATAAATATCGGTATAAATAATTCCTGCGATACCGACAGAAGTCATCCGCTTGGCAAGATCTACCGCCATTACTTCCGAAGTTTCCAGCCAGCCTCTAGTTGCGACTTTACCGTCACGAGCATCAATGCCAATCATGATTTGTTCGGGAAATTCTGCACAAATCTCCGCAATTAGCTGAGAATTTTCTACTGCTGCCGTGCCCACGATGACGCGACTGACCCCTGAGTTCAGGACTGATAAGATACTTTCACGATCGCGCAACCCACCACCCATCTGCACTCGGATCGGAATTGAGCGGGCGATCGCCTCAATTACCTTTAGGTTTTGAGGCTTGCCTTCCTTTGCACCATCTAAATCAACTACATGTAAATACTTAGCGCCTTGACTGTACCAGCGTTGGGCAACCTCTACAGGGTCTTCACCAAATACTTCTGACTGTTGATAATCCCCCTGATAGAGCCTGACACAGCGTCCATCTAAAATATCAATTGCGGGAATTACATCCATAATTTTTACCTACGATCCCAGAAGTATAATTTTAGCTAGATTTAGCGATCGCGGTATAGTACAAATCAAGGAAATCCAGTTTTGCTTCTTAAGTTTGTCCTTTAGCTAGTCCCTATGAAATTGCCAAAGCAGTCAGTATCCTCAAAATTAATGTCCATTGGCATCATCATTAGCGGTGCTTTTTTGCTGATGGCGATCGTCACCCCCTTGTTACAAGCTGTAGGAATTTTGACCGATCCGACGGAATTTCTCAGCAATCCCATTCATGAGCCACCATCGCTACAACATTGGTTTGGCACAGATTTACAAGGACATGATGTATTTACGAGAACGATCGCGGGGGCGGGCGTAGCATGGCAGGTGACGATCGCTTCGACAGTAATCAGTTTAGTGATCGGCGTGCCTTTGGGGATGCTGAGCGGCTACAAGGGCGGATGGCTCGATCGCAGTTTAGTATTTCTCATGGATGCGCTTTATACCCTGCCCAGTCTGTTGCTATCACTGACGATCGCTTTTGTGGTCGGTACTGGCATCTGGAATGCCGCGATCGCTCTCAGCGTTGCCTATATCCCCCAATATTTTCGGGTGATCCGCAACCAAACGGTGAGTACCAAAACCGAGGTTTATATCGAAGCCGCTCAAGCGATCGGTGCGGATACAAAAACCATTCTCATTAAATATCTCGCCCCCAACGTCATCCAAAGCTTACCCGTAATTTTCACTCTCAACGCCGCCGATGCGATTTTGACCCTTGCAGGTTTAGGATTTTTAGGTTTAGGTATTCCTGAAGATGTCCCTGAATGGGGTCACGATCTCAAGCAAGCTCTCGATGCGCTCTCGACTGGCGAAAATATCTGGTGGACAACAATTTTCCCTGGATTGGCAATTACTTTAATGACAATCGGTTTATCGCTAGTCGGTGAAGGCTTGACCCAAAAATTTAGTAGCAAGAAAACTGAAGGTTAATCGCTTCTAGGATAACTAGATAGGCTCATAACTTCTCTGACTGCATACCCTATAGTCATACTTAACGTGAGTTCGGGATAATTTGAAACGGGCTTCGAGAAAGGGTTTGC
>NZ_ALWB01000202.1 GCF_000332215.1 Pseudanabaena biceps PCC 7429
TTGCGTAGCAAGGCTTTTACTTTTGGGCTTTTAAAATTTGCCAGCTTAACCCGAACTGACATTATTTAGGAATACCTATTTTTGTTTGAGTACGAGAAGGGTAATGTCATCATAGATTTTTTGATTGCCAATATGCGATCGCAAATCCTCAATTACCGCCTGACGAATAGCGATCGCCGAAGCATCAACATTTTGGCAAATCACTTCACATAATCGATCGACACCATAAAGTTTTCGGGCTTCGTTTTCCGCCTCGGTAATGCCATCGGTATACAACACAACGACATCTCCAGAATTCAAATGAATTTGCTTGTGAGCAAGAAAGTTCCCAATTTCTTCTTCTAGCCCAATGGGGAATCCCAAATCAATTGTATCAAATCTCTCTAGATAGCCATTCTTACGCACCACGATCATTTCTTCATGCTGACCGCTTAGCGTCAACTTACCTTGGTCGTAATCAATTAGGGACAGAGTTAAATTTTTGTCCGAATCCATTCGCTGCACGTTGCCATAAATCGTGCGGTTGAGAATATCTAAAAATCTGACTGGATCGTCTTCTTCATTTTGGAGTAGGGTGCGTACCGCAGTTTGCACCATAATCATCAACATACCGCTTTCTAGTCCATGCCCCGTCACATCGCCAATACCAATTTTGATCCGCCCATTTTGTTGCAGCACGTCATAATAATCGCCACCGACTTCCGCCGCAGGTTCCATAAAGCCCGCAATATCTAAGCCTATGACCATTGCTAATTCCTTGTCTTTAGGCAGAATCATTTCCTGTAGTTTGCGCGTAACTTCTAGCTCGCTACTCATTCGTAGATTTTCTTGTTTGAGCCGCTCGTTCAGCGCAATAATTTGTTGATTTGCTTTCTCTAAGGCAATTTCTGCTAATTTACGCTGACTAATGTCTTCAACAGTCCCCTCGTAGTAAAGGATTTTGCCATGCTCATCGCGTAGGACGCGCACATTTTCACTAATCCAGATCGCACTGCGATCGCGCCTATATACCTGCGACTCAAAGTTAGTAATCGTATCATTTACATCCATGAGAGCTTGAAACTGCTGGCGGCGATCGGGCTCAACATAGAGTTGGGTATTGACATCAACTAATTGCGTGACCATCTGCTCAACGGATTCATAGCCGTAGATTCTCGCCAAGGCTAGATTGACACTGAGATACTTTCCTTCAGGGCTAGTTTGAAAAATGCCATCGACGGAGTTTTCAAAAATGCTCCGATATTTTTCCTCAGATTCTCTCAAAGCGATCGCCACCTTGTTGAAAGATCGCACGACCATCGATAATTCATCTTTGCTATCTAGTTCGATCTCCGCCGCATTTCCCGATGTCATCAGCTTAGAAGCAATGTCTAACTGATAAACGGTGCGCATCACCGATAGATAGAAGCCGACAAACAAATAAGCAATCGCCATGAAGATAATCAACACAAAGAGCGAAATAAATAGTTTGCGCTCCTCAATAGCTTGAATCCGATACATCAATAATTCATCTAAGCGATCGAAAATTTGTTGTGACAGCGTAAAGCTATATTTCAGCGTATTTTCAATGGTTTGTTGATAGGCCCCTTCCGCCAAAGTAGACTGGCTTTCCTTATCAACAATCTGATTGGTATTAGCGATCGCCTCATTAACACCAGAAACAAAATCGTGCAATGCCCCGCTCAGCGAATTACGCAGATTGCCGCGACGATTATTTTTAAAAGCGCGTTCTAAATTTGCAGTTAAGTCGTTATTGTATTCATCTAGCGACCCCAACAAAGAAATCAGCAAGGTCTTTTTTTCATTAGCGGTTTCTTTTGCAAATGTCATCTCCCGATATGTCCGCATCATCTTATTTAAGACCTTTTGCATCTCTGGCAGCTTAACCGCACTCGCATCCATTAGATAGAAGGTATCTAGATCTGGATCGAGAATTAAATTTGAAAAATCCACGACATAAGCTCTCAAGCGATCGAGTTTTTCTAGAACTAAATCTTGGTTGCGAAACTCGGCAAGCCCTGTCGATTTCTGCAAATCTTGCCTTAAAGTCTCCATATCTTTGAGTTTATCGCCAGTTTGAATAATGCCTCCAATACGACGATCTACTTTCTCTAAATTGGCAAACTCTCGCTCGATCGCATTTTGGAGATCCTGCAATTCTCGTTGTGGCGATTGAGATATTTCTAAGCGATCTGAACGATCTTCTGAACGATCTATGAAACTAGCCCCTTGCGAATTTCTGTAAAACTGATTTTGCAAAATTAATTGCCGTTGGGGAATATATTGCCATAGTTGGCTAATAGGTCTTAGGTAAGCATTTCCATAAATTTCTTTTTGGGTAAATTCCACACGACTGTTTAGCTCTGACATGAGCAAATTCATCACCAAAGCAAGCGGTAAGACAAATAGCAAACTGATCAGAAAAAATTTCTGTGGATATTTCAATCGGTTCATAAGCACGATCGCGGGCTTGAATAGCATCATATTTTGTTTGAGACGATCTTCTAATCTATTTCTCGCCATGCTCCAGACTCTAAAAACTTACAACCTTGGTTTAAGTGAGTAAGTAAGTGGGCTTAATTAAATATAAAACCCTAAAACCTGCGGCGTACGCGGCGCGTGCGCCGCAGGTTTTAGCTCTGGATCTTAATTATGCTGAGGTACTTAAATAATTAATCCCTATAAATAACTAATCAATAACTAATAACTAAAGATTATTAATAGATTATTAATAATTATCGCCAAATTATTGCCAAATTATTGCTACTACCTTCCCAGTCAAGAAATAGCATTGCGTGGCTTCGCCCCACACCGTTATTTCTTGGTTTTATATATCTATTTCTTTAGTGGGAAGGACATAAGGAAATCTGGCAGAAAGCGATCGCTAATCCCATACTAATCGAATCTACTAGTAAACCTAGCAAAGTAGATAATACAAATCTGAATCTGTCGGAACTTATCACAAAATAGGGAATCATAATATACATAAATTAAAGTAAAAACTGGGTTAAGATTAAGTTAACAAACCACACTTAGCCGATAGATCTATACCCATAGTCATTCTGATAGCTGCCTCAAAATGTCATACATTCTGCATTTTGCGCCATTTGCTTTTGTAAGGCTCAATTTTTGCCATTACAGGCACTTTAGCCACTCTGAGTTGTAATCTACGGAGGAAAATCATGTCCAATATCACCAAATATCTGTTTCCTCGTTCGCGTTACTACGGTAAATTCACGCCTGAGAACTTGATATTTAATGCTAATTTGCAGGAGTTCTCTCACCGTGTAAGTATCATCAGTAGCCTAGAAACGGGGGGGAAAATTTCATCTCGGGAAGCCTACTTACAGACAGATTGCAGAGCTATGGCAGCAGCTAGAAAGGTCTAAAGTCGATCTCTTGAGGTGAAATTACTCAGAAGGAGAAATATGGCGCAAAGCGCCATATTCCTCCTTCTGGTCTTTAATGTGTGGATTTGCCAACAATTTATTTGACTATTGCCATAACTTCACCTCTTAGTGCTAATCTTATAGATGGCTCGGATCTATGCGATCGCAACGCCCGAATCGTGTCAGGGTCGGAAGACAGCAGCACTAAGGGATGCTTGAGATAGGCGTAGTACCCGGGCTACTTTTTTAGGTTTAGCAATGGGTTCAGGAGAGATTCATGGGTCGGGCGAAAAAAGTCGTACTTGCATATTCGGGCGGCGTTGATACATCTGTTTGCATTCCTTATCTCAAGCAAGAATGGGGTGTTGAAGAAGTCATTACCCTTGCGGCAGACCTAGGACAAGGCGATGAATTAGATCCCATCAAGCAAAAGGCTCTAGATTCAGGAGCGTCAGTCTCACTGGTTAGAGACGTAACCAAAGAATTTGTTACAGACTATGCCTTTCCAGCAATTAAGGCAAATGCACTCTACGAAAGTCGGTATCCTTTAACAACAGCTCTAGCACGTCCTCTCATCGCCAAAATTTTGGTGGAAGCAGCAGAAGAGTATGGTGCAGATGCGGTTGCCCATGGATGTACAGGTAAAGGCAATGACCAAGTCAGATTTGATGTATCGATCGCTGCATTAAATCCTGATATTAAAGTATTAGCTCCTGCACGCGAGTGGGGCATGAGTCGGGAAGAAACGATCGCCTATGGCGAAAGATTTGGGATTGCTTCACCCGTGAAGAAGTCTTCACCCTTTAGTATCGATCGCAATTTGCTAGGTCGCAGCATCGAAGCTGGTCCCCTTGAAAATGCGTGGAACGAGCCCCCCGAAGAAATTTATGCCATGACCAAGGCGATCGCGGATACCCCCGACGAGCCAACCTATACCGAAATTGGGTTTGAGAAGGGTATTCCTGTGGCGATCGATGGCAAAGCTCTAGAGCCTGTGGAATTAATTACCCAGCTTAATGCGATCGCTGGTAATAATGGTGTCGGGCGGATTGACATGGTGGAAAATCGTCTCGTGGGGATCAAGTCTCGCGAAATCTACGAAGCTCCCGCAATGTTGGTTTTGATCCATGCCCACCGCGATCTTGAAAGTCTAGCTTTACCTTCCGATCTCGCCCAATACAAGCGCGGCATTGAAGATACCTACGGCAAGATGATCTATAACGGGCTTTGGTATAGTCCGCTCAAATCTGCTCTTGATGCCTTTATTGATAGCAGCCAAGAGCGCGTGTCAGGGATCGTCCGTGTGAAGTTCCATAAAGGCAATGCCATCATCGTCGGTCGTCAGTCGGTTAACTCCCTTTACGACGAAGATTTAGCAACCTACACCAGTGCCGACCAGTTCGACCATAAAGCGGCTGAAGGCTTTATTTATGTCTGGGGTATGCCAATTCGAGTATGGGCCCAGAAAAATAAATAGCTTTTAGCTTTTAGCTTTTAAGTAGATAAGCGTAATTAAAAAACAAAACTAGAAGAGCGTACCACCCCTTACTTGGGCAGTACGCTCTTCTAGTTCGTAAGTTTACTTATACCAATTTACTGAAGTTAGCCAACAATTCTAGCCAACAATTCAGTGAATTAAAAAATAAACCCAGTAAGGTTTTAAGATTCCCAAAATGGCGTTGCCATTTTGGGAATCTCAAAACCTGCGGCGCACGCTGCGCGTGCACCGTAGGTTTTAGCTCTGGATTAATTGTGTTGAGTTACTTATTAACTTTAGGAAGAAAGCGCTTGTCGCTGCCTCTAATTTTTGATTTGGATAAGACTCAAGTCACGGTAAAATCTACTACAGCAAGCACTCGATAAGCACTTAACTGGCAATTTTTCTATGTCAAAAGTACCTTTACCCGATGAGCGTATTCTCTTTAAAGGTCATCCTGCGGTTATCGGTAGTGTGACGAGGTTACTTGTTGCCATTTTTACCCTAGGTTTTGCAGCGATTTGGTATTGGTTGAAATCAATTAATACGCAATATCTGATTACTTCGCAGCGCATTGTCATCGAAGTTGGGATTTTCTCCAAGGAAATTGAAACCCTAGAAATTTATCAGATCGACGATATTCATTTAGAGAAGCCCTTAAATCAGCGCATTATGGGCACGGGCAACATACTTTTAGTAACTCGCGATCTATCCGCACCAAAGGTAATATTGGATCGCTTACCAATTGATGTCAGAGAACTATACGAACAGATGCGTCCTTGCATTCAGCAGGCAAGGTTTCGCTATCGTATCCGCGATGAAGAAAATCCAAGGGAATTGCTTTGAAATTTTGATTTTTCTCGGCTCATTCCCAAAATCAAAGCTATTGATAAAATAAATTACCAAAACCTGTAAAGTTGCGCCCCGTAGGGGCGCAACTTTACAGGTTTTGGTTTGTAATAGCTGTCGCTTCTCTTGTGGGGACAAGATGGCAAACCTTCTCTGCTTGAGTTTGCCATCTTGAGCTTTGAATTTACTTAACGATCGCTATAAAACTCAAGCTAAACTAGTGAGAGCGTCTTAACTAGTGCCCAGTTTAGCAACAATGACTTCATCATCGATTTCAGTTCGCGAATTACCTCTGTTCCCCTTACCTGAGTTGGTACTATTTCCGGGACAGTCGCTGCCACTTCACATTTTTGAGTATCGCTATCGCATGATGATCAATACGGTACTGGAGAGCGATCGCATGTTTGGAGTACTAATGTGGGACTCGGAGACGGGTAAGCCTGCCAATATCGGCTGTGTCGCTCAAATCGTGCAGTACCATCGCCTACCCGATGATCGATTTAAGATTTTAACCATGGGTCAACAACGATTTCGCGTGCTGGAATATGTGCGCGAAACTCCCTATCGAGTGGGCTTAGTTGAATGGATTGAAGACGAGCCTAGCAACGATGCCCCATTTCTGTTAGCAACGGAAGTCCGTGAACTGCTCAATGACGTTATTCGTCTATCCCAGAAGCTCACTGATCAAGAAATCGAGCTACCCAAGATCCCCCGTGGTCCGATCGAATTGTCCTACTGGGTAGCCAGTAACTTTCAAGGAGCCAGCCTCGAACAACAGTCCTTGTTAGAAACCTGTGACACAGCCGCAAGGCTAAGACGGGAAGCGGAGATTTTATCTTCTACCCGAAGTCAGCTAGCCGCTCGTACTGTCTTAAAGGACACCTTTAAGGAAACTTAAGCTATTATTTTCAGGTATTTTCAGGAGAATCAACCGTGAAGATCGGCATACCGAAAGAAATCAAGGATCGGGAATTTCGGGTAGGCATGACCCCTGCGGGAGTTGCAGCATTAACCGCGCGATCGCATCAAGTGATGATCGAGACTAACGCAGGAGTTGGTTCGGGGTTTAGCAATGATGAATATATCCAAGCAGGGGGGAAAATTGTTAACGCACCAGAGGATGTGTACTCCCAAGAAATGGTGATCAAGGTGAAGGAGCCCTTGCCCAGCGAATATGCCCTACTTCATTCCCAGTTAATTCTCTTTACTTATCTCCATCTCGCCGCCGATCGCCAATTAACCGAAGCATTAATCCAGTCTGGCTCGACATGTATCGCCTATGAAACAGTACAGCTAGATAACGGACAGTTGCCTTTATTAGTACCGATGAGTATCATTGCAGGACGATTATCGGTGCAGTTTGGGGCTCATTACCTCACCAAGCAACAGGGAGGGAGTGGGGTTTTACTTGGCGGCATTCCTGGGGTGAGATCGGGGCATGTAGTTGTCCTTGGTGGTGGTGTAGTTGGTACGGAAGCCGCCAGAATGGCGATCGGTTTGGGGGCAAGAGTAACCATTTTAGATGTCAATCTTCAACGCCTCGGAGAATTGGAAGCTCTCTTTGGCTCGCGGGTACAGTTGTTATACAGTACGGCGAGTAATATTGCTGAAGCGGTTACATCGGCAGATCTCGTCATTGGCGCAGTATTAGTTGCGGGTAAACGCGCTCCTACATTGGTCAAAAGAGAACTTGTCCAAAGAATGCGATCGCATTCGGTCATTGTTGATGTGGCGGTTGATCAAGGCGGATGTATTGAGACTGTACATCCCACTTCCCATACAGTTCCAGTGTATGAAGAAGCAGGGATATTACATTATGGCGTACCAAATATGCCAGGAGCAGTACCTTGGACGGCAACGCAGGCTTTAGTCAATGCGACGCTTCCTTACGCCTGTGCTTTGGCTGATTTTGGATTGGAAGCCCTTGGACGCGATCGCACTCTAGCGCAAGGGCTGAATATCCAGAATGGTCGTATTGTTTATCAGGCTGTAGCCGAAGCATTCCCTGATTTACCCACCAGCATTAGGAGTTCTTAGCTAAGTGGCTGGGCATAATTAAAACCCAGAATCAAAAGCTGTAGCGCAAGCTGCGCTTGCGCTACAGCTTTTTGGATTTTATATTTAATTGCGTCCAGCTACTTATAATACCAATTCACTGAAGTGAGCCAACACTTCAATGAATTAAAAAGCAAACCCAGTAAGGTTTTGAGATTCCCAAAATGGCGTTGCCATTTTGGGAATTGGTATAAAACCCAAAAGATGATTGGCGACGCTAAGCGTCGCCAATCATCTTTTGGGTTTTGATTTGTCCTAGCTATCTCTTGCGTTGCTATACAACCATATTTGCTGAGGTTGTTAAAAAACTTGTTGGGTTTGGGTAATATCGAGCTTGTTACAAACAGCGTAACTGTTCCCATAGTTACCTAAGATGATGAGACCTAATTAGGGTCAATGATGAGGATAAATCATGAAAGCAGTGCGATTAAATCTTGAAGACAGACAAGCTTGGCAGAAATTGCAGCATGTTTTGACCAGTCTTGCTTCCGACTATATGGATCTAGTAGCTGCTGAGCAAACGGAGCTGAAGTTTGAGCAGCAAGTTCTATCCATTGCTTTTACTCTGATTACTTCTGACGCTAATCGCGATCGCCTCAATGAATTTACTCAAAATATTGATCGATACTTTAATCGACTCCAACTCGTTGGCGTGCGGCGCATTGAATGGGAATTTTATGTCATTGGGGAAGCAGTTCCATTATTAGCACAGGGACGGGATATTCCATTTATTGCTGCCCCCAAGCCTTTGCCATCAAATGCACTTGTCCGCGATTCTCGTCAACCATCGCGTAACGCTCAAAGTAGTCCTCTGGCTAGGGGTAAATTTAAAGCTGGTAATTTGGTGCGCCGTTTCCGTGGCTGGTTAGTTAGTCCCAAAACGATCCAAGCTGCCCGCACCGCTAGTCGCCTCACAATTCGCGATCCCAAAGGAGCTTTGGCAGCCATTGGCACTAGCGCGATCGCCAAGTTTAACGACACAATCCAGTGGGTTGATACCTTCCCTTGGGAAACTTGGACAAAGGAAAAAGCCCAGCAAATCAAACGTCGCCATCAACGCAATTTAGTTCGCGCTGTAATTGAGGATGTGCTGATCCTTGGCGTGATGCTAATTGCTCTATATTGGCTAACTGAAGTCTTATCGGGTCCATCCATTAACCTTGCCCTGATGCCCAAACAGCACCATGACACCAATATTACCAACGTTCAATATCGTTGTGGCAATCCTGCCATCTCCTTGAAAAACTATATCTGCCTCGGTCGAGGAATGAGTTACGACCAAGTGGCGAGTATTTTAGGCAGTGAAGGTAAGCCTTTGGGGATCGATCACAATGTTGGCGATCGCGCTGTGATCGTTAGTTGGTCGAGTGGCGAGATGAATATGAATGTTACTTTTTTGGATGACAAATTAGTTTCCAGAGCCTATCGTCAGTTTACGGCAAGCAAATAAAATAAAATGCAAAAGGCTCGCAAAGCGAGCCTTTTGCATTATCGATAGGAAAATTGCTTTGAAACGCTTGCCCACAATTTTCAGCTTGTCAAACTTAATGATGCTTGTCATGATGCTTGCAACGAGCCTCATGTTTGTATTTCCTGCGATCGCTGCTAGTTCTAAACCGTCAAATTCATCGCAGGCTCGTAAAGCAAACCAAGCCGATAAACAAGCAGCGGATGAGTATCGCCAACAGGGGCTTGCTTACCGCAAACAAGAACGATTTGAGGAAGCGATCGCGGCTTTAGAGAAATCCATCGCCCTCGATCCCCAAAATATTGATGGTCGGATTATTCTGGGTTGGACGCAGCATCTTGCCAAAAAAGATGAGGCGGCGGCAGCATCCCTATGGGAGGCGATTTATCGATCCCCATCCTCGCTACAAGCCTTTAATGCGATCGGCATTGTATATCTAGTCCGTGGGGACTTGCCTCAATCGGTGGTTCTGCATAGCTGGGCAGCCATCCTCAAAACTGATAATGAGATCGCCCATTACAACCTCAGCTTGGCTTATCAACGTCTCAAGCAATACGATCTGGCGATCGCCTATGCTCAAAAAGCGATCGAACTTGAACCCAATAATCCCCATCCCTTTGTCGCTCAGGCGATCGCGAAATGGGCATCAGGAGATCTACCTAACGCCCGCAAAATTTTTCGCGAGGCGATCGGCGTTGACGCGAGATATCGTAATCCTGAATTTTTAAATTTTCTTAATGAAGCAGGTTTTAGCAGCGATCAAATTCAAACCGCAAAACAAGTTTTAGCTAGCTCATAAAAGAACGTAACCCCAAGAATAAATTGGCGGCGCGAAGCGCCGCCAATTTATTCTTG
>NZ_ALWB01000203.1 GCF_000332215.1 Pseudanabaena biceps PCC 7429
TCAAACACAAGGAATTACCATTGGCTCTGGTGCTGTTGAATCTACTATCAAGCAAATTGGGCGTAGAATCAAAATATCTGGTGCTCAGTGGAAGCGCGATAATCTTCCCCAAGTTCTTAAACATCGTTGCGCTTATCTCAACCTCAATCTTGCCTAAGTATATTTACTCAGTGCCTAATTGAGATGCTCCCAGTCTTACTAATGTCTCTTTTTATATATCAAACATGAAAAAAAGTACTCTTGATCAAGCTACATTTATTAATGTGGATATGCAAGAGATCAATTTAAGTACGGCTAGTCTAGTTCAATTGTGTTTTCTTGGAGGGAGTCTCGCTAAAGTTAATCTAAATAAAGCAAATCTAGTAGGGTCTACATTAGATATAAGGCGCATTGAAGAAGTAGACTTTTCAAGCACTTTTATAGAAGAGACTACGCTGAATAATATTGACCTAAAGACATTAATTGTGTCTAATAAAATCATACACAATTATATTTTTGATGGTCTGTACTCATAATCTATGATGCACTAATGATTGATAACGTTTGTAAATTCCTCGCAGAAAGCTACTCTACTGACTTTGCTAGGCTTAATTATTTGTAGGATGCGTTAGTGTAACGCATCTATACAGTTAAAGAAAGTTAAAGATGATGGGTTACGCGATCGCTAACCCATCCTACATGCAATTACTTATATGCTAAGTACTCAATTATGTTGAAATCCCTCAAAATCGAAAACTTCCGTTGCTTCCCATCCTTTGAGATGCAACAACTTGGTATGTTAAATCTCATGGTTGGTACTAACAACAGTGGCAAAACTTCTATTTTAGAAGCACTGCAATTACTTGTTAATGCAACATTTACTTCTAATTTTGAAATGCTTGAGGAAATAATTACCAATAGAAGTGAGTATGTTATAGATGATGAATATCAAGATAAAAAATTGATAGTTCGGCATCTTTTCTATAACCACTACCTTGACATTGATAGTAAATTTACGATTAGTGCGAAAAGTCTAGATGATAAACAATTAAAGCTAATCGTTTCTCTTAAAAACATAAAGACACATACAGATCTAGTAGATCAAGAATCACTATTCTTATGTCTCAAACGATTAATAAGCTTAATAGAAGTTGAAACACCATTTAAGCTTTCTTCAGAAGGAATGCTGTCGATCAAAATATTACGATCTGCAATCAATACTTTGAATCCCAGCAAGTCAAATATCCAGTTTGTCAATTCATCATCATTGACTGCTGAAAAAACGCTTGATTTATTTGAAGATATGGTACTTACACCAGAAGAAGACCTCGTTATTCAAGCTTTACAGATTATTGAACCTCGCGTAAAACGAATTGCGTCCCTTATTGGGAAGAATGCGTATAAGGGGACTCGTGGTAGTTTCATTGTCCAAACTTCTGAAAATCCTCGCATACCAATTGGTAGTATGGGCGATGGAATGTGGCGAATGTTGGGACTTGCTTTAGCAATTGTTAATGCAAAGGATGGAGTTTTATTGGTGGATGAAATTGATACTGGGCTGCATTTTACAGTGATGTCTGATATGTGGAGAATGCTCTGGGAAACTGCAAAAAGGCTTAACGTGCAGATTTTTGCGACTACCCATAGTAATGACTGCTGGCAGAGTTTAGCGGATATCGCCAATGCTGAGAATCCTAGTGAAGATGGGATTACAATTCATAGGATCGAGAAAGGGAAACCTCACAGTATTGTCTTTACTGAAGATGAAATTGCGATCGCTGCTGAAGAAGGGATCGAGGTGCGCTAAGCCATGATTACAAAAACAAGGCTATTGCTTGTAGAAGGCGATGACGATAAGCGTGTAATTCCTGAGTTAATTGAAAAAAATGGTGTGGTATGGAATCAACAAGATCCCTTCATTCCTGATATTCATTCATGTGGAGGATATCCCAAATTATTAAATCAGCTTAAAACCCGCTTAAAAGAATCTTCTTTATCTCAACTTGGAGTAATTATTGATGCGGATGACAATCCTCTTGGTCGTTGGGAAAGTATCAGAAATCGATGTCAAGCAAGTATTCCAAATTTGCCCAAAGAATTGCCTGAGGATGGCTTAATTTGCGAAGTCACAAAAGAGCTTAAATTTGGAGTTTGGCTGATGCCTGATAATTTTCAGCGAGGGATGTTAGAGACTTTTTTAGCCTATATGATTCCTGACGATAGCGAAACACTATGGCAATTCGCTCAATCGTCAGTCCAAGAAGCAATAAACAGGGGAGCGAGACTGACAGAAGTACAATATGACAAAGCCAATATTTACACTTGGCTCGCTTGGCAAGATCCCCCAGGTAGACAATTGCATCAAGCAGTTAAAGAAACGGTTCTTGATCCAACACATCCCAATGCTCAGAAATTCGTGAAATGGTTTAAGGATTTGTATGGGTTGTAAGCGGGAAGTCTAAAGGCAAGTAGTTCTAAGTAGTTCTAATTATGCTCCCTATTAGCTGATAATGTATTGGGTTGGGTAGCGAAAACTTCCCTATCTATGTAGCTTAGAATACCTGCACAGATAATATTATGGTTCAAAACGTCGAAAAAAATAGCTTTATAGCTTTAGAGAATCTTGGGAAGTCTTACTTACAACCCAATGGGCAGACTATATCGATTATTGAAAATATTAACTGCCAGTTGCAAGTCGGTGAAATTATTGCATTGCTGGGTCCATCAGGCTCTGGCAAATCAACATTGATGCGGATGATTGCAGGCTTGATTCCACCCTCTAGCGGCAAAGTATTGTATTACAATCGCCAATTGATGGGTTTAAATCCTGGAGTAGCGATCGTCTTTCAAAATTTTGCCCTTTACCCTTGGTTAACCGTTCTTGAAAATGTGGAACTAGGTTTAAAAGCTAAAGGTGAGGCAAAGGATACGCGCATCCAAAAAGCCCTTCGCATGATCGACGTAATCGGCTTAGATGGCTTTGAAAATGCTTATCCTAAGGAACTCTCTGGTGGAATGCGGCAGAGGGTTGGTTTTGCTAGAGCTTTGGCGGTAGAGCCCGAACTTTTATGTATGGATGAACCATTCTCAGCTTTAGACGTACTGACTGCCGAGAACTTACGATTTGAATTGCTCGATTTGTGGTTAGAAAAGCGCATTCCTACTAAATCAATTTTAATCGTGACCCACGGGATCGAAGAGGCGGTGACCCTAGCCGATCGCGTTATTGTGTTAGGTCGCAATCCAGGACGGATTCGCGCCGATTTACCGATTAAGTTGCCCCATTATCGCGATCGCAAGAGTCCAGAGTTTCAGGCTTTAGTCGATCAGGTTTATAAAATTCTGACTAATCCCGATCTCCCAGACAGTTCATCCCAAGCTGCAACCACAACTTCTACACCCAAGCCACCTGCTTCACAGAAATATCAATCCTTACCCCATGTACGCATTGGTTCGGTTGCTGGTTTGTTGGAACTTCTTGAAGGAAGGCAGGAAAAAGATTTATATCGCCTTGCTCAAGAACTTTTATTGGAAGTTGATGACTTATTACCAATTGTTGAAGCTAGTAAGTTAATGGATCTAGTCGCGATCACTGAAGGTGACATTCAACTAGCGCAGAGGGGTGAGAAATTCATTAACAGTAATATTGACGAGCGAAAAGCAATCATTCGTGAATCGCTACAGCAACATATTCGTTTAGTACAACAAATTTGTCAGCTATTACAAGCCAAACGCAATCATCGAATTTCTGAAGAATTGGTACTCGACATTCTAGAAAATTATTTCACCAGTAAAGAAGCGCAACGGCAGCTCAGAACGGCTATGGATTGGGGACGCTATGCCGAGCTATATAGCTATGACGAACCATCGGGTGAAATCTTTATTGAAGAGAGTGTCACCGAATCTGAAGAGTCTGAATAGAACTCAATCAATTTATCTATCTAGCCTTATATATCTAGCCTTATATCTAGCCCATTTTTTAGTCAGGATTGCTTATGTATCAACCCACTATCGATCCCAAGGCAGAATTTCGTTCGCGTTGGAGTATTGGCGATGTTTTACTCCCCTTAGCGATTATCTCCTTGATTTTCATTATTGTTCAGACTGCCAGTAAATTTACGGGCACTTACGATAGTGACTATGTCATTAATCTATCACTTTCATTTTTACCAACCTATGCTCTGCAAACCTTAGTGCGAATGCTGGCTGCCTATGGTTTGTCACTGGTTTTTACCCTAGTTTATGCCTATGTAGCCTATCGGTCAGCGACATGGGCAAAAGTACTGGTTCCATTACTAGATATTCTTCAGTCTATTCCCGTCCTATCGTTTTTGCCTGCGGTAGTTCTCGCTTTGGTTGGGCTATTTCCTGGACAAAGATTGGGGATCGAGCTAGCGTCGATTTTGCTTATCTTCACGGGGATGACTTGGAATATGACCTTCAGTTTTTACCAATCCCTAAATAGTATTCCTCAAGAACTAATTGAAGCCAGTCAAGTTTATCGCCTCTCGGCTTGGCAACGGTTTTGGACTTTGGAATTGCCTTCAGGGGTAGTGGGCTTGGTTTGGAATAGTGTAATGTCAGTGGCGGGGGGATGGTTCTTTTTGATGCAAACGGAATCTTTTACCCTCTCCGATCGCAACTTTACGCTTCCAGGATTGGGGGCATTTCTCAAAGCCGCCGCAGATAAAGGTGACAATTGGGCAATTTTTTGGGGAATTATCGTTCTCATCGGCATTATTACGATTATCGATTATGTGATTTGGCGACCAATGATTGCTTGGGCCGAAAAGTTTAAGTATGAGACCGTTGAGGCAACTCAAGTGCCAGAATCGCGGATATTAGACTTTCTGAGGCGATCGCCTACGATGCGCATCGTCAGCGAACGGCTATTTGTGCCTGTTTCTGAGGCTTTTAATCGCGGATTTAGCAGTAAAGTGCAAAGTTCTCCGAGCGCTAATCATAGGAATTCTAAATGGACGAATTGGTTAAATTGGATTTTATTAGGAGCCGTAGGATTCTTAGTTTTAGGTGGAACCTTAGAAGCGGTACTGTTGCTCAGTAAAATGCCCTTGAGCTCTTGGCAACAGGTGATCCTCGGAGCCGCATTTACTTCTATTCGTGTATTAGTGGTGCTGATTCTCTCACTCCTGATTACAGTTCCTATTGGCGTAACGATTGGTCGGAGTCCAAAACTGGCTCAGTTTTTGCAACCAATAGTTCAGATTGCGGCTTCAGTTCCCGCGACTGCCCTATTCCCAATTCTACTATTAGGTTTAGCAAATTTTGGGGGTGGTTTGGATATTGGTGCTGTCATTCTGATGACCTTAGGAAGTATGTGGTATATCCTATTTAATGTAATTGCAGGAGCGCAAGCCATTCCTTCAGAACTATTTGAGGCGGCAAGGGTTTACAAACTCTCATCGTTAGAGCGTTGGCGAACGTTGATTTTGCCAGGAATTTTTCCGTACTTGGTGACTGGGATTATTACAGCGGTTGGAGGTGCATGGAATGCCAGTATTGCTGGAGAATATATTAAATTCCAAGGTAAGATCTTGACAGCAACGGGGCTGGGATCGACGATTACTCAGGCTTCTGATGTGGGAGACTTTCCACTTCTATTGGCTTCCACTATTGTGATGTCGCTACTGGTGGTCACAACTAATCGCCTAGTATGGCGACCTCTCTATCGATTGGCTCAGGTGAAATATCAACTAATCGTTTAGGCGATCGCTTAAATCCCAGAAGAGAATGCAATGCATTCTCTTCTGGGATTTAAGCGCAAAGCGCTGTAGGACAAGTGGTGGTGCTTTGCGCCGCCACTTGTGCTTTGGAGTTTATGTCCTAGTAAGTATGTGGGCTTAATTAAATATAAAACCCTAAAACCTGCGGCGCACGCTGCGCCGCAGGTTTTATATCTGGATTGTAATTGGGAAAGATCACAATATATCAATGCCCTAAAAGACGAGGGGCGAAAGGACGAGGGGCGAAATGTCGCCCCTCGTCCTTTGAGGGGTTTAAAATAGGCGCGAAGTTAGGAGCAAAAGCGATAAACCTAGTAACACGAGAATAGAACTACAAATATTGTTCCAAAACTGGTGATAGCTGGTGAGAGATGCGCGTTGCTTGGGGCGATCCTCCATAATGGGTTGTAATGTAGATAAATCAATGATTGGGAATTTGCCACGTCGGAACCATCCCGTGGCAATTACTGAGCGATCGCATAGCATTTCTAGATTTTTAATGGTCATGGAAGGATCGATAATCCATTGACGGAAACTGGGAATATAGTTCAGAAAAGCGACTCCGCCTTGATCTTCCAAACGCATAGCATAACCTAAATAAAATTCATCCGTGCCATAGCCCAGCAACTCTCCTGGAATTTGTACGGGAGTGCCTTGGACGTAGCTCACATAGGGATCGATTAATAAACTCACCAAATCCGTATCGTCCACCCGTCGGAAATCTGGATAGCGCAAACTACCTTGGAGCATAAATCCTAGTCCCAAACCGATCATCAAAAAGCTGAGTAGTAACCATCTGTTAAACAGTCGCGATAGCAACATAGCCGCCACGATCGCAATTACGACTCCGACAACGGGAGAAATTTGAATGAATAAATCTCGCCAAAAATTTTGATATAGGCGTTTCTTATTGAGTTTCTTTTCTTCCTTTAATAGCTCCGCAAAATCATATTCAGTTAAGAGCCCTAGTTGTTTGGAATATCCCGCTAAAAATTTGAGGCGTTTTCCTACTAAAGGATGGGTGGAATGAATCTCCAACCATCGCCGCCAAGGATTAAAAAGTTCCCAAAGAAATACACGATAGGGATCTTGTTCGGATAGCCCTTCATGGGCAATTTCCATCGCTAAACCGATAGCGGTCATCGTTTGGCGATCGCAAACACCTAGGGTTCTTGTTGATTCTAGAAGGCGATTGGTCGGGATGGCGGGCTGGTTGTAAGGTAACATTTGCCTTGCCATTTTGGGGAGTGCACGGGCGAGAGCATTGGGATTGCCCGTAACCTCAGACGCAAAGCGATCGCTGACAATGGTACTAGCATGGGAAACCCAAATCAGCAGGTAATTGCTGAGGGAATAGAAAACATTGGCAATGGCGGCGGCGACTTGCCAAATTTGCTTTGCACTTTTAGCTTGGTAACTGCGTCGGCTCAGTAGCACATAGATAAAATAGAGAACTTGTACAGGAGCAGAAATAAAAGTTAAAATTGTAAAACTCTTATTCCGAATCCGTCCTAGCTGATATGCGTAAACGGCCGCGATTTCGTCATCATCTAGACATTCAAATAAGCCACGACTGACCACAATTCTGGTTGAATTGGAGATTACCCCATAGATAAAAGCTACGGGCGCGTCATCTTCAATCCATCCCAATCGCGGCACAAAAATATTGTACTTTTCACAGAAGTTCTCAATAATCTCTACGGCTTCAGGGCTCTTTTCATCTAAATCCGCAAGGGTAATCCATTGAATGCGATGGTATTGCTTTTGGGTAATGTCAATAATCCAAGGCGACATGAAAAACAGCAAAATGCTAAAGATGAAAGAAACCACTGAGATAGCGATCAGCCATTCAAACGTAAAAATCGGTGTAAAAATTAGAGAAATGCCATAACCCAGTAAAAATTGCAACCCGATAAAGGCTAAGACTGTCAGTATGAGTGAGGCAACGAGAAAATAGATGTAGCGAGAGGGAAGGGATAAGGTAACGTCTTTTTTGCGATAGCGGCGAGGATCTGACTTAATTACAGAGGCGACATCTTCATTACGCTTGATACGGTTATCGGCAGGTGCATCAAGGACTGCTCTTAGTGTCGTTAGTGATTTTTGAGCCCATTTCTGTAACTGCGGATCGGCATGAGCTTCTAATTGTTCGCAAATGGCGATCGCTTTGTCAGCACGACCTGTTTTCTTATAGGCAGAAACTAGCCAAATTTGCGCTTGTACGTAGTCTTTAGAGGTCAAGTCGGTACTCTCTTGACTATATTCGCTCAAAATAGCGATCGCCTCGGTATAGTGCTTTCGCAATAAAGCCTCTTTGCCAGCTTTTAGTGACATGGTTTCGCCTCAATCTCGCTACGATAAAACTTATGTTGATTTGATGTTGATTTGATATGTCTTTTGATACTTCCCATACCCCATCATTTTAACGTCAGTTCGGCAAAAGCCCAAAAGCCTAGCGATAACCCCAAGAATTGAATGGCGGCGCTTCGCGCCGCCATTCAATTCTTGGGGTTTATTGGAAACAGCATATTTCAGCCTACAGACATAGGTGCATATGGAATAGATGCCTATACACTAACTCGGTACTTATGGCTATACTAAAAGTAGCAGTGTTTACAGAATTTAATGTTGGGATCGCCCAAATTGTGATGAACAACTGGTAGCTCATGCCAATGTTGCAAGTTTTGGTTAACATAACTGGAGGAGACTATGGCTAATATTCCCACTGGCGGTCAAATGCTTTGGAAGCTTGAAGATGGAGAACGAGTCTTGCATTTACGCCACAATGCTACGGAACAATGGCGACATTACGAAGAATTTCCCGAATATGCGATGCAAGACCCCCTAGGTTTTTCTAAGGGTATTACGACCTTTGTGACCTTACTAAAAAAAGATTGGATTGCCATCAAGTCTTAAATCTTGCTTGTCCTTAGCAACGTAAGGTTTGCCTAGGACAAAGATGATTAAAGATGATTAGTGGCAAAGTGCCGCCACTAATCTTTGGGGTTTTTCTTAAAAGTGAGCCAACACCTCAATGAATTGGTATTAGTTAACGTGAGTTCGAGATAATTTGAAACTGGCTTTGAGAAAGGGTTTGCTAAGCAAACCCTTTCTCAAAGCCCAAAAGTAAAA
>NZ_ALWB01000204.1 GCF_000332215.1 Pseudanabaena biceps PCC 7429
CCGCGCAGCGGGCGGTATGCTCTTCTAGGTTTTAAGTTTACTTATGCCTAGCTACTTAGTAGTGATTAGCTTTAGCAATTATGGCTGTCGCCACTCGCGTTAGGACAAAATCAAAATCCAAGAAGAGAAGGTTGGCGCTTTGCGCCAACCTTCTCTTCTTGGGGGTGATAGCTGTAGCTAAAGTGCGGTATTGGGGTCGTGGTGATCTTCCCAGATTTCAATATCGAGATCGTTGAGATAGGCGATCGCTGTTTGAATTTGAGCAGCATTGCCTGTCAGGTTTAGATGAAACCAGCCGCTACCCGCATGAGCGCCTAAACTTGCGGACACAATATTGACAACGACCCCATATTGGGAAATCAATTGAGAAATAACAGGTTCATCATGGAGGTCTTCGGGAATGCGGATCTTGACATCTTTGGTTATAGGGCGAGTATCAATAGTCATTTAGAGAAACTCCTTATAGTTTTTTACTAAGGACTCTAACCTATCGCTGTCAAAATAGCTTGTTCTGACTGTTACAATTACCATCATTTTTTAGATATAGTTTATTAATCATAAAAAAAGACGACACTATAGGTCGCCTCTTCTGAATAATTATCAGTTATACCAAAGCTGAAAATGGCGTAGCCATTTTCAGCTTTGAAAACCCTTACTAGGTTTAGTTTTTAATTCACAAAAGTGTTGTCACACTTTCGTGAATTGGTATTATACCAATTCCCAAAATGGCGTTGCCATTTTGGGAATCTCAAAACCTGACTGGGTTTGGCTTTTAATTCACTGAAATTCACTGAAATTCACTGAAGTGTTGGCTCACTTCAGTGAATTGGTATTAAGTAAGTGGGCTTAATTAAATATAAAACCCTAAAACCTGCGGCGCACGCTGCGCTTGCGCCGCAGGTTTTAAATCTGGATTTTAATTATGCTGAGGTACTTAGTTTTAATTAACTTTGCTTCTTGCTGGTTCTACGTTCTAAAATTTCCTTGAGAATCAGCGTAACTACGGCTAATAGAGCTAGAAGTACAGCAGCCGAATAGGCGACTTCAGTTTCGTATTGCTTGTAAGATTCTTCCACAAATAGCGGTAAACTTTGCGTCTTACTAGCGATATTCCCTGAAACCACGGACACCGCACCGAACTCGCCCATAGCTCTAGCGTTAGTCAAAACTAATCCGTAAAGTAAACCCCATCGGATATTGGGAATAACTACTCTCCAGAAAATTTGCCAATCACTAGCACCAAGGGTACGTGCGGCTTCTTCTTGATCGGTTCCCATTTCATCGAGAACGGGAATGACTTCACGGGCGATGAAGGGCATACTTACAAAAATGGTGGCGAGTAACATTCCAGGAAAAGCAAATACAACCTTGATGTCATTTGCTTCTAGCCATGAGCCAAACCAGCCCAGTCGGCCGTATAACAAAACGATCATTAAACCTGCAACCACAGGGGAGATCGAAAATGGCAGGTCAATAATGCTCAGCAACAAAGCTTTGCCAGGAAATTGATTACGGGCGATCGCCCAAGCCGCACTGAGTCCAAAAATAGTATTAAGAGGTAAAGCAATTACGGCTAAACCGAGAGTGAGCTTGATCGCATTTTGGAAGTCAGGACGCTGTACTGCTGCCAATATTGGACCGAAGCCTTTACTAAATGCGGTGACAAACACATTTGCCGCAGGTAACAGCAACACCAGCCCTAGGTAGAGAAAGGAGATGGCAATTAAAATAGCTGGCGCAAAATTCTTTCTTTCTTTGAATGTGGCTGGTTCGGGTGAGCTTTGAGGGTGATCGGCGACAGAAGAATTGAGATTAGCCATAACGTTTGCTCCATGCTTGTAATAAGTTAATGGCAAGTAAGCTCACAAAGGAAATTCCTAGCATGACTACACCGATAACTGTTGCTCCTACATAGTCATATTGTTCGAGGCGTTGGAAGATTAGAACTGGGGTAATTAGATCCTTAAATGGAGTATTGGAGGCAATAATTACAGTCGAACCATATTCACCGACAGCACGGGAAAAACCAAGAGCTACACCCGTTAAAATCGAAGGTGTAAGCGGAGGTAGAATTACCTGAATAAAGGTTTGCAATTTAGAAGCCCCGAGCGACCAAGCCGCTTCTTCAATTTCTTTTTCTAACTCGGAGAGAACGGGTTGGACAGTGCGCACGATGAAAGGCAATGAGATAAACATCATGGCGATCCAAACGCCAAGGCGAGTGAAAGCAATTTTAAATCCTGATGGTGCAAATAACGAGCCAATCCAGCCCTTTTCACTGTAGACCGTAGCTAGGGTAAGCCCCGCAACCGCAGTGGGTAGAGCAAAGGGCAAATCAACTACGGCTTCCAAAAATCTTTTGCCAAAGAAATTGTAGCGAACGAGAACCCACGCAATCAAAGTTCCGAAGACACCATTAATGGCGGCAGCAGCAAAGGCGGTGACGAAGGTAATTTCATAGCTAGATAGGGCTAATGGACTAGTAGCCGTTTTCCAGAAGCTCTCGAAAGGTTGGCTGACGGCTTTGGTCAGCATCGCGGCGATCGGCAAAATTAACAAGAAAGCCAAATAAGTAAAAGTAATTACCCATGTCCAAGGAATCTTGGTGAAGAAATTGAGGATTGGGTTCGATTCCGATCGCTTTTTATTAGGGGGCGAGGAAGGGGTTGTCGTTACCATGTTGTCGTTAGTTTCAAAAAGCTTGGGTTAGATCCAACAAGGGGCTGAAGCCCCTTGTAAATGTTTAAACTATTAGCCTCTAGTAATCTCTAGCGCTTGATTTGAGCTTGAATTTGATCAAAGGCTGCACCATCAGCAAAGAATTTCTTGTTGATTTCACTCCAGCCACCAAGATCCTTCGCTGTAGCAAGTTCTTTGACTTTAGGATAAAGATCGACAAATTGCTTTTCTTTAGCTACTGTTTCGTCAACTGGACGGAACCCAAGTTTTGCAAATTCAGTTTGAGCTTCGGGAGTATAGAGGAATTTTACAAATGCTTCCGCCACTTCCTTGGTGCCATGCTTGGCTACATTTTTATCAACAATAGCGATCGGATTGTCGATAGAAATATTTACATCAGGGATTGTATAGCTAACCTTTTGTCCTTTTTGACTAGCCAAAACAATCTCATTTTCATAATTAATAAGCGCATCGCCTTGACCTTGCTTAAAGAAAGCATCGGTGGCTTCACGAGCATCTTTAGTCAAGATTGGTACATTTTTAAAGACTTTAACGAGTGATTCTTGAGCCTTAGCATCGCTACCGCCTTTCTTTACGGCTGCATTCCACAATGCTAGGAAATTCCAGCGGGCTACACCTGAGGTCTTGGGATCAGCAGTAATTAAACTTATGCCATCTTTTTCTAAATCCGACCAATCTTTGATCCCTTTAGGGTTGCCTTCACGGGTTACGAGGGCAGCAACGGATTTGGACACGATTGAATCATTGGGGAATTCCTTCTCCCAGCCCTTGTCGATCAGTCCTGCTTTTTCGATTTTATCGGTATCAGCACCAAGGGCAAGATGGACAACATCAGCTTCTAAACCATCGATGACAGCGCGGGTTTGGGAACCTGAACCACCATAGCTTTGTTTAAAAGTAACTTTTTGGTTTTGCTCCTTTTGCCATTTTTCCACAAATTTAGGGATAATTGCTTCGTGAGCTTGCTTGGTGACAGCAAAGGAGACGAGGGTTAGTTCGATATCTTTTTTAGGAGCGCCTGCGGGAGCCGTTTGAGCGGCTGGGCTACTAGCTTTTGTCTCAGTTGCTGTGGGCTTGGTGTCGCTCGCGGTGCAAGCTGCTAAGGTGACGCTGATCAGCGCACCAGCTAAGAAGAAAGAGACAAATCTGCGTCCCCATTTATGACTAAATATGCTGCTAAATAAATTAGCGATCGCCTTGATGGACGATTGTAAGAAGCTGACAGGTTTCTGCCTTGAACTCATGAGCGTATCTCCAAGAAATTAATCTACGATATATTGATAGGAATACCGTGTTTAAATACCATACAATATTTTTCTTGGAGATACAAATAAAATCGGCATTGCTAATTTTTGGTATGAATCAACAATTCCTCAAAGCTGCGGAAGCAGATTTGGTTAATCCCTAATTTCTGAAATTTGTTTGATTTATGCTTTCCTTTCGTAACGCCATAAAATCTGCCATTAAAGTAGTCACGAAAGTGTGACAACACTTTCGTGAATTGGTATAACTAACCAGAAGTATTAGAAGTTCTAATATTCTTTTTGTCTAAATAATGTCAGTTCGGTTTAATACCAAGTTAAGAAATGGCTACGCCATTTCTTAACTTGAAAACCCTTACTAGGTTTAGTTTTTGGTTTGGTTTTTAATTCACAAAAGTGTTGTCACACTTTCGTGAATTGGTATTAAAAGTGTTGCAAAGCAACACTTTTAATATATGGCTGGGTTGGGATTTGAGTGCAAAGCGCTGTAATGCACTGTAATAGGAAAATTTAGAATTGCTTGAGAATTGTTTGAGAACTGCTTGAGAATTGTTTTAGAACTATTTGAGAACTACTTGAGAATTGTTTTAGAACTATTTGAGAACTACTTTTTAGGGTTTTGTTTTTGCTCGTTGTCTGGAAGCGACTCTAAGGGCGATATGTTGACCAATACTTTATCAACACGATTTCCATCCATATCCACAACTTCAAAGCGAATTCTATCCCAAGTGAAATGTTCTCCTACCATAGGAATATGGCGGAGATAGGTCATCATCAGCCCCCCTAAAGTATGGTAATTATGATCTTTTTCGTAGGGGAGCTCTTCTACCTCGATGATTTCTTTGAGCCGATCGCTCGATACCATGCCATCGATCAGCCACGAACCATCTTCTCTTTGCATGGCATCGGGATCGCCTTGGCGATCGTTAGAGGGGAGATCGCCCACGATCGCTTCTAATAAGTCCGTTAGGGTTACCAATCCCTCAACACCACCATATTCATCGGTGACCATGGCTACGCGATCGCCAGATTGTTTGAACTGCTCCAAGACACTTAAGGCACTTGCCGTTTCTGCTACGTATAGAGGTGGACTGCTAACTTTAACTAAATCGATCGGATTTCCGTGAAGGCTCGCATTGAGAAAGGCTTTAATTTCGACGATGCCAACGCAGTCATCAAGGTTTTCTCTGGCGACGGGGAAACGTGAATGTCCACTGGCTAAAACCTCTCGCTGCGTTTCTTCAAAGGGAGCATCCACATCTAACCAATCGATCTCAGTTCTGGGAGTCATCAAGGATTTGATCGGGCGATCTCCTAGGCGAAATACTCGCTCGACCATATCCTGTTCAGCTTCTTCAAACATTCCTGACTCAGCACCCTGAGCGATCATCACTTTGATTTCTTCTTCCGTAACTTGAGATTCCTCGTTTGCCTGAATTCCTAATAGACTAAGTAAAGCCTCTGTTGATGTACTTAACAAATAAACAATCGGTGTCCCAATATTGGCAAGGAATCGCATCGAAGGGGCAACTGCACAGGCAATTTTTTCCGCATTGCTCATGGCTAGCCGCTTGGGAACTAGTTCACCAAGTACCAGAGAGAGATAAGTGATGATGCCAACGACAATGGAAAAGCTAAGGGATTCACTGTAGGGTCTTAGCACGACTACCGTATCTAGCAACTCCTTAAGGCTTTTTGCCACAGTTGTACCCCCCAAAGCACCACTTAAAATCCCAATTAAAGTAATGCCAATTTGGGTAGTTGACAAAAAGTTATTGGGAGAGCTAATTAGTCTTAAGGCGGATCTGGCGTTTGCGTTTCCTTCTTTTGCCCATTGTTCTAAGCGTACTTTGCGGGCAGAGATAATTGCTAGCTCAGACATGGCAAAAATGCCATTGGCAATAACAAGCAAAATGATGAATAGCGCTTCAAAGGCAAGGGAAGACATTGTTTTGTGGCAAAACGACTTTATGTGAATCGTTTGTGAAATTTGTTAATGATAGATATATATTGTCATACCAAATTTTGTGTCAAGTTTCCTAGGACTAAGATAGAGGTTTGGTAAGAATTGCCAAACCTCTGTGTGCTGGTAATTCTGATAACTAGCAATTCCCTAAATATAGCAATGTAAGGTTTGCTTAGGGCATACCCCCTAAAGATGAGTGGCGGCGCGAAGCGCCGCCACTCATCTTTAGGGGTGATTCGTCTTAACGGCTGTAGAGCTGGGTAATTTGCAGTAGGCGATCGCTGAGAGTGGGATTGAGTAATTCGGGATCGTTATAGCGCCATCCCCAATTCCCTGTCGCCGTCCCTGGAATATTCATCCTTGCACTGTTATCTAGACCAAGAACATCCTGTAAGGGGAGGATTGCAATTAGGGATACCGCTGCCATTGCCATCCGAATGAGTACCCAGTTAATTGGCTCACCAGCGGCATAGCCAACTATATATTTATAAAATAAATCCTTTTCGGATTGGCTCGCTCTTTGCCACCAACCTACGGCAGTATCATTGTCATGGGTTCCTGTATAGACGGCACTGTTCCGTACATAGTTATGGGGTAGATGAAAATTATCGGAACCACCGCCAAAGGCAAACATGAGGACGCGCATTCCAGGGAAGCCAAAATCATCGCGCAATTTATCAACTTCTGGGGTAATCACGCCCAAGTCTTCAGCAAGAATTGGCAGCTCGCCCATCACTTCACGCAGCTTTGTGAATAACTCCGTACCTGTGGCAACTTGCCATTCTCCATTTACCGCCGTTTCCTCACCTGCGGGCACTTGCCAAAAGGCTTCAAATCCTCGGAAATGATCGATGCGGATAATATCAACATAACGATTTAAAAAGCGAAAGCGATCGATCCACCATGCAAATTGCGTTTCTTGGAGATATTCCCAGTTATAGACTGGGTTTCCCCATAGCTGACCTGTCTCGCTAAAGTAGTCAGGTGGAACCCCTGCCATCTGTGCTACTTCGTAAGTTTCGGGATCGAGCGCAAAGTTGGCGGGATTTGCCCAGACATCGGCACTATTGTGAGATACATAGATGGGAATATCGCCAATAATCTTGATGTTTCGCATATTGGCATATTGCTTAAGTTTCAGCCATTGATCAAAGAAGATAAACTGGACGAATCTTTGAAATTCAATGCGATCTTTGAGTTCTATGCGTTTTAGTTCTAATGCTTGCGGTTCCCGTTTGGCGATCGCAGGTTCCCAATTATTCCAAAGCACTTCCGTATTTTCTTCGTGCAAGGCCATGAATAGCACGTAGTCTTCTAGCCAATCGGCTTCCTCGATGCAAAACTTTTTGAACAGTTCCTGAATTAAATATAAATCGTGGTGATGCTGAAGATCTTGATCGAGATATCCTTGTTGAAAGCGTTTAAAGGCTACCTCTAGGAGTTTCCGCTTGTAAGGAATCACAGTCGCAAAATCAACGCGATCGCGATCGAATTCAGGAAGATCTGCCCAATCCTCTTCTTTTAGTAAATGTTGTTTGGCTAGTAGCTCGGGACTAATCAGATAGGGATTACCTGCGATCGCGCTAAAGCTCATATAGGGAGAATTCCCGTATCCTGTTGGACCAAGGGGGAGCACTTGCCATAGCTTTTGACCACTCCGCGACAAAAATTCAATAAACTGATAAGCTGTCTCCCCTAAATCCCCAATCCCAAATTTACTGGGTAAGGAGGTGGGGTGCAATAAAATACCACTAGTGCGCTGGAAGGACATAAACTCAAATTTTTAGATCTGGCTTTACTTTACCGTTTTATAGCTGCCGTTGCTTGTATTCTTAAAACCCTTGCAGATCAAATAATGCCATCGGCTGCCATCTCTTCGCGAGTATAGCTAACTGAAAAATCGAGAAAAAATCCATACAACTCGATCTCAGCGACCGCAGGAAAAAGACGCAAGGTGCTGATCCCTAAATTCTTGGGATTGTCAGCTAGCCAACCAAAAGCTTGTTTGGTATGCGCTTTTACAATAAGTACCTCCCCATCGTTGTTATAAGCCAGTGATAAATCCGCATCCCCAGGTTTTAGATACATTTCACTATAAATTTGTCCGAGCATTCGCCATTGCTGCCGCCAATTACTGATACCTTGCTTCTCATTATTAATGGCATATTCCGCTAAGGAGGCGATATTTTTCCATGTGATATCATCGCGCTGAAAAATCATGCGCAATTCATTTATTGCTTTTTCGCATTCTTCTTCAAATTTGAATAATGGGATGGGATCGGCTAAGCGCCGAGGTGTTTTGCCGAGAGTCATTAAAGATTGAATTACCGTTGACTCAATCTGACTGGATAACTGCTCCTTAGCTTTTTGGGTTTGCCAAATTACGCCCTGCTCCGAGGTGGCATACATTGCGGGTAGTCGGTTTAGAACATAGGCACAGACATCATCAACCCCCACTTTGCGAGGCAATACATTTGCCATATAGGTCAGTTGGTTTTTTACTTCTCTTATAGCTAGATCTTCTAAAACATTTACCAGAAAATAAGAAGCGGAAATAATATAAGAATTAAGTTCGGGATTCGGTAAATCAGCCTGATATTGCCAATCCCGATCGCTTGCCCGATCGCTTGATTGTTGGGGATTTTTACGTTGTAGATAACCTTTAATATCTTGTAAGCGATGGCGATCGTTAATACTCAAACCGACATAATCCTGTGAATGGCTTACGAGGTTAAGGGTTTCTTGAAAGGCTTGTGGTACGTCCTGCCATTGTAAAGACAGCTTGCTAAACAGTTTTTGTAATCTAGATAAAACATGGGCTGGCGTTTCTACTTTACTAGCGGCGAGTTTGGTGGACTTTCTCAAAGGATCGCGCTTGATGCCAAGTAAAGCCTGCTGGACGGCACTGGTTACTTGATTTTTTAGTTCACTATGGGCGCGTTTGCGCTGTTGCAGCCAGCCTCGGCTAGTACTAGCATAGAGCACAGGCAATCGATTAAGCGCAAAGGCTGCCACCTCGCTAAGGTTAATTGCTTCACGTATGGGTTGGCTGATTTGCTTGAGTTGCGCTTGTGCTTCTACGACAACGATTTCCTCAAGGACATTTTTGAGGCTAGTCATAAGTTTTTGCTGCTAGAAATTTACGTTTGATCGTCCTTATATGGGAATCCCCAAGAAGTTTTAGAAATCGCCCCAAAAGGTTGAATCTCAACTCTCGTATTTATATTAGATGGATGATTTAAAAGTAGTCTGGAACTAGAAAAAATTTTTATAAATATAATACTCAGTATATATGGCACTTCCCGATCTGACTTGAATAGTAATCAGGCTCAGCCCATCTGATTTAAGGTAGGAATGTTTCTCATCCGTTTGAAGATCATAACCCGTAATGTAGACAAATCAAACCCCTAAAGATGAGTGGCGGCGCGAAGCGCCGCCACTCATCTTTAGGGGGTAAACCTTAGGTTGCTATAAATGTTTAAGAATGCTAAGTAGCTAGGAGATCCCAAAGCTGTGGCGCACGCTCTGCGTGCGCCACAGCTTTGGGGGTTTTATATTTTGCGCTTAGATACTTGTATAGGGAGATTGACTTATAGACTCAAATAGCAATCTGGAAAAACTTGCGATTTTAAACTTAGATTTAGTTTTGATTTTTCGTTCGATTTAATCTATTTATATCTACTTATATCTATATTATATCAGTGGATTTTAGCCTAGCGTAAAATCAAAATCCTGAAATCAGTCACACTAAATATAAAGAGAGAAAGCAAACTATTACATTATTAAGTATGCGATATTTTAAGAAGACAATAAAACAAGGATTTATAGGTATGTAAATAAGTCAGCATCGTTAAAAAAATAAAACTAGAGCCTTTGTCAATCGCTGAGTAGGCGGTAAAGGCTTTTAGGTTTTAAGTTTATTTATGCTTAGCTACTTAAGTGTATTATTAATCCAATCCAAGAATTAAAATTCATGAATAGCGATCGCCGCATAAAGCCTCAAAGAAATTACCAGACCTCTCTCAAATTAATATTAATTATTCCCTTTGTATTGCAAATTATTGGGGCTGTGGGTTTAGTAGGATTTCTTTCCTATCGTAGTGGGCAAAAAGCTGTAGACAATATTTCTGAATCTTTGATGAATGAGGTGGGCGATCGCATTCACGAAACCCTAAAAAATTATTTCCGTAAACCCACGGAAGTGCTCCAAAATAATGCTAACGCTATTAAACTCGATTTGCTTCCTTGGCAAGATTTTACTGGTTTAGAGAAATACTTTCGACAACAACTGCAAGGGGAGCATCTCACTAATGCAATGAGTATTTCTACTTATAGATGACATATGAGAAAATGAATAAAAAATAGAGGTTAAAAAAAGATGACACCCGAAGAAAGCAAAGTTCTGAAAGAACATC
>NZ_ALWB01000205.1 GCF_000332215.1 Pseudanabaena biceps PCC 7429
TGGGCGGCGCGAAGCGCCGCCCATCCTTACCATACAAATCCTTTCCTTTTGAGGATTAACTGCAAAAGGAATGAGTGGAAATAGGCAAATCAGAAATTCAGAAATATTGCTAGAAATATGGTGAGTGATGATGCTAATGCGTATTGATAAAGATATTCAAAATATCCAAAAGGCGATCGCGGATGCGCTTGCCCGCATTGATACCATTCATCTGGAATATTCTCAGGCGATCGCGCGCGCCACACAGCAACAGATCTTGCTAGCTGTCTTTAGCTTCTGTACTCAAAAATGTCCAGAGGCATTTTTAGCGCTTTCATTATCCGAGCGTCAAGATTTACAGGAGTCTTTGCGAAAAACAATTAAGACACTTTGCGATCGCATACAAGCACAATTAGAAGAATGCGATCGCGATAGTCGAGTTAATCAGGAAAATCTTGATAATTTGCTCAGTAAACTCCTTGATGAGAGTATGGCAACCCTGAACCAGTTATTAGTAGATAGCAAAATATTAAGCGCCGTGCAGATCCAAGGTGACAAAGCCTCACAGATGAGCATTCGTCTTGCGGAGATTGAGTTCACCGATCGCCAAGTTATGTCCCATCGCGGTGAGTTGCGCGTTTTATCGGCAAGGATCGCCCATTTGCAAAACGAGCTAGAAAAGAAATATCAACAAAAGACGATCGCTGAAGCGGAATTAGCTTGGCGATCGGCCTGGGTGGAATAATAATTTCGTGGCGATGGTTTATTTATCCCCACAAAATTATTGGGTTTTATTAACGATTAGTGAAAGCTATGACAAAAAATCGTGTAGTTTATCGGGAGTTTGGTGTACCTGAGGAAGATGACTCAGACAATAATGTGGTCGATTTACCACCACAGCAACAAAATCCTCGCATTCAAGTCACACGCAGAGGCAAGGGTGGAAAGACCGTAACCGAGGTGACAGGTTTTCAGACCACGCCTGAGAATTTGGCAAAACTAACTAAGCAGTTGAAAAATCAATGCGGTACTGGAGGCACATCAAAGGAACAAGCGATCGAGATTCAAGGCGATTGCAGTCAGAAAATTTTGCAGATATTGCTCGGCTTAGGTTACAAAGCCAAAATAAGCGGCAAATAATAAAGGGGGCGCTTGTGCGCCCCCTTTATTATTTGCCGCGTTATACAAATTCACAAAAGTGTGACAACACTTTTGTGAATTAATACCAATTCCCAAAAGTGTGGCTACACTTTTGGGAATTGAAAACCAAACCCAGCAAGGGTTTTCAAATCACAAAATAGCTACGCTATTTTGTGATTTGGTATAACGTCAGTTCGGGTTAAGCTGGCAAATTCTCAAAGCCCGTTTCAAATTATCCTGAATTCACGTTAACCAAAAAATAGGCAGTGCTTTGCGCCTCCCATTCTTTCCCCAAAAGAAGAGTGGTGGTGCTTAGCGCCACCACTCTTCTTTTGGGATTCCGTTGCTATGTTTAGTTTAAAGGTGTTGCAAAGCAACACCTTTAAACTAAGCTCCAACATTCACGGGCGATTTCCCAATCTTCTTGGGTGTGAATTACTAAAACTCTGACTGCCGAATCAGGTGTAGCAATATCGACATCAAACAGTCTCTGATTATTGCGTTCTAAATCCAGTTTCAATCCCAAAAACTCAAATCCCGCACAGGCTGATTCCCTAACTATCGGAGCATTCTCGCCAACGCCTGCGGTAAAGACTAGTACATCTAAGCCCCCAAGACTTGCAACCATCGAGCCAATATGCGATCGCAAACTATGCACATACACATCAAAGGCTAGCTGCGCCTGCCGATCGCCCTCCGAGATCGCCTGAAGAACCAGACGCAGATCTGCGGAAATTCCCGAAATGCCCAATAGCCCAGATTCGCGATTGAGGATGCGATCGAGTTTATCTACATCCATATCGGGCTGATGTAATAAATGAAGCAGAATTCCCGCATCAATAGAACCCGAACGACTACCCATCACCAGCCCCTCTAGGGGCGTAAATCCCATCGTCGTATCAATACTCTCACCGTGACGGATAGCGGCGAGAGAACAGCCATTTCCCAAATGACAGGTAATCAATCGCAAATCTTTAACCTGACGGTTGAGAATTTGAGCGGCGCGATCGCGACAGTACTGATGGCTAATCCCGTGAAAGCCATAGCGCCTTATACCTTGCTCAGTATACTTAGTGGGAATTGCGTAAGTATAGGCAGCAGGAGCCAAATGGGCATGAAAAGCGGTGTCGAAGACAGCTACTTGTGGCTTGTTCTCAAATAATTTTTCGGTGGCGATAATTCCTTCGAGATTGGCGGGATTGTGAACTGGGGCGAAGATGGCTAACCGCGCGATCGCTTCTTTGACTTGATCGTTAATCATCGTACTTTGGCGATATTCTGCTCCTCCATGAACGATGCGATGCCCGATGATATCTACTTCTAGAGGGCTATTGAGAACGGATACTTCCCCATTCCATAGGGTTTCCAGCATATGTTCGATAATCTCAGGACGAGAAGTTGCCGAGATTTCCTCTTCTAAAACTTTGCCATATTGAGGTTTAACCTTAATTTCGGCAAAGCCCTCATGGTGCGTCCAGTCGATGCTCGCTTCCCAAATTGGTTTAGGAGGTGAGTCTGGCAATCCATTGGGGAGATCGTATAGGCAACTTTTTTGGCTGCTTGAGCCTGCATTGAGAACTAAGATTTTCATTTCTTGTTATGGAAATATTCTTATGGAAATATTCTTATGGAAATATTCTTATGGAAATATTCTTATGGAAATATTCTTAGAAACCATTTAAGAATTTGATAGATCCCCCCCAGCCCCCCTTAAAAAGGGGGGAGAATTAAATTCTTCCCCCTTTTTAAGGGGGATTGAGGGGGATCTCTTAGAGTCTTTGACTGCAGAAAGTAATTCTTAAATGGTTTCTTAAGTACCTGACAACACTCGCAGTTCGGCATCCATAAAACTGCGATCGCCCAATAACTTGAGCATGGGACCCAACGCACCAAACTGAACCACACTGAGGGATGCGGCTGGCACATCAATGCGATCACGATATCTTCCCAAATCGATCCCCAATAGGTTACAAAGAATCACCCGAATGGTTGCCTTGTGCGAAACTACTAATACATTGCCCGATGGATAGCTCTCTTGAATCTCGGCAACTACTAATGAAGCTCGACTCGCCAATTGCACTGCGGTTTCGCCACCCGTAGGCGGATTCCATGCAGGTTCGCTTAACCAGCGTAGATAGTCGTCCTTGTAATTCTCCCTGACAAATTCATTACTCAGTCCTTCCCATTTGCCATAACGTAATTCCTTTAGCCCTTCCCGAAACTGCATTTCTGCGCCGATCGCTTCGCATAAAGGCTTGGCTGTGGCGATCGTCCGTTTCATCGGACTGACAAACACGGCATCCCAAGCGATCGCCTGATGAGCCTTACCAAAGGCGATCGCCATTTTTGCCCCATTGTCAGTTAGTTCGGGATCGAGTTCGCCACAATAGCCCCCAGTGCGACTATAGATGGTTTCACCATGACGGAGTAGATATAAATTCAAGCTCATAATTGTTTCTAATTAAACAGCAAGTAACTAAAAAAGCCTTGCAAAGCAAGGCTTTTTTAGTTAGTGGGGATAGCGCCAGTTCACAATTTCAGGTTTGTCGATGCCATTCTCATAGGCATATTGACGGCATTCAATCTGTTGATTGCGGAGAGATTCCTTCGCATGAGCGCCAATACCCTGAAGTTTCGGTACACGGTCAATCACATCGATCGCGAGGCTAAAGCGATCGACTTGGTTATTAATCGCCAGTTCCAAAGGCGTATTGATATTGCCCTTCTCTTTATAGCCACGCACATGTAAGTTTTTGTGATTGGTGCGGCGATAGGCGAGGCGATGAATCAACCAAGGATAGCCGTGGAAGTTGAAAATAATCGGCTTGTCCGTGGTAAAGAGCGAATCAAAATCGCGATCGCTCAAACCATGCGGATGTTCGGTATCGGGCTGAAGCTTGAACAAATCCACGACATTAATAAAGCGAATCTTTAATTCGGGGAAATGCTCCCAGAGCAATGTTGTCGCGGCTAAAGCCTCAAGGGTGAGGATGTCACCACAACCGACTATCACCACGTCAGGCTCGACACCTTGATCGTTACTTGCCCAGTCCCAAATGCCTAAGCCCTTGGTACAGTGCTTAATTGCCTCTTCCATACCCATGAATTGCAAATGCATTTGCTTATCGCAGACGATCACATTTACATAGTCGGTACTGCGCAAGCAGTGATCGGATACCGATAGCAAACTATTGACATCGGGTGGTAAGTAAATGCGCGTTACTTCTGCACTCTTGTTAACGACCACATCTAAAAAACCAGGATCTTGATGGGTAAAGCCATTGTGATCTTGCCGCCATACCGTAGAAGTGATCAAGAGGTTGAGCGATGAAATGGGCGATCGCCAAGGAATCTCTTGGCTAATTTCCAACCATTTGCAATGCTGGTTGATCATGGAGTCGATCACATGGACGAAAGACTCATAGGTAGAAAAGAATCCATGTCTACCTGTCAGCAAGTAACCCTCTAGCCATCCCTCTAGAGTATGCTCACTGAGGATTTCCATCACGCGCCCATCAGCAGCAAGCTCACCCCCATCCGCATCCTCAGGCAGATATTCCGCAATCCAGAACTTCTTACTAACTTCGTAAACTGCTTGCAGCTTATTGGATGTATTTTCATCGGGACCAAAGACACGGAAATTGTCCATGTTTTGACGCATCACATCACGTAGAAATACACCTAAGGGTTTAGTGTTTTCCACTTCGATTTGTCCTGCGCGCTCGATTTGTACGCCGTAATCACGAAAATCAGGCATTCTCAAAGCGCGGCGCAATAAGCCCCCATTCGCGATCGGATTGGCACTCATGCGGCGATTGCCCGTCGGTGCGAGATCCTTTAATTCGGGAATTAACTTACCCGCAGCATCGAACAATTCTTGCGGTTTATAGCTTTGCATCCAATCTTCCAACATTTTTAGATGTTCGGGATTGTTATGCATTCCTGAAAGTGGAACTTGGTGCGCCCGCCAAAAACCTTCCACCTTATGTCCATCTACTTTTGCAGGTCCCGTCCAACCCTTAGGCGTGCGCAATACAATCATCGGGAACTTGGCTCTTGTGGGCGTACCCGTAGATCTAGATTCCTGTTGAATACGTCTAATCTCATTCAGGCAATGTTCTAGGGTAGCTGCGATCGCTTGATGCATCGATTCGGGTTCGGAACCTTCCACAAAGTAAGGTTGATAGCCATAACCCACAAATAGACTTTCTAGTTCTTCGTGGCTAATTCGCGATAGGACAGTGGGATTATTAATCTTATATCCATTTAGGTGCAGAATGGGCAATACAGCGCCATCCCGAATGGGATTGATAAATTTGTTAGAATGCCAAGCCGTCGCGAGGGGGCCAGTTTCCGATTCGCCATCGCCAACCATCACTACCGAAATCAGATCGGGATTGTCAAATACAGTTCCGTAAGCATGGGAAACGCTGTAACCGAGTTCGCCGCCTTCATGGATCGATCCTGGAGTCTCAGGCGTACAGTGACTGCCAATCCCTCCTGGAAAGGAAAACTGCTTGAAGAAGTGCCTCATGCCTTCTTCGTCCTCGCTGATATTGTGATAGATCTCCGAGTAAGTTCCTTCTAAATAGACAGGACCTAAAATTCCAGGTGCACCATGTCCGGGTCCTGCTAAAAAGATGGCATTGAGATCGTATTTTTTAATGAGACGATTCATATGCGTATAGACAAAACTCATACCAGGACTCGATCCCCAATGCCCTAGCAAGCGATTTTTGATATGTTCTGGCTTTAGGGGCTCACGCAAAAGCGGATTTTCGCGTAGATAGATCATCCCGATCGCTAAATAGTTACAAGCCCGCCAGTAGGCATCTATTTTCCGAAGTTCTTCTGCACTGAGAGGATTTCCGACAACGGTCGAGCGCGCCTTACCATAGCAGCTAATATTCGCGTTATTGGTAGTAGAAGAGTCCGTGTCAGCTATTTTGAGAGGAGTTGATACCATAAGATTACGATTTGTTCCTGTCGCTAATTTGATTGCGCCTTCTGACCTCACAACTTTAACCGACATTCCCAAAATCCTTAGTGATTTGCATATCTCCTTTAGATTTGTGCGCTGGGATCGCTTATATCTAGGAATAGGGTTTAGTTGCTTTAGATCTATTGCGATCTATTACGCCGCTAAGTTTATTAAGTAGCTAAGCATAATTAAAAAACAAAACCAGAGAGCGTAACGCCCGCTACGCGGGCGTTACGCTCGTCTAGGTTTTAAGTTTACTTATGCTTAGCTACTTAGTACAGGACAGATGTTGGCGCGAAGCGCCACCATCTGTCCTTTGGGGTTTATAAATATTTCGTTGCCATAAGTAGCTGGGCATAGTTAAATCCCAGAATCAAAACCTGTAGCGCACGCTGCGCGTGCGCTACAGGTTTTGGGGTTTTATGTTTTGCGCCTAGCTACTTAACGTGAGTTCGGAATAATTTGAAACGAGCTTTGAGCAAGGGTTTGCGTAGCAAACCCTTGCTCAAAGCCCAAAATTAAAAGCCTTGCTACGCAAGGCTTTTAATTTTGGGCTTTTAAAATTTGCCAGCTTAAACCGAACTGACGTTACTTATCAGGGAATATCGCAGGGAATATTGGTGGTTATGGCATTCTTTTGCTCTGTAATTACCAATCAATTACTAGACAAGCCCAAATTTTGTTGTCAAAAAAAGTTAACATTAACTTAATAATTCGCTAGCTCTAGGTAAAAGATCCTACTAAGTAAGCGGGATTAATTAAATATAAAACCCTAAAACCTGCGGCGCATGCTGCGCGTGCGCCGCAGGTTTTAGATCTAGATTTTAATTATGTCCAGCTACTTAGATCGCTAGATCAATGCCTGCAAGCCAGTAGTTTCTAAAGATTACTCCTTAACTTGCGAACTTGCGTCCCATTCACAAACGCAAACTCAGTAATTTAAACCTTTTACCAGCACATTATCAGCAAAAGTCATGGCTCGACAACTCAAAAATATTGCACCGCATGGTGGTCAGTTAATTAATCGCCTCGCCTCAGAAGCCCAAAAAGAAGTTTTTTATAGCAAAGCTGACCACTTGCCATGCGTGCAACTGACTGAGCGATCGCTGTCCGACCTTGAGCTAATTGCGATCGGTGGCTTTAGTCCCCTCACTGGCTTCTTGGGGAAGGCTGACTATGAATCTGTCGTCTTAAATATGCGCTTGGCGAATGGATTACCTTGGTCGATTCCGATTACCTTGCCTGTTACTAGTGAATTAGCCGATAGCCTCAATATTGGTAGTCTAGTTCGCCTCAACGATCCACAGGGTATATTTATAGGCGTATTAGAACTAAGCGAAAAATATAAGTACGACAAACTGAAAGAAGCCCTGCATGTCTATCGTACTAATGAAGATCGGCATCCAGGGGTTAAGGTCGTCTATGGTCAAGGTGAGGTATATCTAGGTGGTGATGTATGGTTGTTAGAGCGTCGTCCGCATCCACTTTTTCCTACCTATCAAATCGATCCTGTCGATTCTCGCGAATTATTTATTCAAAAAGGCTGGCGAACAGTTGTGGGCTTCCAGACCCGCAACCCGATCCACCGTGCCCATGAATATATTCAGAAATGTGCGTTGGAAATAGTCGATGGGTTGTTCCTCCATCCTCTGGTTGGTGCGACTAAGAGTGATGACGTACCTGCGGATGTGCGGATGCGTTGCTACGAGATCATGCTAGAGCATTATTTCCCCTTAGATCGCGTCACCTTAGCGATTAATCCTGCTGCCATGCGCTATGCAGGTCCTCGCGAAGCAATTTTCCATGCGTTAATTCGCAAAAACTATGGTTGCACCCACTTCATCGTCGGACGCGATCATGCTGGAGTCGGTGACTATTACGGAACCTACGATGCGCAACATATTTTCTATGAGTTTGAGGATGGCGAACTGGGAATTATTCCTTTAATGTTTGAACATGCTTTTTATTGCAAACGCACGCAGGGCATGGCGACGACAAAGACTAGCGCTAGTCTCCCCGAAGAAAGGGTGCATCTATCGGGTACCAAGGTTCGCGAGATGCTTCGCCGTGGGGAATGTCCACCTCCTGAGTTCTCGCGTCCTGAAGTGGCTGCTGAGCTAGCCAAAACCATGCATAAAATGGCGATCGAGGAAGCTGCTACGGGCTTTGAAATATAAGCATTAAAGAAGAGCCGCTTTGCGGCTCTTCTTTAATGTTTAATACCAATTCACGAAAGTGTGACAACACTTTTGTGAATTAAAAACTAGACCTAGTAAGAGTTTTCAAGTTAAGAAATGGCGTTGCTATTTCTTAACTTGGTATCAGGGTTTTCAAATTAAGAAATAGCCGCGCAATTTCTTGATTTGGTATCAGTTCTTTAGTCTCAATAATACAATTTTCAACCATGCAATACGTTTTGATTATCCATGAAGTCGCCGACTATCCAGCTTGGAAGAAGGTTTTTGACGATGCGGCGGATATTCGTAAAGAAGCTGGCGAACGCTCCTATCAGGTTCTCAAATATGAAAACGAGCCTAATAAAATTGTCCATTTTTCAGCATGGACGGCGATCGCTGATGCGAAAAAGTTTTTTGAGTCGCCTAAACTAATTAAAATCAGAGCCGAAGCAGGGGTCAAATCTCCAGACTTTATCTACCTAGAGCAGCTTGAGTCGGGGATTCTCTAATTTTCTAATTTTAAGCTTTTTAGAAGTTGTTTTAAAAGCGGGAAAATCCCAAGCTTAACAGGCTAGCTAGCTTCTCACTCTAATTCTGGCATGGCTAACTTAGGAAATACAATTACAAAGAACCCCATCCATGCCGTTATGGGGATCGCTACCAAAGCCGACAGCCAAATTATTTTAAATAATAACCAACTGGCGCTAATAATCGAGAATCCAGTCAGAATAATCGACCAAGGCTGACACCACCAAGGTTTATGATTCCAAACGCTATCAGGTTTTTCTAAGGTCATTTTTTAATTTCCCATTGATTAATACCAATTCACGAAAGTGTGAAAACAGTTTTGTGAATTAAAAACTAAACCTAGTAAGGGTTTTCAAGTTAAGAAATGGCGTAGCCATTTCTTAACTTGGTATAAAGAGGTCGTGCGAAACACGACCTCTTTAAATTTTACATGCGTTCTAAAACGCGGATACCAAGAAGATTTAAACCCAGCTTAAGGGTTTTGGCAGTGATGTCACACAGGCTTAGGCGCGAGATTCTTTCTGATTCCTCGGCTTGTAATACTGGGCATTGCTCGAAGAATTGATTGAACTTTTGACTGAGTTCAAAGAGATATTGACAGAGACGATTTGGGAATAACTCTTCCGCAACCGCATCGATCGCTTCCGCAAATTGCAACAGGTGCTTGGCTAAGACAATCTCAGGATCTTGGGTGAGATGGATCGCCGCATCTAAACTGGTAAAATCAATTTCGCCTTTACGCCCAATCCCCTGCACCCGCACATAGGCATAGAGCATATAGGGCGCTGTATTGCCCTGTAGGGCTAACATCTTATCAAAACTAAAAATATAGTTACTGGTACGATTTTGGGAAAGGTCGGCGTACTTCACTGCCCCAAGTCCGACGGCTTCGGCGACATCTTGTTTGAATTCATCAGATGCATCGGGATTGCGGATTTCGATATCGGTACGTGCGCGCACAACTGCTTCTTCGAGGAGACTCTTGAGGGCGATCGTATCGCCCGATCGCGTTTTAAATTTCTTGCCATCTTCACCCATCACCAACCCAAAGGGAACATGGGTAGTCTGCACGGTTTCAGGAATCCAATTTGCGCGCTTCGCAACTTGGAAAACTTGGGCAAAATGCCCCGCTTGCCCAATATCAGTTACGTAAATAATCCTTGTGGCTTTGTCTTCGTTAATGCGATAGCGTAGGGCGGCGAGGTCAGTGGTTGCGTAGTTATAGCCACCATCGGTCTTCTGAATAATTAGGGGTAAGGGTTGACCGTCTTTATTGCTAAATCCTTCTAGAAAGACGCATAAAGCACCTTGATCTTCTTGGAGCAACCCAGTTTCGCGGAGATCGGTAACGACATCGGCTAAGAATGCATTATAAAAAGATTCGCCACGTTCCTCTAATTGAATATTGAGGGTGTCATAGATCTTTTGGAACTCGCGGCGTGACTGTTCGCAGAGCAGTTGCCATGCTAGTTTGGCTTCAGCCCCTCCCGCTTGCAACTCCACCACCGCCGCGCGGGAAATTTCTTTAAATTCTGCATCTTCATCAAAGCGTTTTTTGGCGGCGCGATAGAGTTCTACTAAGTCACCGATCGCGATCGCATCGGCTTTAGTCAGTGCATCGGGATAGACTTCGCGCAGGTAGGTAATCAACATCCCAAATTGCGTTCCCCAGTCGCCAACATGGTTGAGACGCAGGACTTCATGTCCTTGAAATTCTAAAATTCTGGCAATACTGTCACCGATAATCGTCGATCGCAAATGTCCAACATGCATTTCCTTAGCAATATTCGGGCTGGAAAAATCGACGATCACGCGCTCAGGTTTATCGACCTTGGCGATCGCGAGGCGATCGCTTTTTTGCATTTTTGCTAATTGGGTTTCTAAGTAACTAAGTTTCAGCTTTAAGTTAATAAATCCCGCCCCCGCGATCGTCGGAGGCTCAAATATATCGTCAACTTGTAAATTTGCAATTATCTGCGCCGCTACATCTTGGGGCTTTTGTTTGAGCTTTTTGGTTAAACCTAGGGCGGCATTGCATTGATAATCGCCAAATTTTGCATCCTTAGATGGGGCGACAGCAGGATCGTAGTTATCGTATGCCTCACCAAAGGCGGCAGCGATCGCTTTAGAGCAACGTATCTTTAAATCGGATAAAACGGAGGTAGTCATGGGTTAGTTGTCGCTTTTTGGCTAGGGAGATCAATATAGCGTTTTTTAAGATCTCTTGACTGACAACCCATTTTAGAGTGGCGGCGCTTTGCGCCGCCACTCTAAAATGGGTTTTAGATTTTAACTTATACCAATTCACGAAAGTGTAACAACACTTTCGTGAATTAAAAACCAAACCCAGTAAGGGTTTGCAAAGCTCAAAATGGCTACGCCATTTTGAGCTTTGGTATTACTTGACTATAGCTATACATACCTCCATCAAATCTAGAGGGAGAGGGGAACTCTAAAAGCAATTTTAACTTCTAAGTTTTAAAGATTCAAAATGCATAAACTGGATTACTGGAGTTTAGACTAAGTTGATTAAGCTAATCAGAAAAAGAGCAGGAAAAAGTAACCCAGAGAATGGAGAACTGGGCAAATCCAAGAGAATGAAAAGGAGAATATTTAGGATTAGGAATTA
>NZ_ALWB01000206.1 GCF_000332215.1 Pseudanabaena biceps PCC 7429
TTGCGAAGCAACGCTTTCAAAAATTTCCTTGGTTTGGGTTTGAGCGCAAAGCGCTGTAACATATCAAAGGATAGCGGAGCTTTGCTCCCCTATCCTTGGGGATCAAGCGATCAGTTGTTTCAGCTTGTTGACTAATTCTTTTTCTTGGTAAGGCTTACTAAAGCAAGCATTTGCACCTAATTCTAGAGCCAACTTTTGCCCATTTTCATTATTCTTTGCCATCAGGGCAACTATTGGTAAATTGCAGAGATCAGTGTCAGAGCGAACTGTCGATAGCAGTTTAAATCCATCCATATGAGGCATCTCTAAATCAGTAATCATCACATCAAAGTTCTGACTTAGGGTAACTTCCGTCTTCAGCAGGGCAAGAGCCTCCTTCGCATTTTGAACTTGCTCGGTTACAAATCCAGACTTGGTAAGCGTCATCGCCAGATAGCGTCTGACATTCGCCGAAGATTCAACTATTAATACTCTAGGGTGCAATAATTTCCGAGGTGAACTCTTGGCGATCGCGTCTGTAAATAACCCCGAACTTTCTAGATTTTCTGACTTAGGCGATCGCTCCAAGCGTTCGGCTATGGTTGTTACCTGCATAGGTAATTTAACAGGCGGCAATTCTGGGGATCTATCACCAGCACTAAAAAAGTCAGATAAACTACTCAAATTGTTTAGACCGACTGGATGCGGACGCGATAATTGCTCGTTTTCCTTCGGAAGCGATCGCAAAAACTGGCTCGCTAATTCAGCAGGATTGAGTAGAGCAACCGCCTGATTATTCCCCAAAATCACGCTTCCCAGAAAAATCTGAGGGAGCAGGATATCACCTTCAATATGCTGGAAAGTTGCTTCTTGTTCGTGCCAGCAACCGTCTGCCTGTAGGGCAAAGAAGTTATTTTCGTGATGAATTACTAGAAAGGAAGATGGATTACGACCAGATGACTGGGTTTCGCTACGATAGGGGTAACCCCAAGACTGACTCAACTCTGCGCCTTGACTTAAAGTTTGACGACAATTGATCTGAAGAAGAGAATTAAGTTGGACAATTGGCAACACACGATCGCGCCATAGCAAGGTTTCTTTGCCTTCAAATGTTTGATTAAGGGCTTTATCCTCGATCGAAATTACTTCCCATACATTTTTACTGGAAATTGCTAAGCACATGCGATCAATATCAATCAGTAATACGCGCATCAAGGAAAGTAGGTTTGGCAACATCAAAGTAAATTGAGTTCCCTTCCCCATCTCGGAATGTACGGTGATAGAACCACCAAACTCGCTAAGCTTAGCTCTCACATCGCTCAACTTGGCTCCTTGGATAGAGCTATTGATGAGATCGAAATCTGGCTCAAAAATCAAGTTTGTTAATTGCTCGTCACTCATATCCACAGCCGAAAATTCCGACCTATCCGCGATCGCTTGCTCAAACTGTTGGCGAATCTTTTCCATATCAAGCCCCCGTCCATCATCGCAAACCTTGATTTGTATACCTTCGTCAGATTGAGTTGCTATGAGTTCGATCTTACCTTGTGGAGTCTTTCCAATGCGCTGGCGATCATCAACGGACTCGATCCCATGGTCGAGCGCATTACGAAGCAAAACTTCCATAGACTCAGCAACAACGGCCGCCATCGCTCTTTCCAGTCCAATTTCTGCCCCTTTGACAATCAACTCGACTTGCTTACCATTATGTAGTGACATCTCTCGCAAAATTCGCGGAAATTTTCTCACAAGGCTAGAGACAGGACATTTGAGAACTTGACGTAAATTTTTCCTCAAATGGCAAATATCGTGACTCATCGCATCGGTCTGTTTGTCAGCTAGTTCAATGACATTAGTGATCCTAGCGATCGCCCCTTGGAGGTTTGCGATCGCCTCAGGATTGTCGTTCGCAAATTTAGGTTCTAACAACTGGAAGTGTTTTTGCACCTCTCCAGACAACATTTGCATTTCTTCTAAATAGACATCTAGATTCCCTTTACGCAACAATAGTTCTTCCGACAGATCTCCTAGCAGTTCTACATGATTTAAGGGAAGGCGAATGGTTTCTTCATTGTCACTCACATCACCTTGGAAAGCTCTGGCTTCGATTAAATCGCCCCCATCGGTTTCTGGACTCATTTCGTAGTTAGCGGTCAATGACAGATTTGCAAATTCTGCGTAGGACATTTCGCGATCGCCCAAATCCAACTGAGACAGATCCTGCCAATCCGTGGGAGTATCATCAATACTATTATGATAGATTGGTGATTCCTCCAATGAGGTATCAATATCTGAAACGGAAAAATCCTCTCTAACTATTTCAGCAGCAGCTAATGAAGCTAATTGGAAGTCCTGATGCAATCCTAGAGAATGGTCAATATCATCAGGAATATCATCACCCTGCTCTAAGGCTACAAAAAAATCGGTATTAATCAATTCGACAGAAATATTATTATCCTGCTCTTTGTCTTGCTTTAGGGATGCGAAAAAATCGTTAGCAATCAAACCAATAGACCTATCGTCATCGCCCATATCACTATCAGTCAAACCAATAGATATATCGTCTTGCTCTAAAGATTCAAAAAAATCACTAGAGATTAAATCGCCTTCTAAAGATTCAAAAAAATCACCAGCTATTGAAAGATCATCCCCAGTATTTATAGCTTCAAAGAAATCGCTGGAAATCGAGATATCGGCATAATTATCTTCGATTAAATCAAAGCTAGAAGACTCAGATGGAACCTCAAGTTCCCGCAATAGGGGCATAATTGAAATACCCCGATCGCTTTCTGGGGCAATCTCAGCAATCCAATCCTCTTCAATGGCTTTAACTTCAATATTATCGTGATCTTGATAATCTGCGATCGCCTCATCTCCATCTCCGTTAATAAGCTCTTCAGAAGTAACCTCAAGAGGGTTTTCATACCTAGCCTCAGGAATATCTTCAGGAATATCCTCTAGAACTTCTTCTAGAATATCTTCTAGAACGATAGACTCTCCTGAGCTGATTTCCTGTGGCATGGGTTCATATTCATGGGGGTCGGAACTATTCGCCAAGACTTCAAAAGGAGATTCCGTAAATATGTCTGCCAGAATTTCTGGCTTTGGCAATTTACCTTCGTCACCAATTAGAGTTTCTTGTCCTAAATCACCAGAACTATCAGAAAATTCATCTGGATCACCGTCTAAATCACCATCTAGACTATCGATAGTATCCGCAGCATCTGAAAACAAATCAGGAAACAAACCTTCTAATTCCCTACTAGCCATTCCTGAGATATCTTCAAATGGTTCGCTAGCCATGTCTAGATCTCGATCCTCCTGAATGATCAGAAAGCCATCCAAACTATTAAGCTGACTGCTTATATTGATATTATTGATATAGGATGAATTGGCAAAATCCTCTTCAAAATCACTATCCAAATCCGTTCTAAAATCTATATCGAATAAATGCATCCCCTCCGACGTATTATCCACACCAAAAGGTTCGCCTTTATCCTTTTTATCCTGAGAGTTTATTTCCTCTAGAGTATCAAATACTTCCAACTCTAACGATAAATCCTCATGGAGTTGCTCGAACAGGTCACCCTGAATTTTCATCCAATCTTTAGAGGTTTCGATCTCCAGACAGAACTCATTAATTATCTGATTAGCTACGCCAATTATCTCTAAAAGCAACTCCTTCGTAATCCAATCAACCTCAGAATGGCGATCGCGTAATAGATAAAACACCTCTTCAAAATGTTTAATTATCTCCGCAAAAGCAGAGTTCGGTTGGCAAAAATCTGCCCGAACCGCAGCATCTTGGAGCAATTTATTCGTGGCAATCAGACTATCAATTTGCTCGCGAAAATTTGGCAAAGTCGCATCTAATTCCAGAACTTTATTTTTCAGATTCTGGGTATGAACTTGAGACTCTTCAGAAAAGATTTTTTTCGGTTGAGGTAATATTTCAATCATAGGAAAAGTCGGTATATCTAACTTTGTTTATCTTCCGCCTTAAAACTCAGTAGTAATAAAGAGCGATCGCGCAGGTAGACTCGATCGAGTTTGCATCATTTTTTTGCATCACGGTTTTGCATCACGGTTTTGCATCATGTTTTAAAATGAGTTAAGGACTGTTGTAGGTCGCCAGAATATCGGCGCGTTGCCTTAATGAATTTGGCAGCCTCCGATGAAGAAGCCAAGGTTCTCTTAGCCATATGAGAAATATCCTGCATCAAGTTCGCAACCCCCTCAGATGTTTGAACTTGCGATGATGTTGCCTCGGCTATCGCCGCCATCAATCCGTCAATTTGCTGTGAGATCTGCGCGATTTGTTGGAGACTATCCTTAGCGGCGATCGTCAATGTATTGCTTTCCGAGATCTGAGTGCTACCCGATTCCACTGCCGCCATTACAGCCGTAGTTTCGGTTTGGATATTACCAAGTAGAACTTCCACCTCCTTAGTTACCTCAACGGAACGGAACGCCAGTTCGCCAACCTCTTCAGCAACCATCGCAAATCCACTAACGCCATCACCTGTCCGCGAAGATTCAAGCGTTGCGTTAATTGCGAGGAAGTTTGTCTTAATGGCAATCTCATTAATTGTCGAAATTGCCTTCGCAATTTTTTGGGATACAGTTCCCAATTGCTTGATTCGCTTAGCAGTGGTCGAAACCGTATTTTGTAATTCGCCGACCTTGGACATAACTGCATCCAGAGAGCGATCGCCATCCGATAGTTTTTCTACTACCAGTTGTGATGATTGCACTACTTGCTGACTATAGTTGGCGATCGTATCTGCTGAAAGTTTCGCCATTTGGGCAGTAGTAAGGGAGCGCGTCACCGTATCTAGTTGTCTCTGCGAAATACTTGCTAAATTAGCGATCGCCTGCTCATTTTGTCCGAGGGAGAAATTAACTTGGTTAGTCGAGGACTTCACTTGAGCAACGATATTATGTAAACCACGAATTACATCATCAAAGAATATAGCCACATTCTCTAAACTACCGTCAATCGACTTGGTGGAGACAGTAAGATCCCCTTCAGACAGAGCTTGGACATCCTTAAGCATCTTCACCAACTGTTCCTGAAGCTCTTCCTTCTGTAGGCGATAGCTCTCAGCTTCAGCATGTCTTTGGACAATCTCCGCTCGTACTTTTTTACCCAAATACAATATTTTCTCGTCTAGTAAATCCTCATCTTTAACTTCTTGTTTTTCTTCTCTCGCCAGTTTTGCCAAAACTTTAAACAGTTTGACCACTTGCAATTGCAGGTGTTGTTTCTCCTGCTCCTGCTTTTGAATCATCGTCTGAAACTGCTCGGACATCCGATTAATACTGAAAGAAATGTCCGACAGTTCGTCATTTCCTTCCACGCTTAAAGCCCCAAAGCTAGCATCAACATTCCCCTGCCTTAGATCGCGTAAAACAGCCCGAATATCTTTAAGTCTGGTACTTATTCGCCGCGACAATGCATAAATAATGGCTGCGGCAAGTAAGGGAGTTACACCAAGCCCAATACCAATTACTAACAGTAGATTTTGGTTGCCTGCAATGACAGTGGCTTTGTCAACAGTTGTCAGGATGTCTAAAGCCAGTGAGTCACCAGCTTGGGCATTAGGAACAGGTGCATAGGCAACCATTTGCACATTGCGATCGCCCCTAACTAAATCCTTGGGATTCGCGGACTGTCCCGATCTCAAATCGGTCAATATCGCAAAATCTGCTAACGCATCTTCACTGCCCGTAATTGGCTGCGAACTAGCAAAGTACTTGTTAGCACTATCAATTACATAAAAATTACCATTCCCAACCCCATTGTTATTTCTGGCGTTAGTTAATTCATTCACCAAATTCTTCGTAGAAATTTCCACCTGTAAGATCACGCTAGCCTTTGGTGAACCAGCAAATTTAATTGGGGCAACCGCATAAAAGTACGCTCCATTCTTGGTAACGATAGAATTACTAAGTTGCACTGTTTCAGCGGACTTTGCCCTATTAAGAGCTTTGGGATTAATAGTTTGCAGCGTTTTTGAATTAGCTGACTGAGCCAGTAATTCACCATTAACACTAAACAAAGCGATGCTTGTATATTCAGGATAGGCTTGACCGTAAAGATTAAGGCGATTAGTCAACTGCTGCTTATATTGACGTTGCTCAGCAATTGGTAGAGACTCAATGGAGAGCAATTTATTGTTTGTCAAATTGGCTGGCTTGGACGAATTGGTTTGCCCTAAATCCGTCGATCCCAAAAGCTTCTGCAAGACCTCCACATCGCCAGTTTGCCCCTTGAGAAAGCTTTTTGTCGCATTGGCAAGGGCGATCGCCTCTGACTGTTGGGCTTGCTTAACCCTATTTAATAACAAGCTATCCCCAACTTGATAGGCAACTACCCCTAAAGCGATCGCAGGAATGGTCGCAATCAGCGTACCCCATAGAGTGATCTTTTGCCCCACGCTAGAGAATTTAAACATATCCTCCAAGGCGATCGCGGAAGTATCTTTCCCCTTAACGCGACTATTTTGAGATGATGTCCCCCAATCGAGAAACACGGAATCTAAATCCTTATTCTTTTCACTTTTAAGCGCTGTATCCTGACTGTTAATTGATTGATAACTTTTCTGAGTTTCACCAATTAGACCATCACCAATTAGACCATCACCAATTAAACCATCGCCAATTAGACCATCGCCAATTAGAGCGTAGGAAGAAGAGTGATCGGTTAGGTCATCGATATCTTCCACAAGATTTTCTATATCGCCAAATATCAAGGGCTGATCGTCGATTAACAGATGATCAGGCTTTGGATCTGGCTTTGCTAAAGGATTTACCTGTTCGCGATTCTGAGGTGCGTTCTTAGATAGCGCAGCGATCGCAGGTGGTGGTGGGATCATTCCATTCCCATTACTAGCACCTACAGCATTGGTTGTAAATTTTGGCTTGGCAATCGTCTTATTAGGAGGCGTAGCTAAGACCGTCAATTCATCTAAACCCGATTCATCTTCAGGATCAATTATGTAGGCAATACTATTAGCACTCGTCCCATTAGACTTGGGGCTTTTGTTACGTCCAGATTTTGGTTGCGAGTTTCTATTTTTCTGCTTAGCCCCTTCAAGCTTATCCGTTACTTGATCGCCAGTCCCCTGATCCCCCGATCCTTTTGGCTTAGCCTTTTGATTATTAGCCTTTTGATTAAAATTACTGAAAGTATTTGCATTTTCCTGAAGCTCCTTAAGCTCTTCGGGAGACTTGTTTTTCTTCGCAATATTAGCAAGCTTATTCTGAATTTGAGCTAGGGAAGTACTTGCCAAATCGAGTAGGTCAGGATCGTCAGTAAGCGTCAATACTTGTTGGTACTGAACCTTGGCATACTCAATCTTTCCTGCCTTACGAAAAGTTGCCCCCAACCAAATATGCAGCTTGGGATTGCGAGGATCCTCATACAACAATTCTGAAAACTGTTGCATCGCCTCTTCATACCGACCCTCTGCATAGGAGTGTAGAGCCGCCTGATACTGCGCTGTCATCATGATCGTCCCTGCATGAAATACGTCTATCTTGTTTCAAAAAGGAGGCTTAGTCTCTACAAGTCTCCTAATACACAGTTAAACGCATTAACAAATAGATCCTCTAGCGCCATTTTGCTTGTGTTTATTAAAAAAAGTGCTATTGTATTTAAGGACTTGTTGCACTCAGTTATATAGAAATTGAAAAAGCTGGTTTTATTGCTTGGATGTGATTGGCTCCTCAACCTAAAGTTGGGAGAAAGACGCGAGTCTGATCCTACTCTTTCTTGGGACGATGCCTGTGAAGGACCTAGTATGTTCCGATCGACCTTCTAACTATCAGGGTTGTAACTACTGTTAACAGCCTAGGTCGATCGCTTCTCATCATGGGGAAGATTAAATATTTTTTCAAAACTGAATAGGCAGCAAAGAACTCCCTAGGGGTAGGATTTGTTTGTGTGTAATGTTGCTGGAGCCGATATCTTTTATCGAAAAGATTGATATGGGCTGCGAGTCATCATGGGCATAGATAAAAGTTTTACCTGATGCGTGAGTATGTAGTTTTGCTTGTTCTGTTATTGAAGTTTGCTCAAAATTTTTTCGCATACATCTACAACACATAGCATCTAGGACAAACAAAATCATGAAACGCGATCTACTCAAACAGACTGTTGAACATATTGACATCAAAGCTTTTGATGTTGTCGGATTGGTTGACGCAATGGCAAATACAGCGTTCCAAGGTAGAAACCTCGGACGTGCAGCTCATATCTATGACGATATGATCAAAGACAAAGATTGCGCGATCATCCTCTGTTTAGCTGGTTCTTTATTTAGTGCAGGGCTAAAGGGAGTTATCTACGATTTGATCGTCAACAACATGGTTGACATGATTGTCTCTACAGGTGCAAATATCGTTGATCAAGACTTCTTTGAAGCCCTCGGCTTTCGTCACTATGTCGGTGATACCTTTGCTGATGATGCAGTCCTCCGCGAAAATGCTATTGACCGCATTTATGACACCTACATCGATGAAGATGAATTGCGCGTTTGCGACATGACGATCGCCGAAATCGCGAATTCTTTACCTCGTCGCACCTACTCTTCCCGTGAATTTATCCACGAAATGGGAGCCTATCTCGATAAGAACGCGAAGAACCGTCACTCGGTGGTATTGGCGGCTTACCAACATCAAATTCCCATCTTCGTTCCTGCTTTCAGTGACTGTTCCGCAGGTTTTGGACTTGTTCACCACCAATGGAACTCTCCTGAAGATCACATCAGCATTGACTCCGTACGCGATTTCCGTGAATTGACTCAATGCAAGTTGGCAAGCCCTCATACTGGTCTATTCATGATCGGTGGTGGTGTTCCTAAGAACTTTGCTCAAGACACAGTTGTTGCAGCTGAATTGCTTGGTTTTGAAGCAGCAATGCACAAATACGCAGTACAGATTACCGTTGCTGACGAACGTGATGGCGCTCTCTCAGGTTCCACTCTGAAGGAAGCACATTCTTGGGGCAAGGTGGACATTGTCCAAGAGCAAATGGTTTACTCGGAAGCAACTGTAGCTCTTCCTCTCATCGCTGGCTATGTCTACGGTAAGCGCAACTGGTGCGATCGCGCTCCTCGTCAATTGGCACAACTATTCAACAAGCCCTTCGTTCCTAACTTCAGCAGTATTCCTGCTCCTGTAGGCGTATAGATCTTGATATAGCTATATCGCCATTCCAAGAATAAAAATAGCGCCGCGAATCGGCGCTATTTTTATTCTTGGGGTTTGTGTCCTAATCTTGGCAGCTATATTAATACCAAATCACAAAATGGCTACGCCATTTTGTGATTTTAAAACCCTTACTGGGTT
>NZ_ALWB01000207.1 GCF_000332215.1 Pseudanabaena biceps PCC 7429
AGAATTAGCGTTGCGGCGCGAAGCGCCGCAACGTCTAATTTTTCACTGGGAAGGGAGTAGCTACTTAAGTTTACTTATATACTGGTGTTACGTAGAAGTTTACAAGCCCAAATCTTAATGGGAACTACCATGACACACAAGTTATCAGCTCTATCGTTAGTTGCTAATAATCTCCCATCAATTCCCCTTAAAAAAGGGGAAGAAGAAAATCCTCCTTTTTTAAGAGGGATTGATGGGGGATCTACAGACTGAAACGTAGATAAAGAGGCTTGCTTGCACAGGGGAGTTATACCAATTCACAAAAGTGTTGTCACACTTTTGTGAATTAAAAAGCAAACCTACTAAAGGTTTTCAAGTTAAGAAATGGCGTAGCCATTTCTTAACTTGGTATAACAATTGTCTGCATTAAGTTAAGTAAGAAAAATTATGTTGTCAACAGATGAAACTCGTTTTACGCAATTTGGTTGTGGACTTTGCGCTCCTTCTCAATGGTTGAATTTTGATGTTAGTCCAGCTATGCGGTTACAAAGCTTACCAATTATTGGCAAGCTAATTCCCTCTGGTGCTTTTGGGAGATATCCAACCAATGTGCTATATGGTGATATTGTAGAATCTCTGCCAATTCCTGACGGAAGTGTAGAGTTATTATATTGTTCTCACGTACTGGAACATATGAGTTTGGAAGAATTGCGTTGTGCTTTAAGAAATTGTTATAGACATCTTAAAGTAGGAGGAATTTTTCGATTGGTAGTTCCAGATTTAGAAGCAATGGTTAAATTGTATATTCATTCAACAGAGCCTGAAGCTGCCCATGAATTTATGAGAATAACTTTGCTTGGCAAAGAACAGCGTCGAAGAGATTTACTTAGTTTTGTTAAAGACTGGTTGGCGGGAAACAATCATTTATGGATGTATGACTATAATTCGCTATCAATGGAATTGGCTAAAGCAGGTTTTCAAAATATACGTAGGGCTCGGTTTGGCGATTCCAATATTGAAGCTTTTGGAGATGTTGAAGACCCTAACCGTTGGACAATGGAACTCGGCATTCATTGTCAAAAAGGCTAATCTAACGTCAGTTCGGATTAAGCTGGCAAATTTTAAAAGTCCAAAAGTAAAAGCCTTGCGTAGCAAGGCTTTTACTTTTGGGCTTTGAGAAAGGTTTTGCTTAGCAAAACCTTTCTCAAAGCCCGTTTCAAATTATCCCGAACTCACGTTATTTGTAAAAAAGCTATAAGCAGCTAGGCATAATTAATTACAGATCCAAACCTGTAAAGTTGCGCCCCGCAGGGGCGCAACTTTACAGGTTTCCGTAATTTATTTTGCACGAGTACCTATGTAAAAAGATTAGCCTTCGGAAGAGCTTTTTACGAATACACCAGATCCAAAATCACTACCGTAACCTTCCTCACCATGAATAGGCAAGTCAATACCTTGTTCTTCAACTGAGGCAGGAACTCTCAAGTCCATAAATAGTTTGAGGACAAAAAGAATAACGAATGTAGCCACAGCTGAAAACACATAGGTAGTAGCAACGCCATAAAACTGAATCAAGATCTGCCCAGCATTACCATCCAACAGTCCAAGATTGATATCTGCTCCTTTGGCATCCTTCATCAAATTTGCAGCCTTAGTAGCAAATACACCTGTCAAAAGTGCGCCAACTGTTCCTCCAACACCATGGACAGAGAAAGTGTCTAAGGAGTCGTCGAACTTGAACTTAGCACGCAAGCTTACAGCGATAAAGCAGCATACTGCGGTAATAGAGCCAATTAGAATTGCACCAATGGGAGTAACAAAACCTGCCGCAGGAGTAATACCCACTAGTCCAGCTAAAAAGCCACTGGCAATACCAACTGCGGTTGGTTTACCCCGCAAAACCCATTCAACTATTAGCCAAGTCAAGCCACCCGAAGAGGTAGCAACTGTCGTAGACACAAAGGCAACTGAAGCGATCGCACCAGCACTGAGAGCGCTACCAGCATTAAAGCCAAACCAGCCAAACCAGAGCAAGCCGATGCCTAAGAGTACGTAAGGAACGTTGTGAGGAGTATGGGGTCTAGTAGCAAAGTCTTTGCGTGAACCCACGACCAGAACGGCAACAACAGCAGCAACACCTGAGCTGATATGTACAACCGTTCCACCAGCAAAGTCTAAAGCACCTAGTTCTCCTAAAAATCCTCTTCCCCATACCATATGGGCTAGAGGGGAGTAAACAAAGGTAGACCAGAGCAAAATAAACCAGAAATAAGCCTTAAAGCTCATGCGTTCAACGATCGCCCCTGAAATCAATGCAGGAGTGATGATTGCAAACATCATTTGATAAACCATGAACACGGCATGGGGGATCGTTCCCGCATAGCCAATAGGATCTACGTCATCAAACTTGACCTTATTAAGAAAAGTCCAATCCAGCCCACCAATAAACTTTTCCAAACCTTGACCAAAGGTACCATCAGCCACCTTGGCAGTTACATCAAAAGCTAAGCTGTAGCCCCACAGTACCCAAGTAACACCAACAACTGCCATGAGCAATAGGCTCATCATCATCGTGTTCAATACGTTACGGGTACGGACTAAACCACCGTAAAAGAAAGCTAACCCAGGTGTCATCAACAATACAAGGGCTGCTGCTACCAACATAAAGGCAGTATCACCTGAATTAATGGGTGAAGCTGCTGGAGCAGGAGCAAGCAGCTTGTCAAGCGCGGCTTTCTGATCTTTTGTTAAAGTTACAACATCACCACTTGCCGAAGGGGCAGGTGAAGCGCTAGGCGATGCCGAAGGTGAAGCACTGGCTGAAGCACTAGGGGATGCCGAAGGTGAAGCGCTAGCCGAAGGGCTTGCAGATGCACTAGCTGAAGGGCTTGCCGTAGAAGTAGCAGTGCCAGTTGGGCTTGCCGAAGCAGAGGGAGAAGTAGTCGCTTGAGCCCAAGTCTGCCCTGTAAAAGGAAAACTCACCAACCACAGGACTAGCAACGCACTCAATAGAAATTTTTTGATCACAGACTCTATCCTTTCACAAAGTTTTCTTGTCATCACAATAAGGCGACATGAGTGTGCAAACACCGTTTCAGGGAGCATTTCAAGGTTGAAACACTAAGAACATTTGGCGCTCACAATCCCATTTGTATAGTTACCATAGAGAATTTATTCAAGAATGATTTCATCAACTTATACGGCATTCATTTGTATTAGAAGCTACATTTCTTATATTGGGAGCGATAAAATCTATGGATTAATGCTGAAATTATGACTACAGCATCAAAATTAGACCTGCTTGAGAGTGTGTCATGTAACCTGCAATTCAGGTTTTAAATTGAAAAGAATAAGATTTTATTCATGAATATCTATGCTCTAAAAATAAGGCTCTAAGAAATATGCTTTCAAAATTAGGCTTTCAAAATTAGGCTTTCAAAATTAGGCTCTAAGATAAGTTCCAATTAGCTACTCCCTTCCAACTAATCCCTTCCAACTAAGTAGCTAGGTGCAATTAAATATAAAACCCCAAAACCTATAGCGCACGCTGCGTAGCGTGCGCTATAGGTTTTGATTCTGGTTTTTAATTATGCCCAGCTACTTAAAGAAATAGAAATATATAGCTACAGTCAATTGACTTAGGACAATATAATAAATCCCAAGAATTGACTGACAGAGCTTTTCGCCGCAGTCAATTCTTGGGATTTATGTTCTAGTAAACTTGGCGACAGCTATAAAACCAAGAAATAGTGGTGCGGGGCTTTGCTCCGCACCACTATTTCTTGATGGGGAAGAGAGTAGACGTAATTAAACTTAAAACAAAAAAACAAATATCTAGGTCACACGCCCATAGCAATGTAAGGTTTGTTTAATTACGCTCAGTAAATGAGCTATGTTAATTCGATCACACGCTTAAAAGCTGCTGTGCTAGAGTTGGTGTAATTTAAAAAATCTCACATTCCTCACACAAATCACTTTTCAGGAAGTTGACATGGCAAAAGGCGGACTTGTACTTGGTACAACAGCAGCATTAGCTGCGGCTGTGGCAGTTGTTGGTTTTCAGCTAGCAAACCCTAGCATCGCCGCATTTCGGGATAGTCCTAAAGAAATCGTTGATGAAGCTTGGCAGCTAATTAACCGTGAATATGTTGACGGCTCTTTCAATAAGGTTGACTGGCGACAGGTCAGACGGCAATACGTTGAAAACCGAGATTATTCATCTAAGGCTGAAGCTTATCGTTCGGTTCGGGAAATGCTTAAACTGTTAGACGATCCCTATACGCGATTTATGGATCCCGAACAGTTCAAGAGTATGCAAATTGATACATCGGGGGAGCTTACAGGGGTTGGTATCCAACTTGGGATGGATGATGCTACTAAGCAGCTAACGGTCGTTGCTCCCATTGAAGATTCTCCTGCATCCCGTGCGGGTGTTTTAACAAAAGACATCATTACTTCGATCGCTGACAAGTCTACTGATGGCATGGATATTAACCAAGCCGTTGCGTTAATCCGTGGTCCCGCAGGGACGAAGGTAAAGTTAGGGATCAAGCGTGGCGATCGCCAGTTTGATGTGGAACTAGAACGGGCAAAAATTGAGATCCATCCAGTTAAAGCCGAACTGCGCGACACAAATATTGGTAAGGTCGGCTATATTAGCCTGCGCCAGTTCAATGCTAATGCCGCTAGCGATATGCGTAAAGCAATCCAAGATCACGTAAACAAAGGAGCTGTAGGCTTTGTATTGGATCTGCGCTCTAACCCTGGTGGCTTGCTATATTCCAGTGCTGAAATCGCACGGATGTGGTTGGATAACGCCACCATCGTCTCCACGATCGATCGCAAGGGCGAAAGCGAGCGTTTAACCGCCAATCGTCAATCTCTCACCAACAAGCCCCTTGTAGTGTTGGTGGATGGTGGCTCGGCAAGTGCCAGCGAGATTTTATCTGGTGCTTTACAAGATAATAAGAGGGCGGTCATCGTTGGTACGAAAACCTTCGGCAAAGGTTTAGTCCAATCAGTTCATTCCCTAAGCGATGGTTCTGGTATGGCTGTCACTATCGCCAAATACTACACCCCCGTTGGTCGCGATATTAACCACATGGGTATTGTGCCCGACCAAGTTGTCGAGCTAACCAAGGATGATCTTGAGAGACTCAACAAAAATCGCGATTTAGTCGGTACGGTATCTGACCCACAATTTGCCAAGGCGATCGATATTCTATCGGGCGAGCTCAAAAAAGTAAGCTCTCGTTAAATTCTTAGATATAGCAATCTCAAGAAGAGAAGGTTGGCGCTTCGCGCCAACTTTCTCTTTAAATTAAAAGCCTTGCTTAGCAAGGCTTTTACTTTTGGGATTTTAAAATTTGCCAGCTTAATCCGAACTGACGTTACCTTAAATTTAAATATTAATATGTTTATTAATAAACTATTAATAAACAGCAGCCTATTTTCAATAGATCTAGCCTATGATTTGTGCATAATTTGGCAATAAACTAGGCTTGTGGGTAAACCTATGACACTTCAAGAAATTCCCCCTCCAATTAATCCGCGTCAAATGGATATTCTTCGTGCAGTAGCTGCCATGGCTTGGGCTGATGGTAAGCTTGAGCCCGATGAAATTAAGCTAATGCTTGATGAATTTGCAACTTTGTTTGCCCAAAATGACACCGAGCGTAGTACTCTTAAAGCGCGACTCAAAGACTATCTAGGGCAAAATATTCCCCTAGAAGAAGTGGTTCCGCATATCAAAAGTATTGAAGATCGGAAGATGACATTGCGACTTGGTTATCAAGTGATTCAAGCTAGTCGTCGCAATCCTAATGAGCCCATGATCAATCTTGATGAAGCTGCGGCTTACCAAAGGCTAGTAAGGATTTTAGACCTACCCTCTGAAGTTGTTGCTGACATCGAAGCTTCGATTGTACCTCCCGAAGAATCCTATCCCCATGGGCTGATTAAGGCTTTAGCCTCAAGACTGCATAAATTACTTGGAAATGTGAAGTAAATAGGCTAAGTGCCACCTAGGTTGGATGCGGTCAATCTTGTTAGCCTGACTAGATCTGATAAAAACCTTTGTTTTTAATCAAACTGAAATAACTAAGTCATTGTGCTTACTAGCGGTATCTATCGCCCCAAACTCAGATAAAGTGATTACTTACATCTTTAACAGCAAATCTTTAACAGCAAATATTTAAGAGCTACGAGCAGCCACTATGCGGGTGGAACCGATCTTCAGCAAAAAATTATGTCTGCCCCATTTTTTATGGGGTTGCCTGATGAGGCGGTGGTAAGAGCTACGGCTCATATGGTCACGCGCACCCATCCAGCAGATCAAGTAATACTCCTAGAAAATGACTGGGGCAACTCGGTTTACTTTATTTTGAGTGGCTGGGCAAAAATTCGCACCTATAACCTTGATGGCAAGGAAATAACCCTAAATATTTTGGGCTTTGGTGAAATGTTTGGTGAAATGGCTCCCCTCGATCAAGTTCCCCGTTCAACCGATGTAATTACCCTCACACCTACAACCATTGGGAGCCTACCCGCACCTGATTTTGTTCATCTCATTGAAACTGAGCCAACCGCAGGTATCCACCTAGCGAGATTGATGGCAAAACGTTTGCGTCAAGTTAATCGTCGCTTGCGCCTAAGGGAGGCTGATAGTACTTCTCGAGTTGCCGATGTCCTACTCTTTTTGGCTGAGGGACAAGGGACGAAAGGCAGTACTGGTTTAGAAATCCCCAATTTGCCCCATCGAGAACTGAGTAGTCTGAGTGGCTTAGCAAGAGAAACGGTAACTCGCGTGCTTGGTAAACTCGAACGCAAAAATTTAATCCAACGCATTCCCGATCGCGATGTATTGTGCATTCTCAATCCAGAGGGCTTAGAGGCTTTGATGGTTTGATTTGGCTTGATTTAGTTTGATTTGATTTTAAGGGTGGTAAGCAGGACTTACCATCTCTAATTGAGGACAATATTCTGTTATTATTAGGCTCGTTATTTGGTGGGTAAGAAGTATAAATGCTGAATCCAGTTGATTTCAGCGGTAGACCGTTTCATTTTGTAGGCATTGGCGGAATCGGCATGTCGGCGATCGCCTATATCTTAGCTAAGCAAGGCTTTACGGTTTCTGGCTCGGATCTTAGTAGCAATCGCATCACTCAAAAGCTACAGGATCTTGGGATCAAGATTTTCCAAGGACATCACGCGGATAATCTTGATCTCAGTAATGCACCACAGGTGGTCTGCTCCACGGCTATCAATCAACAAAATCCTGAATTTCAAGTCGCCTTAGCGAATAACTTACCAATTTTGCATCGTTCCGATTTACTGGCAGCGTTGATCGAGCAGTTTCAGGCGATCTCCGTAGCAGGTACCCATGGCAAGACGACCACAAGCAGTTTAGTAGGCTTTTTATTGCTCAAGGCAGGGCTTGACCCCAGCATTATTATTGGTGGTGAAGTGAGCGCATGGCAGGGTAATGCCCGTCTCGGTAATAGTAAATACTTGGTGGCTGAAGCCGATGAGTCCGATGGTACGCTCGTTAAATTCCGATCGCACATTGGCATTATTACCAATATCGAGCTAGATCATCCCGACCACTATCAGAATCTCGATCAGGTAGTAGAAATTTTTCAGACTTTTGCCAAGCGTTGTGATGTAGTGGTGGGATGTATTGACTGCCCCACAGTAACAGCCAATATTCGGTCGGATATTACCTATAGTTTGAGCGAGCCGACGGCTGACTATACGGTAGCTGAAGTGCAATATAATTCTGCGGACACCCAAGCTTTAGTAATCGAGCGTGGCAAGACCTTAGGGCGCATCTCCATTGGTTTACTAGGCAAACATAACCTCAGCAATACTCTAGCGGCGATCGCTGTCGCCCGTTATCTTGGAGTGGAGTGGCCAGCGATCGCGGAGGCTCTTCCCGATTTTGTGGGTGCAAGCCGCCGCTTTGAGGTTAAAGGCATCCAGAACGGCATTACTTTTGTCGATGACTATGCCCATCACCCTAGCGAAATTATGGCGACACTCGCCTCGGCAAGACAGCAGAATACGAGCAGTCGTGTCGTGGCGATCTTCCAGCCCCATCGCTATAGCCGCACCTACCGCTTTCTCGAAGAATTTAGCCATTCCTTTACCGAGGCAGATATGGTCATCGTCACCGATATCTATGCCGCGAGCGAGCCAAATGACGGCAAGATTACAGGTTCTCAGGTTGCCGAAGCGATCGCTGCTGCCCATGCGGAGAAAGCCCGTGACCAAATTCACTATTTACCAACCCTCCAAGATGTCCAATCATTTTTAGTGAATCATCTGGAGTTCGGAGATCTAGCTGTATTTCTGGGTGCTGGCAATCTCAATCAGGCGATCGCGCCCACTATGCAAGAATTAAGCCAAAACCCCAAAAAGTAATTCCCCAGTGTAATTCCCCAGTGTAATTCCCCAACGTAATTCCCCAGTGTAATTCCCCAGTTTTCTGCTTAATTAGCTTTACTCTCAAGCAAATGTCCCTCGCTCAAACCCAAAACTCAATCCGCTCGCACGTATCCCTTGCAAACCTAACTTCGATGCGTGTGGGTGGTGCGGCTGAGTACTTTACTTCGCCAAGGTCATCCCTAGAGCTAGCCGAGGCTTTGGCATGGGCTAACGATCTCCATATTCCCATTACAATTATTGGAGCGGGGAGCAATCTATTAATTAGCGATCGCGGCATAGAGGGGCTAGTAATTTGCACCCGACATTTACGCGGAATTGACTTCGATACCACATCGGGGCAGGTCACCGCTGCTGCTGGTGAGCCCGTTGCCCGCTTGGCAATCCAAGTCGCCAATTACGGCTGGGCTGGGTTTGAGTGGGCAGTGGGCATTCCTGGCACTGTCGGTGGATTGGTAGTTATGAATGCAGGAGCCCAAGGTGGATGTGCGGCTGATTGTCTAGTTTCCGCAGAGACCTTGAGCCTCATTGGAACAACTCAGCTAATTTATCCCCAAGAATTAAATTTTAGCTATCGGACTTCTGCTTTACAGGATGCCGAGCTACTAGTCACGGCTGCAACTTTCAAGTTCCAGATCGGCGGTAATCCCGAAGCGATCGCGGCAGACACCGAGGCAAAACTCAAAGCAAGACACACAACCCAGCCCTACCACCTACCTAACTGCGGTAGTGTTTTCCGCAATCCTTTGCCGCAATTTGCCGCCCGCCTCATTCAAGATGCTGGTTTAAAAGGCTATCGGATCGGTAATGCCCAAGTCTCAGATCTCCATGCCAACTTTATTGTCAATCTTGGCAATGCAAAAGCTAAGGATATTTTCAGTCTCATAGAACATATTAAAACCACCATTAGCGATCGCTACGGTGTGGTACTGGAAACCGAAGTTAAAACGATCGGTCATTTCTAAAGGTTTAGGGGTTGCGAGCGATCGCATTCATCTATAGATAGATTTAACATTTAAGTATTTACATTACTCAATATTTAAACTAATCTAATTTTATAGGCGCAAGCTTATTTATAAATTTTCATAACTCATTCATTCCCATACGGTTTATTTGCAATCATGACAACAGCAGTACAGAGACGCGAAAGCGCATCTATCTGGGATCAGTTTTGTAACTGGATTACAAGCACCAACAACCGTCTATACATCGGTTGGTTCGGCGTAATCATGATCCCATGCCTATTGGCAGCAA
>NZ_ALWB01000208.1 GCF_000332215.1 Pseudanabaena biceps PCC 7429
CCTGCGGCTCACGCGCAGCGTGAGCCGCAGGTTTCTGGGTTTTATATTGATTATTTCTGATTGCCAAAAATACCGCCTAAAATATCGCCAATCCCACCTTTAGAGGCATTGCCTAGCTGCTTTTCCTTAAGTTTTTCAAGGACTTCCCGCTCTTCACTGCCAATTTTAGTGGGAATATCAATCTTGATCCTAATTAAATGATCGCCTCGGGCAACGGGATTACCAAGTTTGGGTACACCTAATCCTTCTAAGGTCAAGACTGTATCAGGCTGAGTACCTGCGGGGATAGTTAGCGGTTTCTTGCCATCTACGGTGTTAATCGCAATTTTGTCACCAAGAATTGCTTGCAAATAGCTAATCTTGATTTCCGACAAAACATTTATGCCTTCCCGCTCAAACTCGTTGTCCGTCTGCACAAACAGATAAACGTAAAGATCGCCTGCGGGACCTCCACGTTGACCAGCGTCACCTTCGTTGGACACTCTTAGCCTCGTGCCGCTGTCCACACCCGCAGGAATCGTAATTTTTAGCTTTTTCGTAACCTGATTCAGTCCCAGCCCATTACAGCTTTCGCACTTATCTTCGATCGTTTGTCCAGTCCCGTTACAGGTGGGACAGGTCGAAACTTGGGTAAAACTACCAAAGGGGGTGCGGGTAGCTCGACGAACTTGCCCAGTGCCACTACAGGTTCCACAGGTACGAGGTCTCGTTCCTGCCTTTGCACCAGAACCGCTACAAGTACCGCATGTTTCTAGGTGAGATATCTTGATTTGTTTCTCACCACCAAAAACCGCTTCACGGAATTCTAGTTTGAGATCGAAGCGTAGATCTTCTCCGCGCGAGGGACCGCTCCGACGACGGGCTTGTTGTTGACCTGTATTAGAAAAGCCACTAAAGAAGCTTTCAAAGATATCGGCAAATCCGCCCATATCGCCCATATCAGGTGAGCCGCCGCCACTGGATACACCAGCTTCGCCAAAGCGATCGTATCTCGCACGAGTTTCTGGTTCTGAGAGAACCTCGTAAGCTCGGTTAATTTCTTTAAATCGCTCATCTGCCCCCGCTTCTTTGTTGACATCGGGGTGATATTTTCGAGCTAAACGTCGATATGCTCGTTTGATTTCCTCTTTGTCAGTACTGCGATCGACTCCAAGGATTTCGTAATAATCACGCGCCATAGGGGGTTTCTCTGTCGCCTAAAGGATTCATGGACAATTATTTTAATTTAACCTAGCACCGATTGGATGCTTATGGGTATTCGTAGAGAGTACGTTTTACCGCACATGGTTCGATTTAGCTTTTAGCTTTTAGCTTTTAGCTTTTAGCTTTTAGCTTTTAGCTTTTAGCTTTTGGCTTTTGGCTTTTAGCTTTTGGCTTTTAGCTTTTAGCTTTTAGCTTTTGGCTAACGGAATACTATGGTTTAGTTTTTACACTTATGTTTCCTTGGTTTACCAAGGTTTGACAAGCGAGACGGTAATTTTTAGGTTTGTTTTTTAGCTTCTTTTCTTCAAATTCTGTCCTCGGCGATAGGTTTTCCAACCCTTCGACAATCTCGACAGTACAGGTGGCACATTGTCCATAACCATTACAGTTAGTGAGCTTCGCAACAAATTTATAGATGTCAATGTTGTTTTCGAGAGCTTTTATCCGAAGGTTTGCCCCATCCATAGCGATCGCTTCTTTGCCTTCATTCACAAACGTAATGTTTGCCATAGCTGAGTATTAATTATTTGTTAATTTTTATTGCTTACTTATTATGCGATCAAATGACTAAAATCTAGAGAATTTTTTGAAGGCATTACCCTACAACACTTTTATACCAAGTTAATTTATACCAAGTTAAGAAATGGCTACGCCATTTCTTAACTTAAAAACCCTTACTAGGTTTAGTTGTTATACCAATTCCAAAAATGGCAACGCCATTTTTGGAATTGGTATAACAACGCTGCTGTATTGGATTAGAGCGCAAAGCGCTGTAAAATTAACGTATATGGCTACAATTCTTTCCCATTCAAACATTGAAGCCCTTTCTCACGATTTGCATCGGTTGGTAGACAATCTCGAATCAGCCGAGCATGGGCAATTAATTTACAGTGCATTGCAGACGATCGTTCAACTCAGTCAGACCGATACTGAGCGATTGGATTGGAAAATTTTGGCGGGTTCTTTGCAGGATATGCATAGGGCGATCGCTATGTTTTATCCGCATCGATTTAACCGTAAGGTTAGTATTTTTGGCTCGGCTCGAACCAATGTGAATGCACCTGAATACAAACAGGCTTTTGAGTTTGCTGAGAAAATTACCAAACAGGGATTTATGGTAATTACGGGTGCTGGGGGCGGCATCATGGCGGCAGGTAATGAGGGGGCGGGCAATAATTCCTTTGGGTTGAATATTAGTTTGCCCTTCGAGCAATCGAGTAATGGATTTGTCTTGGAGGATGCAAGGTTGGTGAGATTTCGCTATTTCTTTACGCGAAAATTATATTTTGTCAAAGAAAGCGATGCGATCGCCATTTTTCCTGGCGGCTTTGGGACGCAGGATGAATTTTTTGAATGCTTGACCCTCTGTCAAACGGGAAGGACAATGCCACGCCCCATTGTATTGTTAGATAAAGAGGGTGGTGATTACTGGCAGCAGTGGCATATTTTTGTGCAAGACCAGTTAATCGAGCGGGGGTTAATTGCTAACGAGGATTGCAGTCTCTATAAAATCACCAATGATGTTGATGAGGCTTGCCAATTTATCGCGTCATTTTATAGCGTTTATCATTCCTGTCGATGGGTGGGCGATATCTTGGTGGTGCGTTTGCGGCAAGAAATTACAGATGCCCATTTAGATCGGCTCAACGATCTCTTTGGCGATATTTTGCTAACGGGTAAAATTGAGCGCAGTCAAGCTTTACCCATGGAAGCCAATGAACCGCATATCACCGATCTACCGCGCTTGATCATGTATTTCAATCAACATGATTTCGGGCGATTGTACCAGTTGATCGCTGCAATTAACGATACCTGCGATCCCAGTAATCCGATGGTTTGTCATCCAGAACAACGTTAAAATCAAACCCAATAGAGAGTTGCTGCGCTAAGCGCAGCAACTCTCTATTGGGTTTGATGTCCTGACTTACAGCGCTTTGCGCTCAAACCCAAACCAAGGAAATTTTTGAAAGCGTTGCGAAGCAACGCTTTCAAAAATTTCCTTGTGGTTCGTTTGATCGATAATTGCTGTATGTGGGATGGCTTGCTTGTCTTGTTAAACGAAAATCATGGTTTTGAAAAATTTCGATCGCTTTTTTAGTCCTCAGCAATGGCAGATTCTTTTAACCACTGCTCAGATTGCTCACGACCTGAATATACGTGCTTTTGCCGTGGGAGGAATAGTTCGTGATGCGATCGTCCGCAAGCACCAAGTATCCCCATCTTTTCCTAAGGATATTGATTTGGTATTTGACGGGAGCGCAAGGGCTGGAATTACCGTAGCGATCGCCTTACATGAGGTTTTTCCTGATTCTAAGTTGCAAATTCATGAGAAGTTTCAAACTGCGGAGCTAATCTGGCAAGACTTTACGTTGGATATGGCGACAGCCCGTCGGGAAATATATGCCTATGCAGGGGCAAATCCAGAGGTAAGCGCCACAACGCTGGAGGAAGACTTGTGGCGGCGCGATTTTACGGTCAATGCGTTGGCGTTGGAACTCGATCCGCAGTTAGGGATCAAAGGCGAAGCGATCGATCGCTTCCAAGGTTTATCCGATTTGGTCGATCGGCAAGTCCGTGTCATTCGTGAAGGGAGCTTTGCCGAAGACCCAAGGCGCATATTTCGAGCGGTTCGGTTTGCGATCCGTTTGGGGTTTCAGCTTGAGCAAGCAACCCATGCAGAAATTATGGCGACGACGGCAAGCGGTATCCATGATGCGATCGGCGGTGCACGGTTGCGATCGGAACTGCTTTATACCCTAGCCGAACCCAAAGCTGCACAAATGTTTGCCCTATTGCAACAATTAGGAGCCTTGCGCTGCCTCCATCCTGCATTGACATTGCCCGCAGATTTGACTAATTCCTTTAAACATCAGTGGCGGCGATCGCAATATTGGCTGAGACTGATTAGTGGTATTGAAAATAAAAACTACGCACCGCTTCAGCTTGGGCTCGAATTATTACTATCCTATTTGCCCCCTGCCCTTGCCACGCAACTCGATCTGAATTTAACGCCAGAGCAGAAATCTAGGCAGATCGGGTTAGCGGATTTGCTCGACAATTTACCAAATTTAGCTAATGCTGAACTAAAAAACTCTGAAATGGCACAAAATCTGCAAAGATTTGATACCCAGTTGTTAATATTGGCTGGGGCAAAATGCGACCCTATTTTTCGCCCTATGCTCTGGCGTTACTTAACTCAGTGGCAATTGGTCAAATCTCCCTTAACGGGGGCAGATCTGCAACTGCTTGGCTATGCAACGGGTAAGCGGATGGGAGAAACCTTAAAGCTGTTGCGATCAGCAGCCCTCGATCTGGAAATTCAATCCAAGGAGGAAGCGATCGCCTTTCTCGCTGCGCGGGGATAACAAATGGTTAAAATGTAATTATACAAAAGCTTTAAGCGCCAATCAGTACATAAATTTAGGATCAACACATCATGAGAGGCGGTATTCGCGTCGGCAGCATTTCTGGCCTTCCCATCTATATTGATTATTCTTGGTTACTCGTCCTCGGCTTTCTTGCCGTTTGGCTGAGTGCTGCCTACACCAAATTATCGCCCTCTTTTTATCTCGGCTATGGTGCGATTACGGCATTTCTTTTCTTCCTGTCGATCACGTTCAATAAAATCGCCCATGCGGTTACAGCCAAACTGTGCGGTGTAGAAGTCAATGCGATTAATATTCAGTTTATGGGTGGTTCCAATCCCGTTGAGAAAGAATCTGACAGTCCATTCACCGTATTTAGCATTGCCATTTCGGGACCTTTAGCAAGCCTGATCTTAAGTGCGATCGGCTTCACGGCTGCTTGGATGCTGGCTGGCGATGCGATTTTTACGAGTAATCCTAAAACGATTGAGACCTTACCTGAGAGCATTGGCGAACTGCGTACCATTTGGACAATGATTACCCTCAATATTGCCCGAATCAATCTCATATTTGGAGTGTTTAGCCTTATTCCCGCACTTCCCTTTGAAGGCGGACATATTCTTAAGGCTGCGGTCTGGAAGCTAACAGGCGATCGCTTTGCAGGCATTCGATGGGCCGCCCGTTCGGGGCAGTTCTGTGGCATTATGACGATGATATTGGGGGGCTTAGTAGCCTTGGGCAGTCCTATTGGTGGACTGTTCTTGATCTTCATCGGTTGGTTTTTATTGGGCAGTGCGGGGGGCTATCTCTATCTTAATAATCTTCAGCAAGCTCTATTGGATATTAATGCTGAAACGGCGATGACCAGAGATTTTCGACTGGTTGATGGAGAAATTTCCCTGCGTGATTTTGCTGATAAATTCTTGTTGATGGAGGAAAAAGATGCAAATCCTATTTACATTGCTTCATCCAATGGACGCGATCGCGGTATTATTTCCGCAGGGGCGATCCGTAATATTGACAGTAGTGAATGGCAATCGCAGACCTTACAATCTCTCGTCAAGCCCTTAGATGCAATCGATACCGTCGATCTTAAAGCTCCACTCTCTTTGGTGGTGAAACTACTTGAGGAAAAACAATTACGTTATGTCATTGTGCGATCGCCTGTTGGATCGGTTGCTGGCGTTATTGATCGCGGTGATATCATTAAAGCTCTAGATAGCAAACTTCTATGGCGAATTCCTTCAGAATATATTAAACAAATTAAATTAGATGGCAAATTCCCGCCTAACTTTCGCCTAGTGGAAATCTGCGAACAGTTAAATAGGAAATAACGTCAGTTCGGGTTAAGCTGACAAATTTTAAAAGCCCAAAAGTAAAAGCCTTGCTTAGCAAGGCTTTTACTTTTGGGCTTTGAGAAAGGGTTTGCGTAGCAAACCCTTTCTCAAAGCCTGTTTCAAAGTTACTTAGAAACCTAGAGAATCCAGATCACCAGATAAATCATCGAGAGTGACAAAGTTCGGATTCGCTTTGGCATCGGAACTACTGAGAGTGATGGTTTCCATATTGCCCAATACTCGTTCTATCGTAGTTGCGCCCATATCAGTACGGGGTATGCGATCGCTTGTTTGCTTTGGTATAGCTGAAGGTTGGGTTTTATGCTGGTCTTCTTCAGCAATAAGCCGCAATAGGTTATCCAAATTTTGCTGTGGAATTCTGGATTTAATAGCTTCAAGACTGACTTCTACATCATTACTTACAGGCTGGTCTATGGGGCGATCGCTTAAAGTGAATTGATCGAATAAATCTTCTTCTAAATCTTCTAAATCTTCTGAATTGTCGGTATTGTCTGGCTTAGATATTTGAGAATTAACAAATTCAGAATTATCAGAATTATTTGATGTACCGCTCTCCATAAAGTCATCAAATAAGGAATCAGCAAAATCCGAACTTTCGGTAATATCATTAATTAGTTTAGGATCTGGAGAAACTGCCATAGCCTCTTGGAAGTCATCAAATAAAGAATTTACAGTAATTTCTTCTAAACTAGCTTCTTGGTCTAGATTTATTGGCTGGTCAGGTTGGGGTTGAGGGGGAACTGGACGCTCGATGACTGGTTCGTTAAGTCCATAACTCTCTGGTTCAGGCTTAGTTTCGGATAAATCAAGAGTAATGCCTTGGTGGTGATAGGCGGTACTTTCCCGTTCCTGTGGCGGTTCCGCAGGTTCTAAAAATATTTTGGTAACTAGACGGATTTTGGCTTTTTGCCATTGTTGACCAGGTTGCAATATCGATAGATTCGCAATCACCTGATCGCCATTCTCATCGGTCTGACTTGATTCAGCGATCGTGTCAAGCAGAATTCGTAAATTAGGATTGGAGGCAATTGCTGCAAATAAAAAACTAGGTTGGCTAATTACTTGAATTAATTCGGTGAGCGTCGTTAGGCATCGGACAGTGCCAACATGCTCGTCAGTAAACCGCACGATAATATCTTGATATTCTTGCAAGTTTTGCTGAATTTGCGATAATTTTTGGATTAAAATCACCCCCTTAGGATTGCTAACCAAGTCTCTACTGTGATCTTGGACTAAATTATTTGCTTGAGTTACTTGAGGCTGGGTTACTTGAGGATTTGGTGTTTGCAGTTTGGGTAATGGTTGCTGTTGATTTTTGCCATCATCAAGATTGATTTCATGTTGCCATGCTAGATAGTGATTGTCCGAGCGATAGGTAAAAATTTTAACACGCTTGATTTGGGGCACCTGTAAAACGCTCATACCACGATGGATAATTGTCACAACTGCCTTTTGATTTGGTATCTGAGCAGCCTGCAAGGATATTTTTAAACATTCAGCTTCAATTACCGCCTCTGCATGAATGCCTTTTGATGCTAGCGATCTATTGATCAAAGTAGCGATCGCATGGGGATCGCCTTGCTTTGCCAAGTCCATAACGCTTAGTTGTGTCATACCCTATTCCCGATTGGCTACGAATTTCTCTTGTAAATCTTGTAAATATAGATTAAATGTAGATGTTTCTAGGCTTCCCATTACTTCACAATTCTCTCATTGAAAACCGTTATATATCCGCAAGGATTTGCGATTTAACAGATGATTTAACAGATACTTAAACCCAGTTATTTTAAATGTAGCTGACAATCTGGCAAATTTACGAATTTAGAGGAAAATTTCTGGTCAAGCCAAACCTTCCAAAGAGTTGTTAGCGCACTTCGGCAAATTGTTATAGCTGTAACATCAAACCCCAAAAGAGAGTTGCCGCGCTCCGCGCGGCAACCCTCTTTGTTATGTCCTAATACAGTTGATGGTAGCTATAACATTTGGCTATTCAACTCCTTCATAGCGCCAAGCTACAGGATCGATCGCTTCACCATTTACATACAAACCCCAATGCAAATGGGGACCCGTCACCGCACCCGTTGCCCCGATCTCACCGATCGTTTGACCTGCCGTTACGAAATCGCCTTCCTTGACATAGATCTTACTGAGATGTAAAAAAATGCTCTCCACACCCTGACCATGATCTAGCCCAATGGTATTGCCATGCAAAAGAAAGCCTTGAGCTACCGTTCCCACTAAACGAATATAGCCAGCCGCAGGTGCTACTACTGGTGAACCATACCCACCTGCATAGTCAACACCACGGTGGTAATAATCATCGGCAAATACCCCGTTGTAATAGCGCTGTACGCCAAAACCTGTTGTAATCTCGCCGTCATTGGGTTTTAAAAAAGCGCCATTCCAAAATTTCTGAGAGGTAACTAATTTTTTAAAGGCGGAAACCTTATCCCACTCGTAATCTGTTGGTTCGGAACCGCTCCCCCCATCATTAATCCAGATACTTTGCGTGGGAAACTCGCGATCGCCTAACTGCATAGGCAAGGTTTGCTTCAAACCATCCCCTGTTATCAATACCTGACGTGCACCTGCTTTATCTAGAGGCGTTGTCGGGATAAATGCTCGCCAACGATTGCTTGACATGGCAAAAGCAGGAAATTGTTTGTTATTCATCGATACCTTCGGCGGGGTCGTGGTGGTTTTATCCGTCACGATCCAAACCGATACCGTGTCGCCAAGGAGGGGATTCATTGGTTTGAGAACTGCTTGCAAAGCATCGACCCTCGATGCACCAAAGATCGCCGCCGCGATCGCCGACACCAAAATCAAACTAACTAGTAATGGTAATTTGATCGAAAACGGGAAAGGACGAGCAACCATAACTGCATCAAGGGGTAAAGAACTGAGATATCCGCTTGCAATATGCGCCGCACTTTGTGCGGCGCATATTGACCGCAGATTGTTTTTAGGGAATCAAAGGAATCGTGGCGCTACGTGTAAATTGTTCGTAAGCTGACTCTAAATTATTAGAATATAGACCTTTAAATTTGTAGTCTTTGTACAAATCAGGTACTTTGGCAAACTTCTCAAGCACTTGTTCCTTAGTCAAGATTTGTCCCTTCCATTCCAGCGCGAGACGCTCTAATCCGCTGAAATAAGCTTGCTGAGCCTGTAAACCTGTCACGTCAGTTACATCTCCATGCCCAGGAACGACTTTTGCCTCTGGATAAGAAGCAATTAAGCGATAAAGGCTACCCTGCCACTGCCGAATATCACTATCACCTGTGTAGGGAATCCGCTTATTGAAGACCATATCACCTGAAAATAAAACCTTAGCATCAGGTATATAGGCAACTAAGTCGGTTCCAGCGGAATGTCCATCTACCCGTTCGATCCGCACTTGGCGATCGCCTAACCAAAGATCGGTTTGGCTATTAATCACTACCGTTGGTGGAGTAACCCCACCCGTATTATTTTTGCCACTTTGAATATATTCACGAATCACCCCACGACCAATTACTGGGATTTCACGCTTTACAAAAGCAGCATTACCTCCAGTGTGATCGAAATGATAATGCGTATTTAAGACATATCTAATGGGCTTATCTGTTAACGATTTTACCGTAGAGATCATTAACTCAGCGAGTTCGGGTGTTTGAAACGGATCGATTACTAACACGCCATCACTACCAATCACAAAGCCGCCATTACAGATGGCTACCGTAGGACCTACGGGCGGAAAATCGGTACTCGCAACTAGGGCGTAAACTCCTTGAGCAACCTCTTGCAGTTGCAAACCCGCACTTTGCAAGCTTACCGTGGTAATACTTGTTTCCACGGGTTTTCCCTGAGCCAGAAGCACTGTTGGATCTGGCTTTTGAGCTTGGGCATTCGCATAATTCCAACCATATCCGAGCAGTATGGACATTATTGTGGCGATCGCCGCCAACAAGAATGCCAAAAGGTATTTAATCTTTAGCTTTTTCAGCATCTTAATTCCTTGGAGCTAGATTTTGAAGCTGCAACGCTTCCAGACTAGTGTAAACCAAATCAAAACCTAGAAAGGGTAGGGATCGCTTGGCTTTGCCTAACCCTTTTGGGTGAAAAATTATCGCTGTTAACTGATCGTTGTCACCAAGTATATTTAACAAGAATCCAGATCTAAAACCTGCGGCGTACGCGCAGCGTGCGCCGCAGGTTTTAGGGTTTTATATTTAATTACAGCGCTTTGCGCTCAAACCCAAACCAAGGAAATTTTTGAAAGCGTTGCAAAGCAAC
>NZ_ALWB01000209.1 GCF_000332215.1 Pseudanabaena biceps PCC 7429
TTCTCTTGGATTTGCCCAGTTCTCCATTCTCTGGGTTACTTTTTCCTGCTCTTTTTCTGATTAGCTTAATCAACTTAGTCTAAACTCCAGTAGAAGAATTACAAGCTCCCTTTGAGTTTCAATTACTGGATATGAAAGAAGGTGAGCATTTACAGCCTGAATTTTTAGCCATTAACCCCTTTGGGAAGGTTCCTGCAATTGATGATGATGGCTCAATCGTTTGGGAGTCTGGTGCGATTTTGCTCTATCTCGCTGACAAGTACGCTCAATTACCCACAATCCAAGATCGGGCGATCGCTGCGCAATGGGTATTATTTGCCAATTCCACCCTTGGGACTGGGCTTTTTAGCGCTGAAACCCGCGAGAAGGAAACACCAAGGTTGCTCGGTGGATTAAACAAAATTCTCGAAAAACAACCCTATCTTACTGGCGATAGCTTTACGGTATCAGATGTTGCGGTGGGTACAATTCTCGGCTATGCGATTTTGATGCTGCAAATGTCCTACGCAGACTATCCCGCGATCGATGCTTATGTAAAACGCTTGAGCGATCGTCCCGCCTACAAAAACAATATTTTAACAATCAAATAAATACTGTTTTTTGCAAACAAAATAGTGTTGCCGCGCTCCGCGCGGCAACACTATTTTGGGTTTTAATTTTGTCCTAACAAAACTAGCAGCAGCTATAAAAAACAAACCCAGTAAGGGTTTTCAAAGCTCAAAATGGCTAAGCCATTTTGAGCTTTGGTATAAGGGGTATCTTAAGCAAAATTTGCATTGTCCTAGGACTCACCTTGATTTCAACCATGCCCCAAATTTTTGTTCTTCTAAGTGACAAAAATAAGTGCAAATAGTGGCAAAAATAAGTACAAATAGTGGCAAAAATAAGTACAAATAGTGGCAAAAACAGGTATAAGTACTGTTGGAATGTAGCATAAATCCGAGAAGCTATGATGCAGCATCATTTGGGCATAAATTTGGGACATGAACGTTCCGTAGCGATCGTTCGAGATGGCGAGATCGTGGTGGCAATCGAGCAAGAGCGTTTGGATCGCCAAAAATACAGTATCGGGTATATGCTTCAGTCGGCTGGAGTAGCTTCTCAGATGCAATTGCCTTGGGAATCAATACGTTACTGTCTTGATAGTTGTGGCATAGCGATCGCTGATATTGCATCGATTACCGCCAATATGCCTGGCGTGGACTTTGCCCCTGATATCGCTCGCAGGGTATTCCCTCAAGATGTGGCTGACAAAGTTATTGCTCTACCCAGTCATCATCTTGCCCACGCGTACTCGGCGTTTTGGCCATCGGGATTTGACGAAGCGGTAGTACTAGCGGTAGATGCCACAGGTAGCACAGGCGCAGACCATCGTACGGAATCCTATACCCTATACGAAGGTCGCGGTCATACTTTAACCACCCTACATAGTGAAACCGTAGCATCCCATCTGGCAGGGATCTCCACTCTTGGCTTTATTTATGAATACATTACCCGCAAAGCTGGGTTTGTAACCAAAATGGGGAATACGCAGATTAGCCATGCCGAAGCTGGGAAACTGATGGGGCTAGCTCCCTTTGGCGGACAACAATCCCAATGGAATCGATGGATTCATCCTGTGGAAGGTTCCTATGGTTTATCCATCTCTCCCTACGATATCTTTTTGGAAGTAGCGGCTTTGGAGAAACGTTATGATACGGGCACAGGTAAACCCTACCTCCGTCCGTATTTGGTTGATTTGGCATACAAAGTACAGCAGGAATTGGAACAAGCATTGCTGCATATTGTCGATTTAGCCTTAAAGCAAACGGGATTGCGGAAGCTTTGTATTGCTGGTGGTGTCGGCTTGAACTCCGTTGCCAACTATCAGCTTTTACATCACCTCCAACTAGAGGATATCTTCATCTTTCCTGCGGCTGGGGACAGTGGTATTGCCGCAGGAGCTGCACTTTGGGCTTATGCTACGAATGGAGGTAACAAACGCCCAAAATTAACTAAAGCAACTTTGGGTCATGCCTATAGCGATCGCCAAATCAATCGGGCTCTGCAAAAGTTTGAGGCAGATGTTACGGTTGTCGAACTCTCCAATGATGCAATGGTTAATCGCACTGCGCAAGCCCTAGCCCAAGGGTATATCGTCGCCCGCTTTGAAGGTGGGTCGGAATATGGACCACGCGCTTTAGGACATCGCTCGATCTTAGCCGACCCATCCTTTGAGCGAATGCAAGATATCTTGAATGTTCGCGTTAAATTTCGGGAAGCATTTCGACCTTTTGCACCAGTCATTCCATTAGAGGATGTATCGCAGGTATTTGAGATGTCAGTAGGTGCTCCATTTATGCTGGTTGTGCCTCCGATCAGACCAGAGATGCGCGCCAAAATCCCCGCAGTCACCCATGTGGATGGTACTGGTCGAGTCCAAACTGTTACGGAAGCGGATAACGCCTACTTCTATAGAATTTGCCGGAAATTAGTTGAATTGCGTCAAGGGCTTCCCGTATTACTTAATACGAGCTTTAATATGGCGGGGCAACCCATAGTAGAGACTCCGTTAGAAGCAATTCAAACTTTTTTGGAAACAGATATTGACTATTTAGCCCTCGAAAATTTTTGGATCGCCAAGCGTCATGTCAAGGTGCAAAATTATGCGGAACATCTGGAAAAAGTAAAGCCTAGTCCTATTCCCCATGGTTTACCCGCCGAACAGCCCTCTGTTTTAGACTTGATGGCTCAGCTTGATCGCGCTATATTCTGGGGCGACATGACCGATTGTCCTTGGACTGAGTCAGAGTTGCAGACCCTATCTAGTCTGGGCGCACGTTATAAAGAAACCAGTATTTTGTTCCCTGACTCGCCCTTCGAGCGCCCATTAAAAACGCAGCTTTCTGAGCATGTGGTGTTGATATTAGATCCGCTCGGACAGTCTTTCCTTGCCGATCTATCTAAGTTGTCACAGGCGAAAAAATCCAATTTATCGACTTATACATTGCCACAAACTAAATTGCTACTAGCATTGCTAGGTCAGTCTGAGGGATGGCAGGAGAGACTGCGGATTGCTCAGCGCTTGACGCATCGAGAGTTAGAAGGGCAATTGCATTGGGCGATGGAGCAGCTTAGTCTGTATAACTTGCAACCCGAAATTGGCGATCGCCCAATGCTTCCAATCGGGGCTCCATCGGACTCAGATCTATTACCACTTTTGCCATCCGAGCCCGATCGCATCTTTGCCCCCTTTGCTGATGCAAATTTCTCATTGCGGAACGCTCTTTACCAATTCCACAAGTTATTGCGAGAATCCGATTATAGGGTGGAATCAATCTGCGATCGCTTAGGCATTGATGCCCTCCAAGCGCTAGAGATAACCCATTTCCACTACTACGATCGCTACAAACTAGCCCATACCAATCTCGATAATTTAATCCGACTTTTCTTATTGCGAGTTGCCTTGCCTGAAAGATCTTTACAGGAACTTTTTGGCATTAATTTGTTTGCAATTTTAAGGAAGCTAGGGCTGCTAATTCCTCGCAATGATCAGTGGGCTTCTCGAATCGATCTATTCTGCATTGAAGGGATCTATCTGGCAACTGACCATCGCTATATGCTTTTGGATGAGGATAAGATTAGCGAGAACCCTGTAATGTATATCGGTTCAGACAGTGCAGGACTAGTCTATACAGCCCCCCAATATGCGGCGGAGCAGATACTCGATCTTTGCAGTGGTAGTGGTATTCAAGGACTCGTAGCAAGTCGTTACGCTCGACAGGTTACAGCGATCGATATCAATCCTCGCGCTATTCGATTTGCAAGGTTCAACGCTCAGCTCAATGGTATCGACAATATCAGTTTTCATGAGGGTAACCTGTACGAACCCGTGCGAGGTCGTCGCTTCGATACAATTCTTGCCAATCCACCTTTCGTTCCCAGTCCGAGTAAGGATCTCGGCTTCCGCGATGGGGGAGCGACAGGGGAAGAAATTTTGGTGCAGATCGTTAAAGGCAGTGCAGCCCATCTCACCGAGAGCGGTCGATTATTTATCGTTTCAGATTTGGTGAATGCTAAGGACTATCAATCCAAGCTTGCCGATTGGTGGCAGGGTGGAGCTACTCATCAGCTTGTCCTTTGTACAGCCGATCGCGATGAGATCCTATTCTCAATTCCCCACAGTCATGCCCCCTTCGGTCAAACATTGGATCATTACAATCAAGAACTGGAGCAATGGTTACAGAATTTTCAGCAAGCAAATTTAACGGCTGTAAATTTTGGTTATATCTTAATCAGTTGTCAGCCTGAATCGCAAACTAGTTCTTACTATTGCCGTACAATCCATAACCCAACCAGTGTAATCCACCCGCAAGTGTTGGCGTATTTCCAACAACAAACATGGTTGCAGTCATCAGAGCGTGGTAGTTATTTTCTATCTCTTGCCCCTGATTTACATTTCCGAGTAGAGGAAGATTTAGATGGGAGAGAGCGTAAAATCGAGCTGTTTTCCCCTGTAAATCCCTACTTTACTACCTATCAAATTAATGAAGAGGTTTGGCATCTATTACAAACAATTCATCGCATCCAGCCCCAATGGAATACTTTTGTCATTCCATTTAATGCAGGATTAATCGAAGATTTAATTTGCAAAGGTATTCTTCATTTAAGTCTCGAACGCTTGACTGTAAAACCTGATCGAAAATCTGAAACCCCATTACCTAAAACTCAAAGTATGACAATTACGGAGCTAAGTACTAAAACCACACCAACTTGTCTTTCTTCTTATCTATAAGACACTGGTTAGTTAAATCGTGAGGGAGTGAAAGCCCCGTAGTAAATAGGTTTTATCTACGGCGATAAGCGCTACACCTCCTTCTCAAATCACTGTTATTTGCTTCAGCAAACAACAGTGATTTGAGTCCTGCCTTAGCAACAATCCAATAGCGAGGTAGTGTTCCAGACTTGTTGGAAGTAAAATAAGAATAGTAAGAGAGGAAAAATAACCAGTCTGGGTTTGCCGCTTTTATTAAACCTCATAATTCAACAAGTCTAAAACACTACCCGCGAGTTAGGGATGGGAGTCGTCACTCTGTTTCCATTTCCAAATGATGCCCGATAGGGAATTAGTAAGCACATGGGCGACGATCGCTGATAAAAGGTTCCCTGTATACATGGTGACGGCTCCAAGCATCATCCCCACAGCGATCGCCCAAACGGTATAGGAGAGGTGCTTCGCGCTTGCCATATGCAAAGCTCCAAAGACAACACTGGTAATAATCAAAGCAAGCCCATTCATCCCAAGCGCAGGCAAAGCCACGCCCCGAAAGAGCATTTCTTCACTTAGTCCTGGCAACAAACCCAACCAAATCAAATCGATCGGTTCTAAGGGTTTAAGCACCATTTCTAAATATTCTTGAGCGGCAATGCGATAGTTTTCCCATATTTCATAAATTAGGCTGCTCAAGAGGGCTACTCCAATACCGATCCCTGCCCCGATCGCAGCATGTTCGGGTTGCCAACGCAGGGGCATCATCGGTATACCCGTTAAGTAAACCCAAACCTTAGAAATCCCCAAAAAAATAATCGCTGTCACTGCCATCGCAATTAAAACTTGCGATCGCGATAAAGCGCGATCTTTTTTATCAGGATTGGATTGAGGATCTATGGAAAATAGGGACATGGTGGCGGTCTTATAGATTAATGGCGAATTGAGGATTGAAAATTGTTATCCCTTTAAGGAAGAGATGTTTAGATGTGGTTTAACCCATAGTTTCCAAAATGGCGATCAGATGCTCGATATCAGAAATAGAAGTAAGGTAATGCACTGAAGCTCTCAGACAATCAGGATCGGGTAGCGCACGGATTAAGACTTGATGCTCTGATTCTAATTGTTTGGCGATCAGAGCATGGGGCTTTTGTGCGATCGCACCTTTGGCTAGCTCTCTATTCACTTTAAAGGAAATTAGTCCCGATTCTGGCGGCAATTGCCTCATACAATCAATGTAAGGCAGTGCATCCAATCGCCTCCATAAAATTTCACTTAACTGACAGATCCGTTCGTAACGTTGTTGCTGCGTTCCCCAGCTATCAGCCTCAGCGAGGGCTATGCGCAGCGCTTCGTAAAGAGCGTAGGTTGAGCTCGCTACTTCAAACTTAGCACCATCCTGCCGCCACTGGGGAATCGGTGTTTTGCCAGTTAGTCCCCGCCACCCCACAAATACAGGTTCGATCGCGCCAAAAATCTCTGGACGTATGTATAAGGCTCCTAATCCAAGCGGCGCACACCACCATTTATGGGTTGTAAAGGCATAAAAATCTGCGGCAATATCGGCAAGATTGAGGGGCAATACGCCTACGGACTGGGCAGCATCCACGGCAACAAGCACTTGGCGATCATGACAAGCCTGAGCGATCCCCTTCAATGGTAAAACCTGTCCCGTATTCCAACAAATATGACTCAGCATCACCATCCGCGTTTGGGGCTGCAAATGCTGCACCAGTAATTCCACTACCGCTGTACTGTCTTGACCCTCCGCACTAGCATTACGGGTATTAGATAGGGGGAAATAATCAATGGCTATGCCAAAGCGCTTTTGGAGCTGGACAGCACTAGCAACAATCCCAGGATGTTCGCAATCTGATAGCAATAGGCGATCCCCCTGCTGCCAATCCACAGCCCAGAGTGCAATATTGCAACCAACCGTAGTGTTTTCCGTAAGCGTAATCGTCGTAGGGCTGACTTGAAATTCTCGTGCGATCGCCGCTTTGGTTGCATCGTATTCCCCCATCATCCATTCCCCTGCGGCATTAGAGAAACAGCCTAACGCCTCAATATGCTGAAAGTTTTTGGCGATCGACTCTAGGGATTTCCCACACATGACTCCCTGCCCGCCATAGTTAAAGTAAAAGCGGTTTGCCACCCCCAAAGCAGGAAAATGCGATCGATGAGCAAACAAATCCTTCTCGCGATCGCGCCCCAAATTGCCCGCATCTAAACTCTCAGAACATACTGCTGAAGAAATCAAAACCTACTCCTGCAAAAAATTCAGTTACAGCCTATTCTATAGCGACTTACAACGATGTAAGCAGCTAAGATAAGTCAACTTCAAACAGAGAACGTACCGCCCACTACGTGGGCGGTACGTTCTCTGTTTGAAGACAAGTCAAACATCGCTATAAATTTAGTTTAAACAATTAAAAAAGAGTCACAAGCTACAGCAATCGCCATAATATGTAGAAGATTATCATTAGTAAATTTGCAATAAACTTGGATAAATTTGTGGAGATCAAAATAAATGCCTAAAGACCTCGGGCTCTTTAGCTCCAAGCAATTAGTCAAAAAACTGAGGTTTCTACCCTTCGCTCTTGTGGGGATCGCTGTATTTACGTTGAATGTCAATCCTGACACCAACCCCTACCTACAAATTTATATAACTCTACTTGAAGCCAAAGTTGGGGTAGTCTTAGTGTATTTTTTAACCAAAAAGCTGGGAAATATAGGCAAAGATAAGCAATCGATATAACCTTATCCGAATGCAATTACATTATCTAATCTGGTCATGATCTATATGTCTTTATGCTTAAGTGGTTGACATTCATTCGGTAATCAATAAACTTGTAACAAGTACAGTGCTTAGCTCTAAAGTGTAAGTATCGCGAAATTTCAAATCAAACAACACAAACTAGGGAAAAAGGCTATGAAGACGAAGAATACTACAGTTCTTTTATGTTTCTTTCTGGGAGCGTTTGGAGGACATAAATTTTATCTCGGACAATCGGGCTGGGGGGTGCTTTATTTGTTATTTTGCTGGACAGGTATCCCGTCAATTGCCGCCTTCGTTGAGTTCATCATGTTTTTGGTAATGTCTGAAGATGAATTCAATCGCAAGTACAATGGTGGTTCAAATCCAGCAACAGCATCGGTCAAAGATTCGACTTCAGCCCTCAGCGATCTTAAAAAGCTCTACGACGATGGCGTGATCACGGTTGAAGAATACGAAGAAAAACGCAAGAAAATGCTAAAAAATATCTAGAATATCTAGCAAATAGCCGACAAACATCTGAGAAACAGTTAAGATTATGTCACAGCCTTCATGGTTCGATCAAACACCAGCATGGGTTTGGTGGTCTTGTTTTCCCGCATTTGGTGGTGGTGCGATCGCCTATGCAGGCGTAAAATCTGGCTCAAATATTTGGATTGGTGTTGGTGCAGGATTTGTTGCCGCCGCAATTATCGTGCCTTCAATACCAATTGTTTCTAACCTTGCGGGTCTAGTTTGGGTAGCTCAAATTTCTACGGCTTTCATTCTTAAACGTGAATATCTAGTAAAGACCTATCCTAAGGATCTCCCCCTTCCTGAAGATCCTCAATTATTTAAATCAATAGCTGCTACCCGTCCTAAAATAGACATCAATAGCTGCTCTAAGAATGATTTAGTTAATGTTTTGGGTTTACCGATTATCTATGCCAATGATATCGATTCCTTAAAGTCAGAGGGTTATATCTTTACTGCTCTAGAAGAACTACATGACATTCTTGAAATTCCTAATGCTACGCTCAAAAAAATTGAGCCAATGTTAGTTTTTAGCTATGATTACCGCCATGAGGCTTCTTATTCATGGAAACGGGTGAACTCCATGAGTTCCGATGATTTGATAATGCTTGGTATAGATCCCACAGTCGCCACAGCGATCGCTACTGAACGCCAACTTCGAGGTGAGTTCAAATCCATCATGGATATCAAGAAACGCACAGGTGTTCCTTTTAGTGCTTATCGACAACTTGCCTAAAATACCTCTAAAAAGGAGCAAATCAAAAATAGGAGTAGCGCTTTGCGCTACTCCTATTTTTGTATTAAAAACCAGTAATAGTGTTATACCAATTCACAAAAGTATTATCACACTTTTGTGAATTAGAAACTAAAGTTAGTAAGGGTTTTCAAGTTACAGCAATTATCGATCAAACGAACCACAAGGAAATTTTTGAAAGCGTTGCG
>NZ_ALWB01000210.1 GCF_000332215.1 Pseudanabaena biceps PCC 7429
CGCTCCGCGCCGCCACTCATCTTTGGGCTTTTGATTTTTCCTAGCGATCGCTTACGTTGCTATATATATAGCTACCGCCAATCTTGTTAGAACAAAATTAAAACCCAAAATGTTGCCGCGCAGAGCGCGGCAACATTTTGGGTTTTATATCCTGATACAGTTGACAGCAGTGATAAATCTAATTTGGTCTAATTTGGTCAATTTGGTATTAAATGTTGTTGAGATATGCCCCAAATCTAGAATTCATGCAATAAATTTAAGAAAAATAGGCAAAGACTTATATAACCCCTAAAATTTATGTCAATCGCTCAGCTTGCCTCCAAAATTGATAAGGTTAAAGTTTACGCAGAGGGGTCAACGGTCATCCGCTCAGCTAGTCTATCATCGATCGTATGGTCAAACGAACAAACCCATACCCCGATCGAGGTCGAGGTCGTCGGCTTACCACTAGCTCTAGATGATGCAAGTGTGAGGGTCAGGGTAGTCAGATTAGCCCCCACAGAAAGAGAAATAGAAGATCAAGTAATCGTTACAGATGTAAGAGTTGGGTTGAGCGTGCCGCCACCAACAGCAATTCCCATCTCCGATCTAACCGCATCGATCCAATCAGAACGAGACGGAATCGATCGCCTTAAGGATTTACTAAATGCGATCGCTTTAGAACTATCAGTTTTGGACGCACTCAATGTTCCCAATCGCCCCATCGGACAAGAGGGCAAAGCGCCTCCAACCTCACCAACGGCAGCAAGGCTAGCTTTAGCCAATTTCAAAGACGAACAAAAACAGTTACGCCTCAAGGAAAAGCGGGAAATAGAAAAGCAACTACGACAAGCCGAAGAGCATCTTGCCGATTTGCAACAACAGCAAATCCTTGCCTCAAATGCCCATCTCGCCAAAAAACATGAACTTCGCAAAACCATTGTCGCTAGTTTGCAAATCCAAGATAGTCAGAATCCTCAAGATCGTCAGGAGGCATCATCTGAATCTATAAGCTCTAGGAACAATCCGCCACTAAACGACCTCCACCTAATGGTGGAATATTTTGTCCAAGGAGCAAAATGGGTTCCCACCTATGTTTGTCGTCTCAATAGTGCCAATAATACCGCCGCGATTGCTTTACGGGCTTTGATTTGTCAGCGTACAGGCGAGGATTGGTCGGGGGTGAAAATCGAGCTTTCCACAGCTACACCAACGGGTTGGTGCGAGTTACCTGAGTTGCCCACTTTACGATTAGGGAGAGAGCAAACATTCACTCCCCCAAAAGCTTGGCGCAGTCCACCCAAAGGAGCAGAGCTTCTCTTTGAAGATTACGATGTCCAGAAACAAATAGCCGCTAATGCAATTGGGGCTCTTGATATTCCTAACCACCTTCAGATTCCGATCCTACAACCTTTATCCAGCATAACGCAGTCTATCGATATTCAAGATATGTCCAGTTACGGCATAGATTCATTTACCGAGTCTAGTAGAAAATGGAATCGGGAAGAGAATTCTATGGCTCTAGGAGTTCATTCTACAGAATTTGATGAGATAAGTGAGCCATTTGGAAAAGCTGGGGTGGAAGTTGATACTGAACTGGAAGAGTTGCGATTCAGCATCCAAAAAGACAGGACGAGCAGGGGAGGCATGGCTTCAACCATAGAAAGAATGGAAAAAAAAGAAATCAGCTCAGAAGCTATGGCTCCTCAACAAGTTATGAGTAAAGCAATGGCTCCTCCCCGATCCAGTCTTCAGTCTGTGCCTCTACCCAGCACCACAATTCCAGAATCCATCTTCGATCCCAGCCAAGAGATTAAGAACTATGGACTAATGCGTTTGGCTGAGCCCGATAATCATGCCCTGCGTGGCAAACTAAGACTGACCGATGTGACGACCATCTATCTAGAGTCCCTGAGGCGATCGCAAATAACGGTTAACTTCGATCTGAGCATGGTTTTACAAAAAGCATCACTTCTAGCCGCCTGCTCCACTATTCCCCTACCCTTGGGTACAACTAACGTGCGCGAGATGGTCGGCGCGTTTGACTTTGCTTATCTGGGGACTAGCAGAGTTGACATCCCCTCCGACGGGCAGTTCCATTCGATCGCCTTACGCGAAGAGACCGCCGAAATCGATCTTCGCTATATCGTTGTCCCCCGTGAAGATCCGCATGTTTTTCGGATTGCCCAACTTCGCAACCCATTGCGATCGCCATTATTAGCAGGATCTACCGATGTCTATGTCGATGGTGAATATATTCTCTCCACTAGAATTAATACCGTCCCACCCCAAGGACAAATGGAATTAGGACTGGGGGTTGAGCAATCGATCAAGGTTGCGCGGAACACCTCCTTTAAAGAAGTGCGTTCGGGCATGAGTCTAGTTGCCTTTTCCGAATTGCGTCACAGCATTCATATTGCGATCGCTAATCGACTGGGAAGAAACGCTCGCATTGAAGTGCGCGAACGTATTCCCGTCCCTCAAGCCGATGTAAAAGTAGATGTGACAGTCACCCAAGTCTCACCAGCATGGGAGAAATACGACCAACAAGAGCGTAATGCTGTCGTTAGAGGAGGATACCGCTGGCAAATCAACGTTCCCGCAGGTGGTGAAACGGAATTAACCGCCGACTACACCATCAAAACTTTTGTAGACAACGAGTTAATTAACGGTAATCGGAGAGAGCAATAGACTATGACAGCCACCGACATAATCGCCACCGAAATTCAATCCCTAGCCCTAGATGCTCCCGTTACAACGGTAACACTACTCGAAGATCGCGCCCAAGTCCAACGAAAAACCAAAGTAAATTTGACAGCAGGGCTCTGGCGCATTCATATTGATCGCGTAGCACCAATTCTCTCAGATAAATCTCTAAGGGCAGAATTTAGCAATCAGATGGGAGCAAGAGTTAATGATGTCAGAGTACGCCGAAGAATGATTACCAAGAAAAGTGATCGCTCTGGTTTATGGGAAGAGTTAAAAACTGAATGGCAATCCCTACTCGATCAATACCACATCCTCGCGGAAGATCGCCAGCTACTTGAGGAGCAGTTTGCTCAAATTGGCATGATTTTGGACAAGGCTTTGGAGGAATTACCCATTGATGCGGCTTGGGGACAGGTCGATCCGATGGCATGGCGATCGCAATTACAACCGCTCTTTCAACGAATGCGCGATACCCGTAGCGAGGTTCTCCAAACCTACCACGCACAGGAAAAATTAAGATCGACGCTCGAACGTTTGGTAAACCGCCTTCAAAATGAAGCTCGCCCCGATCACATTTTTACCGCCCAGATCGAAGCCGACTTAGCGATCGACGAAGCTGGAGAGTACGAAATCGATTTTGATTATGTGGTTCCCAATGCCTTCTGGCGACCTTACCATCAAGCACAACTATCAAGAGCAGGAAGTAAAGAAAATAAAGGGAATTCCCATTTAACCTTCCGCTGTGATGGTTGTGTATGGCAAAATACGGGGGAAGACTGGCAGAATGTTGATTTGATTTTCTCAACAGCTCGCGCCTCTCTCGGTACTGAACCTCCCTTACTTACCGACGACCTACTTAGCATCCGCGATAAATCCAAACGGATTGCCGTAGAAATGCGCGATCTAACGGTTAAAACGACAGGACTAGGAACAGAACGACCAATGGCGATCGACCTGCCTGCGGTAGATGACGGTGGCGAAGTCAGAACTATCCGCGCTCCTCAAAAAGCGAATATTCCCTCCAATGGTCATCCCTATCGCGTACAGCTATTTCAATTTCAATGCTCCGCCCAAATTGAGCATATCCTCATGCCAGAAATAGCACCACAGGTCATTCTCAAGAGCGAACAAATCAACAACTCTTCATGGCCGATTTTAGCGGCTCCCGTCGATCTCATCCGATCTACCGAATATGTTGGACGGACAACGGTATCATTTATCGCCCCCCAAGAAAAATTTGCCCTTGGCTGGGGAACTGATGCCAATATGCGTGTACTAAGGACTGAGAATCAAAATCGCGAAAAAAATCATCTCACCCAATGGAATACAATTACCAAAACCATTAATATTTTTCTATCGAACATTGGGGCTGAAGATCGTCAAATCACCATGACCGAGCGAGTACCAATCTCAGAACTAGAAAAAGTCAAAGTAGAAGTATTACAAGATCGTACTAGCGATCGCATTGAACCCGATACCAATGGCTTTTGTCATTGGCATCTACATCTCCCTCCCTATTCCCAATCCATAATTACCTTAGCCTATAAAATTGCATCGGCTCCAGATGTAGAGGGAATATAAGTCTCCCCGATAAAAGAGAATGGTGGCGCGGAGCGCCACCATTCTCTTTTATCGGGCAATACACTTACAGACTAAGACTAACGACGACAGATATATACAGCTATTTTCAATCAAAAGAGCCACAAGAAATTTTCTAAAAGTGTTGCAAAGCAACACCTTTAGAAAATTTCTTGGTTTGGATTTAAGCATAAAGCGCTGTAAGCCCTACAAATATTTTCGTTTCAAGCAAATGAAACACAAAGAATATCTTGCGTGAATATCTTGTGTGAATATTAAGTAGCTAAGCATAAGTAAACTTAAAACCTAGAAGAGAGTATCGCCCGCTACGCGGGCGGTACTCTCTCTGGTTTTGTTTTTTATTATGCTGAACTACTTAAGCGCAAAGCGCTATATTTTGATCCTTATACCAATTCACAAAAGTGTTGTCACACTTTTGTGAATTAAAAACTAAACCTAGTAAGGGTTCTCAAGTTACAGCAATTATCGATCAAACGAACCACAGGGAAATTTTTGAAAGCGTTGCGAAGCAACGCTTTCAAAAATTTCCCTAGTTTGGGTTTAAGCGCAAAGCGCTGTAAGAAATGGCGTAGCCATTTCTTAACTTGGTATTAAGGTGATGCTGAAAAATCATACTTGAATTAATACTTGAATTAATACTTGACTTAGAGTGCACTCTAAGGTTTAGAGTAAATTTTATGGAAAGGACATTCACTATTCAAGAAGCTTCGCAGCAAACAGGTGTCAGCACCCATACATTACGCTATTACGAACGGATGAATCTCCTTGATTCAATCGATCGCGATAATAGCGGTTATCGTAGCTTTACCAACTATGACCTTGATTGTATCAAGTTTCTCACGAAGCTACGCTCTACTAAAATGCCGATACGTCAAATGCAGAAGTTTGCGGAGCTACGACGAAAGGGAATCTCCTCTGCCCATCAAAGACGCTTACTATTAGAGGAACATTACAATGAAGTAATCGCCCATCAAAACGAACTTCATCATAGCCTTGAAATTATTAGCATGAAAATTGCTTACTACAAGGAAATGGAAGAAAAAGAAATTACTAAAGAGGAGGATTCTTACGATCTCCCTACTTACATCTCAATGGTACAAGCAAGAGAAAAACCACAATCATCAAATCCCCTAAATTCAATCAGTAGATCTTTAGAAATAGAAACTGCTCACAGGCTAATCAATCGCCTTGATTCCCAAGATCTAGCCAAGCTCATCGAATTATTGCAAACTAAAGTAGGTATCAAGCCATGAAAACAAGAAAATTAGGTAATCAGGGTTTAGAAGTTTACGCAATGGGACTGGGCTGCATGGGCATGTCTGAGTTTTATATTGGCGGTGACGAGCAAGAGTCGATCGCCACAATCCATCAAGCGATCGACCTTGGGGTAAACTTTCTCGACACTGCGGATATGTATGGTCCCTTTACCAACGAGAAACTCGTCGGCAAGGCGATTAAAGCCCGTCGCGATCAAGTCATCCTCGCCACTAAATTTGGCAATGTCCGCAGCGCTGATGGTGGCTGGTTAGGAATTAGCGGGAAACCCGAATATGTCCAAAAGTCCTGTGATGAATCTTTACAGCGATTGGGAGTAGATGTAATCGACCTCTATTATCAGCACCGTGTCGATCTCACTGTCCCCATTGAAGAAACCGTCGGTGCAATGGCAGAACTGGTCAAACAAGGAAAAGTCAGATACCTCGGCTTATCGGAAGCGGCTCCCCCAACGATACGTCGCGCCCATGCCATTCATCCCATTTCGGCACTTCAAACCGAATATTCTCTCTGGAGTCGCGATCCTGAGGATGAGATCTTACCAACTTTGCAAGAATTAGGCATTGGTTTCGTTCCCTACAGCCCTTTGGGTAGAGGTTTTCTGACAGGAGCGATCGCTACTCCCGATGATTTTGCCCCCGATGATTACCGCCGTCAATCGCCGCGCTTTCAAGGGGAAAACTTCTCTAAAAATCTACAGTTAGTAGCGAAGGTAAAAGAAATCGCTTCCGAAAAGGGGCTTACTGCGGGACAGCTCGCCTTAGCATGGCTGCTGGCTCAAGGCAATTACATCGTGCCAATTCCCGGAACTAAACGCCGTCAATATCTCGAAGAAAATATCGGTGCTGCAAACGTCACTCTGACGATCGCCGATCTTGATCGGATTAATGCCGTCGCGCCTCAGGGCATTGCCGCAGGCGATCGCTATCCCGCTCAGAGTATGGGTACGCTCAATCGCTAAACTAACAGATCCTCCAGATCCTCAAAATTTATAATTTATTTGTAATTTATTTATAATTCAAAAATGGATAAGTAGCTAGGCATAAGTAAACTTAAAGCCTAGAAGAGCATACCGCCCGCGCAGCGGTAGTGCTAAACAGGTAATGATGGTCGGCGCTTCGCACCACCCATCATTACCATATAAATCTTTTCCTCGTTAGGACTACCCCAAAATGGATGGCAATTTCTACCACCCATCTTTGAATTGGTATAGCAAAATTAGTATAAGTAGCTAAGCGTAATTAAATATATAACCTCAAAAGCTGTAAACGCACGCACATTATGCACTACAACTCTTGATTCTATTTTTTATTATGCCCAGCTAATTACTAAATTACAATGCATCAAAAGAGAAACCGCCCATGCATATCGATCCCCAATTAACATCTCACCAAGACAACTACAAACTTTTAACCAACATTGTTGTGCCTCGACCGATCGCTTGGGTAACTTCACAAAATTCTGAAGGAATCGTCAATCTTGCACCCTTCAGCTTTTTTAATGCGATCGGCAGCGACCCCCTATACATCATCATCAGTATCGGTCGTAAAGATAATGGAAGCATGAAGGATACTGCCAACAACATCATTGAGAATGGCGAGTTTGCCGTTAACTTAGTCACAGAAGATCTAATCAATGCCATGAATATCTCCGCGGCAAATTTTCCATCGGGAGAAAGTGAACTCACGGCAGTTGGTTTACATGCAACTAAATCCAAACGCATCAAGGTTCCCATTGTTACGGAATCTCAAGCCAGTTTAGAATGTGTACTTCATAGCCAACAACCCTTAGGAGCTTATACCCTATTCATCGGACAGGTAGTGATGTTTCATGTAGATGATAACTTGCTGAGCGATCGCCTACATATCAGTGGATTTGCTCCCATCGGTCGAATGGGTTCACCCGCTTACTATTGCCGTACTAGTGAGCGATTTGAAGCACCACGCATTTCCTACGAGAATTGGCAATCAGAACATGCCAACTATGTGCCACTCGCAAATGCATAGGCAGCCATACTAAAAGCTCCAAAGGCATAGCTACTATGCAACTGCATTCCCTTAACATTAGCCCCTCCCGCGCCCAGAGCGACAAATAAGGGCAATAAATGCTCATCCGTAGGATGATTTTTACTTGCATAGGGAGCAAGCCGACGATAATTTATAAGGTCGTCCCAACTTCCCTCGGCAATAGTCTTCGCAATCCACATGTCAAATTCTTGCACCCAATCGAGGGGAGTCGCGTCATAGTTGACATTAAAAGCATACAAATTGTGAGTAATACCGCCACTACCAAGAATTAAGACTCCCTCATGACGTAAAGGCTCGAGAGCCTGTCCTACTTGCCAATGGTAAAGAGGATCGTTCTGATACTCTATAGATAGCTGCGTCACAGGAATATCAGCCTCAGGATAGGTCAAAATCAATGGAGTCCAAGCCCCATGATCTAATCCCCTAGTGGGGTGAATATTACAGGGAATACCAGATCGCCCTAACAGATCAACAATGCGATCGCTTAACTCAGGAATCCCTCGAGCTGGATAACTCAATTGGTAAAGTTGTTCGGAAAATCCTGAAAAGTCATAGATTGTCTTGGGAAATTTTGCCGCACTCACCATTATGGGATCGGAATGCCAGTGGGCAGAAACAACCAAAATTGCTTTTGGCTTGGGAAATTGTCGATGGAGTGAGCGCAAAAAATCCGATACTTCTCCACCACGTATGGGCAAGTCTGGCGCTCCATGAGAGATAAAGATGGCAGGTAAAGGATTAATCATATTTTTCCTTCAATTTTTTGCTTCTATTTTTGATTGCCAATAGCCAATATCTTCATAACCCCATCAACTACGCTCAGATTCAAATAGATTAGTGATGAACATTGGTATTAATTCTTTTTGGTATTAATTCTTTGTAGAATATTTTTAACTAGGACTATTCTACCAAAATAAATCTTGTTTTTGGGATTGTCAATAACATCAGTCAAAAAATATTAATCGAAGCAATTTCAGATTAGTTTTAGAAAGCCTGTCTTAGCCTTGCTAGTAAAGCCTTGAGCAAATCTAGCTCCGATGATTCGAGTTTATCGAAACGCTCCTTGAGATATGCCAAATGCAGGGGAAAGACCTGCTCGAAAACCTGTTGTCCCTTAGGAGTTAATTGCACGATAACGCTACGGCGATTGTCAGAAGGCGTTTCCCGTGAAACTAATTGTTTTTGGATCAAGCGATCGATTACCCCAGTCAAGGTCCCCTTAGTAATTAAAGTTTTTTCCCCTAACTCCCCCATACACATCCCCTTAGTATTACCGAGCGAAGCAATTACATCAAACTGAGCTGGCGTAAGCTCGAATTCTCGGATATGAGTTTCCGAGCAGGCGGAAAATGCTTGATAGGTTCTGACCAGCTCTCTCATCATGGGAATGAAAGCTTCACTCGCATTTTGGGTAGATAGTTTCTGGGATGCAGTAGACATTTGTATTAAATTGAAAACATTCTAATTAGTTTTATTTTATAAGCCCTTGGGCTAAAACCTCTTACCTTTAGTTCTTACTATAAACTGACTATAAGTACCCCAGCATAATTAAAATTTAGATCTAAAACCTGCGGCACACGCGCAGCGTGCACCGTAGGTTTTAGGGCTTTATATTTAATTAAGCCCAATTACTTAGTAAGATCTGCGATCGCTAGTCAGCGAAGTTTCCGTATTTTTGAGACGATTTTTAAGATGATAAAATAGTGAAACAAGATAAATTTTGAACTCAGCTTCTTGCCCAAAAACATGTTCATAAATTACAGTATGGTAACTTAGACTTAGAATTAAGTGTAGCTACAATAAAATTTCCATATTTTATCGATCGAATTTAGAGTGATCGCTGTATGCTTAGTTTGAGGTTTTTTATCTAAAGGAGATCTACCAACTAGCTTTTCCCCTTCAACATCAAAAAAGCCAGTGCCTGAGAACCACTAGCTTCTTGATAACCCGAAGGTATTTATTTAATAAACGGAAACGGACGAACTTTGCTGTAGCAGGCAGATTTGTTCAATGCTTCTTTATATCTTAACGCAAGATATAAGATTAGCAACAGTTTTTGCTGCAAATTTTTAAATTTTTTTTGCAAGAAGCAAAAACTAAGAGTTGAACTAGACTGAAGAAGTCTCCCCGTTTCCTGATTGAAGTCACTACACCCCTTGCAATCAGGACAATTCAGATGTTTTTCCAACTTTCAGCCCCGCCCGAACAGTCCCCAGCCCAGCCCAGCCTTTGCCAGCAATATGGAGGTCAAAAATAATGAACCTCCCCAATAATCAGTATTCTTCCAGCAAGTTTTCACCTACCAAAAAGCATAATCCCTGCCCTATCTGCGATGACACTAAGGGCAAATGTCGTATCGTTGCCGATGATCAGGATTTCATCCTCTGCATGACCCATCCAACGGATGTGGGATTGCCCGATTGGCGTTATCTCGGTGAAACGAGTGGTGGCTACTATGCGGGTAAGTATGTTAGAAAACGGCAGGAGTCGGAGGCTGAACGCACCCAGCGTCAGTTGCTTAATCTTCAGTCTCGTCCCGCTAAACAAAAGGCGATGCGGGAAGGATGGGCGGTGTTGCCCGATGCCTCACAGCGAGATCAGCTCTATCGCTCCTATCTGCAAAGTTTGACTCTGGATGATGTGGATCGGGACGATCTGCGACGGCGTGGGCTCTCGGTGCTGGAGATTGCGAGTTTAGGGGCAAAGTCGGTGAAGTCTGGCTATATTGTGCCTATTGCCAATCCCAGTCGGCAGATCCTTGGGTTTCAAGTCCGTTTGCGGGATGGACGGTTGGGGCGCTATCGCTGGCATAAGCCTCTGGGTATAGCTGCCCAGCAGCAGAATGGGGAGTTGCCTCTGGCTGTTTATGGTGCGGTGATGGGGGATGGACAGGTTGCTCATCGTCGTGTCCTTTTGGTGGAGGGGACTGGGGTGAAGCCTTTTCTTGCTGCGAGGTTGCGGGGCTGTCCTGCCATTGGTGCTTCGGGTGGGCAGTTTATGGCGAGCAAGCTAACGTTGGCGAGTTATTTGGCTGAGCTTGGAGCGAAGCCTGGGCTAACGGTGCTGGAATATGCGGTGGATGCGGGTGATGTGGCGAATGCTTCGGTGATGCGCCGCCATGAGAAAAATCTCGATTTTCTCGATGCTCTTGGCTACGAGCTGTCGGTGTTGTGGTGGGGGCAGGTGGCTAAGACTGATCGAGATATTGATGAATTGGTTGATGGTTCGACTATTCAGTTGTTGTCGGTTGAGCAGTTTTTTCAAGTTGCCAACTACTTGCCGAAGCCTTCCTATGCGCCTTTTTCTTGGTTGCAGGAAAAGCTGTTTCCCAAGCCTAAGGCTCAGGGGTTTTCCCTAGGTGCGGATAGGTTGATAGACTCTCAGGCGTTAGAGGTGCAGGAATCATCATTTCAAGGGGCGATCGCTCCTGCTCTGACCTATGCGGCTGGTAGGCGGTTGGAGGCTTGGGGTGAGGCTGTGGCTCACCATCGCTATGTCCTTGATGTTTCGCCAACGGGCACGGGCAAGAGTTATGATGCGGGGCGTTTACGTCCTAGTTTGATGGATGGGGTGGAGCGCATCATTTATATATCTACGGATTCTCGCAATGTGTCTACTCCTTCTTTGCAGGATTGGACTCTTCTCCCTGCTCGACATCACGGTTTAACCGATAAGTCTGGCAAGTTGCGCCGTGCGAATCGGGGTGATGCGGTTGCTTCTTTGACGACTTTGTCTAATTGTTCGCGTACTTCGGCTTTTACGGCTTTGCGCGATAAGGCGATCGCTGATTCTCAGGTTATTTGTAAGTCTTGTCCTTTGCTTCATGCTTGCCAAAATTCTCAGGGTGATGGGTTTGGCTTTAAGTACGAGCGCTCTCTGGCTTTTGAGCATAAGATCCTCCGCTCTCATCCTTTGAGTTTGCCTAGCCCTGATGAGTTTGATTACTCGACAACTTTATTGATCTGGGAGGAGGTGTCGGAGAGTCTGACGACGATGCGTCAGGTTTCTGTTTCTCGTGATGATATTGATCGGGCGATCGCTTTGCTTTCTCGTTCTGATTTTATCCATCGTCATCAGGTGATTGATGTCCTTAATAAGTTGTATGGGTTGTTGGGTGATCGCTCTTTTCATGGGCTCGATTTTCATCAGATTAAGTCGGCGATTCCCGATCTGATCGATACTTCTGATCTTGCTCCTCTTTTACAGCCCGATCTATCAGCACTCAATACGGTTGATGGGGTGGCGGATTCTGAGTTTGTGGGGCTATCGTCTCAGCAGAAGCGCGAGCTCGCTCGCGTTAATGCTTTGCTTAAACGTTCGACGACGATGCCTCCCCACGAACTTGAGCAAAAAATTGTCCGTGATGTTTTAAAGCAGTGGTTGGTTGAGTTTCTCGATATTCTCTCGGGGGCTTTGACCCATGGTGATCTGCATATTCAGTATGAGAAATTAACCGTTTCTTTTGCTGACTCTCGGTTGCGCGATATTGCCCGACATGCTCGGAATAATCTGTTCCTCGATGCCACTATCGATTTACAAGATCTGGAGTTGCGTTTGCAGGATTCGGTTTTTTCTATGTCTATGGCAGGTTCGCTGGCGATGCCTGAAATCTTTCAGGTGAATGATCTCGGTCGCTTGGGGATGCAGCGCAGTCAGGATCAAAATCGCCGTGTTAAGGCGATCGTGGATCATCTTTCCCTTGCTGATCCTTCGACTAAGGTTATTGATTTTAAACGCTTTGCTATGGATGATCAGGGGGTCTGGTTCCGTGATTCCCGTGGTTCTAATGATTTTAAAAATGCTAAAACTTTTGTGATTATTGGTACTCCTTGTGCCAATATTGCTGTCCTTCGGGCTATGTTTGTTTCCCTTACGGGTCTTCATCCTCGTGATGGTGATCCTGCCTTTAGGGCTTTTGTCCATCGGCATATCTTTGCAACCGTTCTTCAATGTCTTGGTCGCAAGGCGGGCGATCGCTTTTCAGCGGGCGATAAAATCTATTTCCTCTCCAATTTTAATCTTGCTTATATCCCCCATTCTTTTCTCTCTTCTGGCGATATCTCTCCTCTTGCTATGTCTAAACGCGATTCTGTTAAAAAGCAGATCTTTGATGCTATTAATCTTGCTGGCTCTCAGGGGCTCGACCTCTTGTCCTTGTCCCAAAGGAATCTTGCCGATTGGCTTAATATCTCTTGGGGGCAGTTTCGCCGTAGTTTACGTTGGATCGATTCATTATTAGCCTCTCTTTATAATATCTCGATCCAAAATTTTAATGAAAGGAGTGAGATACTAACGGATTTACCAAATTTAACTCAAGATTTAAGTCTTATAAGCTTGTGGTCGGACAAGATAGAACAGATTTTCAAGAATTCGTCTCTGGTGAGGTCGAATCTGCTAGGTATTATTCAGCTTTTTAACGATCTGATCCCAAGATCTTTCCATAGCTATGTAGTAGCAAACCTTTCAAATTCATCTCGTATGCGTTTATTCTCGCTACTTGCCATGTTTGCTATTAGTTGTTGATTACTTAGGGCTTACTGAAAAAGCAAGAAAAGCATACAAGCAATGGTTTCCAAGGAGATCGAAAACTGATAA
>NZ_ALWB01000211.1 GCF_000332215.1 Pseudanabaena biceps PCC 7429
GGCTTCATGGCAATACCAATGCTCCACCACATCCCCGTGACCAAAATCTCCGTTATATCCGTAAACATGGGCGTAAAAAATGGAAACGTGACTCAGGTTATCATCGTCGTTCTTTGGCAGAAACCACGATGTTTCGTTTCAAAAAGATCTTTGGTGGTACTTTATGTTCTCGTAAATTTGACAATCAGGCGGTTGAGTTGTTCATCAAATGTGCTGCGCTTAATCGCATGATTCAACTTGCTAAACCTGTCTCCTGTTCTGTTGTTCGTTAATTATCTATCCTAATATTCTCTATTCTTTTGTCTTCTTTTTATTCATGCAACAACGCCTTAGCGAAATGTAATCTATTCGGAGGCTTTCCCATTCGCTTATAATGCCAGATAAAGCAGCGATCAAGGAAAATTCAAATTATGGCAGTCCGTCAACCGCGCTATAGCAAAGAAGAATTTGCCCAACGAGGCGATCTGATTTATCAAACGCAAATCCTCCCAGAGGTCGAAGCAGATAATCATGGCAAAATAGTTGCGATTGATATTGAATCAGGGGTATTTGAAATTGCAAATGATACGATGACCGCTACTCGTCGTCTTAGAGAACGCTTGCCTGACTCCCAAACTTGGGTTGTCAAAATTGGCTATCGCGCTGTCCACCGTTTCGGTGCGCGGAGCTTAAAAGAAAAGCTATGATGCAAGGATACGTTAATAAGAATTGTGAAGCCACGATTCTTGTGGTCGTCCGAAACAATAACAAACTAAAATCTATCAATGCTGTCATCGATACAGGCTTTACAGGTTTCCTAAGCCTCCCAAACGAAATCATTACTGAATTGGATCTGCCATGGAGTTATCGCGATCGCGGAACATTAGGAGATGGTAGTGAGGTTTTGTTTGATATTTACGATGCAGTAGCCATTTGGGATGGTAAATCTCAGGAGATTGAAGTCAATTCAGCAGAAACAGATCCACTAATTGGAATGAGTATGCTTCGTGGATACAGACTGCAAGTAGACACAATTGAGGGTGGGTTGGTGATCATTACAGACTTATCGGGAATTTGCTAGTAGGTAGGGTGCTGTTAGCGCTAGCGTAACGCACTAATAAACAAGACTTGGATGCGTACGCTAGCGCTAACACATCCTACGGATAAGCTTACAGATCAAAAAGGAGGTCGTACTACTGGATACTACGACCTCCTTTTACCTTTTAATAAATAGCTAGAAATATTACAGAGTTAAAGATTGAGGATTGGTTTCAATCAACTTGGCTAGATCTTGCAAGAACTGAGCGGCATGAGCACCATAGATCACACGGTGATCGGCAGTGAGATTGACTTGCATTTGACTAGCAACCTTGATTGCACCATCCTTCGTTGCCACAACTTGAGGACGAGATCCACCGATCGCTAAAATTGCACCAGTTCCAGGAGGTAAAATCGCATCAAAGCGATCCACACCAAACATACCTAAGTTAGAAATGGTGAATGTACCAGAGTTATATTCATCGGGTTGCAATTGCTTCGCACGGGCGCGATCGACTAGACCTTTCCAATCGCGAGAGAGGCTATAGAGATCAGTTTGATCAGCATTTTTCAAAACAGGCGTAATCAAACCACCGTCATCCATGGCAACAGCGACAGCAACATTAATATTGCTCTTGTACTCAATCCCGCGATCGCTATAACTTGCATTGATTAAAGGATGCTTTTGGAGGGTAACGGCAACAGCCTTAGCCAATAGCGCCGTCATGGTAACGCCTTTAGTCTTAACTTGCTTATAGAGAGCATCTAGGGCATCTGTCGTAATCGTATAACCAACACGGAATAAAGGAACTGAGAGGCTCTGATTCATGTTATTGACCACAGCCTTTTGGAAAGTAGTCAAGGCTTGAGCCTTGCCAAGCTCAGGAGCCGCAACTTTAGCCACAGGTGCAGGGGCAGTTACGGGAATACTTGCAGCAGCAGCTACGGGCTGAGCCGAAGGCTGCAAGAATGCTTCGACATCGGCGGCAGTAACTCGACCATTAGGTCCCGTTCCAGCAATCTTGGCTAAATCAATACCGTTGTCCTTCGCAATTCGTTTAGCTCTGGGGGATACAATTTGTCGTCCAGATGGCGCAGGGGCAGATTTGCGTGGCGCAGAAACTACCACATCAGGAATAGAGGCAACAGAAGCCGCCGTGGGTGATGAAACCAACTTAGCTGGAGGCTCCTCGTTTTTCTGTGGTGCAGTCGAGCCATTGGAGGATGCTTGACCTGCCGCTTTTTGTTTTGCTTCAGCGATTTCTTCTTTGGTCTCCGCAACATAGGCGATCGCCGAACCAACAGGAGCAGATTCGCCCGCAGGAGTAATAATTACGCCAAGATAGCCTTCATAAAAGCTTTCGACATCCATATCAGCTTTGTCAGACTCTACAATCACGACAGTTTCGCCCTTTTTCACCTTATCTCCTGGAGACTTCACCCAAGAGGTGATTTTGCCTTCAGTCATGGTGGAGCTAAGCGCAGGCATGAAAATTTCGTAAATCATAGGGAATTTATAAATATCTAAATATTAAATATAAAGCTGTATTTGGAAATAACAAAGTCAATACTTACTTATGAAAGTTATCCCGAAAGACTGGCTTAGAGAGCAATTTCCACAAGCCATCCTAAATCTTAACGTGTTTTGGTTGAGTATAGTGCCAATTATTCATTCATTTCACGATAAATGGTTGCTGTCGCAGGGGATGCTTGGGTGAGATATTGGAAAATCCAGAATTTAAATAACCCATCGAGAAATACAGGAACTGTCGAGATAAATGATTGCGCCAAAATTTTATTTTCAGGCAGTCCGAAATGCTCGAATAAAACTGTTAATAGAGCATCCCAGCCTTCACTAGAGTGAAACCCTACAAAGGTATCCGTGGAGATAATGATCAAAAAAGCTTTGGCATTGTCATTAAGGCTATACAGAATCTCATCGAGAAATTCTTTAATGGTTGCTAGTTCTTTGCGTCCTGAAAGTAGAAAAAGATAGAACACAAAGGCAGCAGTAATATCAGATAACAAGTTCTTAATACCATTAAGACTTGCATCATTATATTTCTTGAGGATTTTAATAGATTCTTGCTGAATTAACGCCTCGATCTCTTCAGATGAGTTTTTTTCGGATTTTTGATTGTCCCTGTCTTCGGGTTTCTTCAATTCTTCTGATTTACCAGTCTCAGCTTTACCAGTCTCAGGTTTCTTTAATTCTTCTGATTTAGCAGTCTGAGGTTTACCAGTCTCAGGTTTGCCAGTCTCAGGTTTGCCAGTCTCAGCTTTAGATGCGCCAGATTTCTCTTCTGATTGTCTGAGCATAATCGATTTGATCGTGTAATCAAATTCAATTCTTTCCTTTGCCATCCGCAGCTCATTAAAAGCTTTCTCTTCGACCGCAGGGCTAAACTTGACAGTCATCTTACTGGTGTCGATGAAACTATTAATCATCGGACTAAATATCAACATTTTTGATAAAAACTGTACGGCAAGAACTGATATCACCAGCACGACGATATAGCGCAAAGCCTGATTAATCCTTTGCCGCGATTGGCGTAATTCCTCAACAATGTCTTTTTCATAATCTACGTAGGAACCGCTAAGATTGCGCTTGACTCGATCGAACGCTTTAAAAAATGATCCAGGTAAAATACTTTTCTCTACCTGTGAAACTTGCTGAGATGCCTTACGATAGTTTTTGGGCTTGTCGTTTTTAAAGAGCTGAAACTTTTCATCCCTATCTGTTTCGCCTTCTGCTAAGTCGCGATCGCGTAAATAGCTAGAGTTTCTCGCAGATTTATCGGTATTATCTACCGCAATATCAATTGTCTGATTACTGGCACTGTTATACCTTTCAAGGGTGTAGTCAATAAAGGCGAGTTTTTGATAAATAGAAAATCTACGGCTATTACCACCTAATTGATTGGCTGATAGTTGTCCGTTGCCAACAGGATCGTTACTTTGATCGTTGGGAGCATATTTAGAGATCGCGGTATTGGCAAGATTGCTGGAACTTTGCGCCTGTAAATAGGGAAGCGACGCACTCACCTTGTAAAAATTTAGCTTCCCTGTAATAGTTCTGAGATACTTCTGAAGTTGAATCTCAAACACACTAAAGACACTGCTGCCAAAACTACCGTCATTGACGATTTTGTTACCATTGAAGTTTTCTTCTTCAATACGTTTAATACTGACAGCCGCTTCAAAAGCCTCGTCAATTGCTCGCTCAGGTGTATTTTTAACCCAAGAAAAAATATTTTGCAAAGGTGAGGAGTTATTGTCTGGAGAGTTTGATTTCATGGTGGGGCAATCGCGCAGTGGCACACAGTAAAGTGTTTGAAGAAAAGCAAGACTAAATCGGAATCGAGATCGATGATTAGCCCATGCATAGTTTAAGAGGCAATAATCATAGAGGAATGTTTTTGGGGAGCGATTTTAAATCGCGATCGCTTTTCTGATACCAATTTCCAAAAGTGTGGCTACACTTTTGGAAATTGAACACCAAACCCAGTAAGGGTTTTAAAATCACAAAATGGCTACGCCATTTTGTGATTTGGTATGAGTTCCTTACAAGGGAATTTCAATCCGAAATTCGGTTCCTTCCCCAACTTTAGAGAAGCATTCCAATCTGCCTTGATGTTTCTCTACCACAATTTGATAGCTAATTGATAGCCCCAATCCTGTTCCCTTACCGACAGGCTTAGTCGTAAAAAAGGGATCGAAGAGTTTTTTCCGAATATCTTCAGGAATCCCATTGCCATTATCTATAATCCGAATCGCCACCATAGGCTGCTGATTTACCTCTGTGGGCGGGGATGACTCGGTAATAATTGAGATTTCACTAGTAATATTTTTGTCAGCATGAGCCTCATCGATCGCATCGAGGGCATTGCTTAAAATATTCATAAATACTTGATTGAGCTGCCCTGCGTAGGCATCAACCATCGGGACATCGCCATAGCGCTTAGTTAAATTAATGGCAGGACGATCGCCATAGGACTTGAAGCGGTTCTGTAAAATGAGGAGCGTACTATCTAAGCCTTCATGGACATTGAAAGGTTTGCGTCCTTCTTGATCGGTGCGTGAAAAATTGCGTAAAGACAGTACGATTTGACGAATGCGATCGGCTCCAATTTTCATGGATGTCAGCATCTTCGGCAGATCCTGCTGCAAAAACTCTAAATCAATCTCATCAAGGAATGCGGCAACCTCAGGAACGGGTTCGGGATAGTTTTTTTGATATAGAGCGATCGCCTCTAGGAGATGTCGCACAAAACGATTGGTATGGTTGAGATTGCCATAGATAAAGTTAACGGGGTTGTTAATCTCATGGGCGACCCCAGCCACCAGTTGCCCCAAACTTGACATTTTTTCCGTCTGAATGAGTTGGCTTTGGGTCTTTTGTAAATCCGCAAGGGCTTGTTCGATCAATAATGCTTGCGCTTGTGCATTGTTGGCATTGGCTTGCGCAGAATCAAATAATTCGGCTTGATCGATCGCGATCGCTAGTTGATTGGCGACAGCTTGCAATAGCTCTACTTCATCAGCACTCCAAGGACGACTGCCTTGGCAATGCGCCGCCACGATCACCCCCAATTTTTGCGATCGGGTCTTGACTGGTACGAGTAATTGCGAAGTAAACCCGCTCTCCGAGAGGATCGTCCGACTAACGTTATCTAACTCCGAGCTAGTATAAATCGATTGAATTTGCACGATCTCTTGATTGATTAAGCGCTGACCGACTCTAGTCAAACGGGATAGGGGATAGCTGACGGAGTTAGCGAGGGAGCTATGACTAACGGCATAATGCACTAGTTGAAACTCTGGGGGGTCGGTATTTGGCACATACCAAAAGAAATTACATAGATCGATTAGCAGCAGATCCTGTACTTCATTCACCGCCGTAGCAATGATCGTCTTGAGATCGAGGGAGTTGCGGATCTGGCTCGCAAGGCGACGGTTTAACATTTCCTCGCGCCTAACCAAATCCTTATAACTTTGACGGGACTGCTCCAAGGCTCTCTCGGCGCGACGGCGTTCCCACTGTTCCTTTTTGCGATCGCTAATGTCATGGGCAACAATCACAATATTTTTCACATCCCCTCGATCATCCCGCATCACACTGCCCGATGACTCCAAGATCCGCCAAGTACCATCCTTGTGCTGCATTCGGTATTCTAATTTTTTACCTACTCCTGTTTTTAACGTCTCAGCAGCAGCTTCCAGCACCTGAGCTTGGTCATCGGGATGGATTTTGTCATACGCCCATGTGCCCTTGAGCTCTGCCGATGTATAGCCGAGCACTCGATAGTAGGAAGGACTATTGTAAATGCGATAGCCCTGAGCATCGATCACCGCAATTAAGTCCGCCACATTTGCCATGATCGATCTAAACAAACGATCCTTTTGCAAGGCGGATAGGTCAGTTTCATCAAACTCACTATCGGTCTCACGCTCGGTGGTCTCACGCTCGGTGGTCTTGTCGATACTTGCGTCCGCCATAGTGAATTTTTAAAGATAGGACAGCATGAAATCAAAATAAGTTTGCCTAACTGTGCAACCAAATGCAATAGCATTTTTTAAGTGGCTAATTTAGTTTTGGGTGCAATGTTGAATCTTAATTTAAATCTTAGTTTGGATCGTATGGATCGAACCAATAAACGGGAAAATAAACAGGAAAAACTCGTTTTACATCGATCCTGGTGGTCTCATGGCATAAAATTGGCGATCGCTTGTGTCTTGGTAATATCCCTGACAATGGGAGTAGCGATCGCCCCAAGTGTCGCCGCGTTGCCCACCAAAAGCGCGATCAAGGATCCACGCATCATCTTGAGAAATGCTTTACCGATCGACAGCGAAGTATTGCGAGATGTGCAAAAAATCTTAGAACAAATGCCTCGCCAAACCAATCTAAAGCGATGGAACAGCCTTAAAAAAGATATTGAAACGATCTCGCGTACCCTAGTTCAAAATCAAGCCCAGTTAATTGCTGAAGTTAATGCCGATCGCCAAGGATTGCTAACAGAGCATTTGACCAGCTTAAGCAATTCTCTCGTCCCCCTACAGGAAGCAATTCTTGTCAAGGATCGTAACAATATTAAAGCTTTATCAGAAAAAGCTTTGGACTATGTAGGGCTAGCAGAAGCAGACTTGATCCAAGCCTTCCCCTTTGAAGTACCTGCCCAGTATGCCTCCCTGCCTCAGCTTAAGGGACGCGCCCAAGTAGAGCTATCTACCGTAAAGGGTAATGCGATCATCACCGTCGATGGCTTCAACGCCCCAGTTAATGCAGGTCAATTTATCGACCTCGTACAACAAGGTTTTTATGATGGGCTAACCTTCACCCGTGCGGACGAAAACTATTACTTACAGACAGGCGACCCCAATGGCTCTATCGATGGTTATGTCGATCCAGCTACAGGTAAGTACAGAACTGTCCCCATTGAAGTCCGCCTTCCCGATCAAAAAATCCCCACCTATGGCAAGACCTTTGAGGAACAAGGATTGTCGGGAACATTGCCCGTACTTCCTTTTGCGGCTTTTGGCACTGTAGCAATGGCTCATCCCAATGACGATGCCAATGCTGGCTCCTCACAGTTTTTTATCTACCTATTTGAATCCGAGTTGACCCCAGCAGGATTGAATTTACTAGATGGTAACTATAGCGTTTTTGGTTATGTTACCGATGGCAAGGAAACTTTAGATAAACTAAGACTAGGCGACAAAATTTTGTCCGCCCGTGTTATTAGCGGTGCTGAGAATCTTGTCAAATAATTTTCACAAACGTTTCAAATACGTTCGCGAAAATATTCCACAAAACTTACAGAGGATTATGAATTTAATGGGTACTCCCCGTATCGAACCGTATATTTTGAGCCTACCAACCCCTAGTAGTGCGATCTATCTAGCTGGGGCACGCGAAGAAAATCTCAAACTGATTGCCGAAGAAATCGGCGTACGGCTAGTATTACGGGGACAAGACCTATTAATTGATGGTACGACCGAGCAGATCGAACTCGTGGAAAAGTTGATTAGTGCCCTTAAGCCCATGTGGTCGCAGGAAAAAACGATCGCCGCCGTAGATATTCGTGCTGCACGTCAGGCAATCATCGAAGATCGTTCGGGCGAATGGCGCGATCGGGCAACCATCTCGCGCAACCGCCGTGGTGATTCCGTGCAGCCACGCACCTATCGCCAACAACAATACGTACAAGCAATGGAAACCAATGATTTAATCTTTGGTGTTGGTCCTGCGGGTACTGGTAAAACCTATCTTGCCGCCGTTGCTGCGGTAAGTGCCTTACAGAGCAACAAATTTGAGCGGATTATCCTTACTCGTCCTGCCGTCGAAGCAGGAGAGAGCCTTGGCTTCCTCCCTGGCGATCTTCAGCAAAAAATCGATCCCTATCTGCGTCCTCTCTACGATGCCATGCATGAAATGATCGGCGCGGAGAGAGTGCCGCAGTTAATGGAGCGAGGAATTATTGAGGTTGCCCCCCTTGCCTATATGCGCGGACGCACCCTTAGCAATTCCTTCATCATCGTGGATGAGGCTCAAAACACCACGGCTGCCCAAATGAAGATGGTACTCACTCGACTGGGTTTCAAATCGCGCATGGTTGTAACGGGTGATATCACACAGATCGACTTACCGCGCCATCAAAAGTCGGGCTTAATTGTAGCCATGAATATCCTCAAAGGAGTTTCAGGTGTCTCCTTTAACTTTTTTGATAAGAATGACGTGGTACGCCATCCCCTCGTCCATAACATTATTGCCGCCTATGAAGATGCGGAAAATGCCTCTTACTCTCAATAGTTCGGGATAATTTGAAACGGGCTTTGAGAAAGGG
>NZ_ALWB01000212.1 GCF_000332215.1 Pseudanabaena biceps PCC 7429
CATCTCTTCCATTTCCTAAAATTATATGCCTGTTGACGAAAGTTCTGTAGTTTATCAATAATCATGACTGTAGATGTGCTTTTTCTTTTTCATCTACTTTAGGCAGTTTGTATCTCTTTTACTCTGCCTTTTTTTCCTTTTTTAGTCTAAACTCCAGTAAGCATAGTTAAAAACTAAAACCAGAGAGCATACCGCCCGCGTAGCGGATAGTCAGTAATGTTAAGTCAGGACATCAAACCCAATAGAGAGTTGCGGCACGAAGCGCCGCAACTCTCTATTGGGTTTGATGTCCTGACTTAAGTGAATATAGCCATAGCACCTAAATAGTACCTAGTAATGCACCTAGTAATGCAAAGATAATGCACAGACCGATTTACCTAGACTGTCATGCGACTACCCCCGTTGATGAGCGGGTATTAGCTGCTATGTTGCCATATTTTCGCGAAAACTTTGGTAATCCTGCTAGTGTCGGTCATTTTTATGGATGGGAGGCAGAAGCAGCCGTTAAGTTAGCAAGGGAGACGATCGCTCAGACCATTAATGCTACCCCTGAAGAAATTATTTTTACCAGTGGCGCAACCGAAGCCAACAATCTCGCACTTAAGGGCGTGGCTGAGGCTTATCACCTGAAGGGGCGACATCTGATTACCGTTCAGACGGAACATAATGCTGTACTAGATCCCTGTGTCTACTTACAATCTCTTGGGTTTGAGGTTACCTATTTACCCGTCAACGCGGACGGATTGATCGATCTACAGGATCTCGAACGTGCGATCCGTGCCGATACGATTTTAGTTTCGGTGATGGCAGCTAATAATGAAATCGGTGTACTGCAACCGATCGCCCAGATCGGTCAGATCTGTAGATCCCACCAAGTCTTATTTCATAGCGATGCGGCTCAAGCGATCGGCAAAATCCCTCTAGATGTAGAGGCTATGCAGATCGATCTGCTGTCCCTCACCGCCCATAAAATCTATGGAGTCAAGGGGATTGGGGCATTATACGTGCGTCGTCGTCAACCGCGAGTGTCCATTGCCCCACAGTTACATGGAGGTGGACATGAGCGCGGAATGCGTTCGGGAACTCTCTATACACCGCAGATTGTCGGCTTTGCGAAGGCACTGGAAATTGCGATCGCTTCCCAAGAGGAAGAGCATCAAAAGACGCTATCTCTGCGCGAACATTTATGGCAAAGGTTAAGTGAATGCGATCGCATCATCCTCAATGGTCATCGCCAGCAAAGACTGGCAGGCAATCTCAATATCAGTGTTAAGGGAGTTAACGGACAGGCTTTAATGCTCGCCCTACAACCCATTGTCGCCATTTCCTCTGGTTCAGCATGTACTTCGGCAAAAACTACACCCTCCCATGTCTTGATGGCTCTAGGACATTCTCAGGAATTAGCCTATGCTTCGATTCGCTTTGGCATTGGTCGGTTTAATACTTTCGAGGAGATCGAAATAGTGGCGGATCATTTGCTCGCATCAGTGCGATCGCTTCAATAGGACGAGTCAAAACCCCAAACAAGAGTGGCGGCGCTCCGCGCCGCCACTCTTGTTTGGGGATAAAACCGACTCAAGCGTGACAGCTATATTCCCAATTCGTTTATGTTAAAGCTATATTTGGAGAAATCGCGATCGACATGCTTGAAGTTCGTCCTTACCCCACTACGACGAATACCACCCTCCTGAGTATCAAATCCGACAATTTCCCCATCTAGTTCTGGAATTACTCGACAGGCATACAAGCCGTATTTTTCGGGCAATAATACATGGGGGATACCACTAAAATTTCTAAAATTACTGCTCGTAAATCCCTGCAAACCGCCAGCTTGCCTCGTAGCAGCCGCAAAGTCATTTTTTGCCCAAGTCGAAAAGACTAATTCATATTTACCTTGGGAGTCTTTATACAGTTGTGGTACTTCCATTTCTGAATAGGAACAGGGGTTTAAGATCGGATCTAAATATTCCCATTCTCCTTTGGACAGATTATTATCTTTCAGTCTTAACAATCCCACTACGCCATTACGTCCGATCGGTTCTTTTGTTGACTTTGCGGATAACAGCATATATATCTGTCCATTATCTTGAAATAGGAATGGATCACGCCAAGCATGGGTCGATAGATCACCGAGGGAATTTTTAAGCTGATAGCAATATCCAGGAGGAACTTGCATCAAAGAAAGTTGCCAGCGATTACTTAAAATGTTGTCAGTATAGGCAACTCCAATGTTTTGAGTCATACCATCATCTAATTCTCGATTTCTCGAAGTATAAAATAAGAGAAATCCATTTTTGATTTTGATAATATCTCCACTCCAAATGGAAGTGTTCGCCCAATGGTGCTTTGGAGGTTTTAAAATGTCAAATTCTTTTTCCCCGCTCCATTCAATCCGTAGGAAGTCTGAAGTAACTGCATGTCCTACGCAGGCTGCATGATGATGCTTTACCGATGGTACCAAAATCTCATCAGCATTGAGATAAAACAAGTGATATAAAGCAGTTTTTGGATCGAAATAATACCAGAAATCCCACACATATCGATAGGGATGTCGCATTGATGGAAACATAAAACCTGTTTACAATTTTGTAAATGATGGGGAATTGATTGGTAGCTTTTATAGCTATAGTTAGTAATGTTAGGACAAACATCAAACCCAATAGAGAGTTGCGGCGCGAAGCGCCGCAACTCTCTATTGGGGTTTAAGTGAATATAGCTATGAACTGTAACTTTTGGGCAATCTTTACCTTAGTAAATCCTGAGAAAAAAATTTGCTCTTAGGTTCATTCTAGAGCATCATGAAAGGAGATGGCGATATTATCCGAGGACATCCGAGGAGAACCTATGAATTCTACTTATAAAGCATTTTGGTTAGAAGCTGGCGATCTCATCGTCATCGACCAAACCCAACTTCCCTTTCGATTCGTGACAAAAACCCTCAAAACTAGCGCCGATGCAGCCCTTGCCATTCAGGATATGACCGTGCGGGGTGCAGGAGTAATCGGTAATGTGGCTGCATTTGGGGTGTATTTAGCTGCTAGGGAAAGTAAGGGCGATCTCGATCGGATTAAACCTCTTGCGGCAGTTATTCGTGGTGCTCGTCCGACAGCCGTAAATTTGATGTGGGCAGTCGATCGCCTGATTTCTGTCCTCGACAAAGCTCCTGCCAATAGCGATCTAGTAGAAGTAGCTCTGAAAGAAGCGATCGCCATTGCCGATGAAGATGTCATGGGAACCCGCAATATTGGTAGATTTGGCTGCGAACTGATTGAGGCGATCGCCAAAACTAAGCCTAATGGCGAACCTGTCAATATTCTCACCCATTGCAATGCTGGATGGTTAGCGATCGTCGATCGCGGTAGTGCGTTAGCTCCCATTTACGAAGCAAGCGATCGGGGAATTAATATTCACGTATGGGTCGATGAAACCCGTCCACGCAATCAGGGGGCAAATTTGACCGCATGGGAACTAGGGCAGTCGCATATTCCCCATACCCTCATTGCTGACAATACGGGTGGATTATTAATGCAATATGGAAAGGTCGATCTCTGTATCGTAGGAACCGATCGCGTTACCCGCAGTGGCGATGTGGCAAACAAAATCGGCACTTACCTAAAGGCTCTGGCTGCCTTTGACAATCAAGTTCCTTTTTACGTCGCTTTACCCAGTTCCACCTTTGATATGCAAATCTCGGATGGGGTCAAGGAGATTGCCATTGAGACCCGTAGTGCTGACGAGGTTCTCTATATGCAAGGTCTATTGGATGATGGCAATATTGGCAAAGTCCGCATCGCACCTATGGAAACCACGGCGCTAAACTATGGATTTGATGTTACTCCCGCTAAATTTGTGACGGGATTGATTACGGAGCGTGGTATTTGCGAAGCTGCGGAAACGGCGATCGCAGGAATGTTTCTCGATCTCATTCCTTAAGCCTAAAATGCTAAAGCTATCTTGAATAGTTTTGGCGATCGCTTACAGCAATTATCGATCCAAACGAACCACAAGGAAATTCTTGAAAGCGTTGCTTTGCAACGCTTTCAAGAATTTCCTTGGTTTGGGTTTGAGCGCAAAGCGCTGTAAAGCTTAAAATTTAACCCGCCGATAAATTTCTGACATCGGCAGTTCTAAGTTCAAGCTCTGTAAATGAATAGTCTGCTCTACGCGATCGCATATTTGTAATTGCCAGCGATCGCGATTATTTTGGTTGTTATTTTGGCGATCGATCTGATGATATTGCTCCACATAGGGTTCTGATTGACTAACGAGCAAATATTCACAGAAGCTAGGAATCGAGCGATATTTTCTAAACTTATCGCCGCGATCGTAGCCTTCGGTCGAAGGAGATAGAACTTCCACAATCAATAGAGGATTTAGAATTTCATCAGTGCGGCGGGACGCATCCCCTTGGGAATCGCCATTAAATTCGGGTTCGCCATTAACAACCATCAGATCGGTGTAAGTACCGCAGTTATACTCAGGAATCCATATTCGTAAAGCACTGTTGTATAACTGAAAATCTGTATCTCTAAGCAAAAATCCTAGATAACTCAATAGATTGATTGAGATCGTACTATGAGTCGCTGTTGCTCCAGATATGGTAATAACTTCTCCATTGCAATATTCATAACGTTCCTCAGATGTTTCGGCGATCGCCCGATATTCCTCTAGGGTCATGCGAACTTTGCCATCTGAAGATTCAGATTCTGGAGATATATTTTTTGCGATCGGTTTAGCTTGAGCGATGACCATGATCGTACCTCTGACGTAACGTTAAGAGCTAATTATAGCGTAGGGGAAATTCATGAACTTCCCCTACAGCAAGAATCTCTGTGCAAAGCACAGAGATTCTTGCTATTTGAATTTGTCGAGAATGCGGCGCATGGCTTCATTCACGTTATCGCGACTGTTGAACGCTGAGATACGGAAGTAACCTTCACCTGCTGCACCAAAGCCAGAACCTGGGGTTCCTACTACATTGCAGCTTTGCAAGAGCTTATCAAAGAAGTCCCAACTGGTCAGCCCAGCGGGAGTTTTCACCCATACATAGGGAGCATTCTCGCCGCCATAGACCGCCAAACCAGCTTCGGTCAATTTCTCACGGATAATTTTGGCATTTTCCATATAGAAGTCAATCAAGGCTCTAGTTTGCGCTTTTCCTTCTTCAGAATAGACTGCTTCAGCACCACGTTGGACGATGTAGGAAACACCATTAAACTTCGTAGATTGACGACGATTCCAGAGCTTCCATAGCTCTACGTTAGAACCATCTTTTGCTTTGCCAATCAAATTCTTAGGCACAACAGTTAAAGCGCAACGAGTACCTGTAAATCCTGCATTCTTCGAGAAAGAACGGAACTCGATCGCACATTCCTTTGCGCCTTCAATTTCATAAATTGAGTGAGGAAGGCTAGGATCGGTGATAAATGCTTCGTAGGCGGCATCAAAGAAGATAATCGAACCATTTGCCCGCGCATAATCGACCCATGCTTGCAAATGTTCCTTAGTGGCAGTTGCGCCTGTGGGATTGTTGGGGAAGCAGAGATAAATCAGATCGACTTTTTGGGTGGGAATCTCGGCGGTGAAATTATTTTCGGCAGTTACTGGCAAATAAACTAAGCCTTCGTATTCACCTTTCTCATTGATGTCGCCTGTGTGCCCTGCCATGACGTTGGTATCGACATACACGGGATAGACAGGATCGGTGACGGCAATGATGTTGTCATCACCAAAAATATCGAGAATGTTGCCGCAGTCGCACTTAGAGCCATCGGAAATAAAAATCTCGGAAGCGTCAATATCACAGCCTCTCGCCTGAAAATCATTTGCGGCAATCTTTTCACGCAACCATGCGTAGCCTTGTTCGGGGCCATAGCCCTTAAATGAATTGCGATCGCCCATATCTTCAACCGCTTTGATCATGGCATCACGACATGCCTCTGGCAAGGGTTCGGTGACATCGCCAATGCCAAGACGGATCACTTTTGCGTCAGGATTTGCCTCGATAAAGGCGTTTACCCGTCTTGCAATTTCGGGAAACAGGTAGCCTGCCTTGAGTTTGAGATAGTTGTCGTTAACGGTAGCCATGATGGATGAGTTAATCTTTTTTGATTTTTGTATAGTTTTATATTATGCCTTTATCAAGTTACTTAAGTCACCAAAAGCTCTAATAGACTTCATCATGACTGCCAATATCTACCAGCAAAATCACCATTTCCAGTATTTTCTTATCCTAGTAAGTCTGCTAACAAATCATCGACAGAACCTATCTTCGCTGTGCCATTTTTAAAAGCTTGTTGTACTTCTTGAGCATTAGCCAAAATTTCAGCATGACGTACTTGAAACTCTCTCAGGAATTTAAAAAACATCTCAAAGCCTGTCTTTTCATCGTGATAGGAGAGCATGATTAGTTTTGCCCATGAGGTAACGGAGCTTACGCCTAGTTTTTGCTGTAGCCAAGGCTGAAACTCGTTATAAAAGTCTTCTTCTTCTTGGGTAAGTTCTTCATTAATCTGACTTCGGGCAAATTCATATCCAGCAAGAAACATAAATAGATCGCTAACGGATTGACGACCTAAATACATTCCTGAGTTCTTCTCAATTTTTTGCAAAAGCTCAAATAATCCAATCATTTTGTACCTCTTCAGAAGAAGCTATCATAAAGCCGTTAATTTGTTTAGCACATTATCCCAATCTCAAATCGCCAAAAATTAACCATCCTTATCAGAATGATGTCTCAGATTCTTGTCCTGATTTAGCCCTTATTGACCAGTTTAAGATTAATGCCCTTGCTGACAAATATAGCAAAGTACCATTGGAAAGATGCCAAAGGAAATGCGTACCAATCGAAAAATAAGGGCAAATAGCTTGATCTAGAGTACGGAACAAAAGGGCTAACAGAAAGCATCCTAACGCAATTAACAGAATAAAAGGCTCGCGCTTTTGCTGTCGATAGTGATATACTGCAAAGCCTAGTAAGACTAAAAATGCTGGTGCATAGGAAAGAGATCCGTTAAGAATATCTGTAAATTGTTTACTGAAGTTGCTAGCAAAGAAGAATCCTCCGAGCAATGCTCCTGAATATCTATACTTCATTCTAATTATCTTTCGACTATACAGCCAGATAAAACAAAGCTGAAATAGAAGGATCGGGAGTGTGTCTAGGAAGCTTGCCCATCTTGTCGCAAATGTGTGAAATAGAAAACTACCAATACCAATAGAAGCTGCTAAAGCGATTAATAGCCAAATCCCCGTAGGTATTTTGGGCTGTCGTTGAGCCAATCTCCAAATAGCCCATGACGCTATGAGAAAAGCCAAATTAGATACTGCATTTAGTGGTTCACTCCAAAGTCCGACAAGAGTACGTTCACAGTAAAGATCGATGTAGTCATTCATTTGTGTTATTCTCTCTATGTAGGTTTTGGGGATTGTTCAAGCAATTGTTTTGCATAGGTCAGGGCATCTTCTGAAATTCCTTCGGAAGCTTTGTCTAAATTAGGTTTGCGAAAATCTAGCAGCAAAACTGTACGTAATGAATCCGAATCGTTCCATGCTTCATGTTCTGTTGTATCCTCAAAAATTAAGCAATGTCCTTCTTGCCAAGGTTGAGTATCCTGTCCCACTCGTAATCTACATTTTGAAGGAACTACCAAACCGAGATGAAGCCGAAATTCATTTATTGCCCAGCCTGTATGGGGCTTAATATGAGTATGTGGAGCTAGGCGAGAAAATCCTGCTAGAGTTAAGTTTGGGATTTTTTCCAAAATCCTTGCTGTTTGTGGACAGCGATCGCAAGCAACTTCAATGCGTTTGCTTAAAGCAAAAAGCCCAAACACACTCCAGCCATCTCCATACATATCGCGTTGTACCCAAGGATCGAAAATGTCTTGAGGTAATGCGAGATACTCATCGCGAATTGCTTGCCAATATTGCGTCAGGCTTTCAGTAAATTGAAAAGTATTAGGGTTAAGGAACATTTCTTGCTTTCTCCTGATTCATCTAAAGCTTTCAGATTAAATTTACATCCAAAGATGAAAAAGGAGACTTTTTTTGACTTAAATCAAATTTGACTTTTACAAAAATTGATCTATAGCATCTTGTTGTATATGCGCTGACGATTCTCTCTAGAAGCGCGAAGTCGGCTGAGAGTTTCTTGAGTTATCCCTAAATAAGAAGAGAGATGTCCGAGTTTTACCTTATCCAAAATGTCTGGATGCTTACTGAGCAGATCATCGTACCTTTCCGCAGCAGGCATTGATTGCAGGGATAGTATACGTTCTCGGTATTCAATATAATATTGTTCAGTTACTATACGACCTAATTTATTCCAAATTGAATCCTTTTCATACAGAAATTGTAAATCTTCGTAACTAATAGAAAACATTTTGCAGTCTGAGGTTGTTATGATACTTTCTGGACTGGCTTTTCTTGAAACAAAGCTATAAAATGAACTAATGAAATCCCCATCAAATCCAAACCAAGAAGTAATTTCTTTCCCATCCTTATGGTAAATCGCTCTTACAGATCCCTCGACTAAAACACTTAAACAGTTAGCAACTTCACCCAATTCTAAAAGAACAGTATCTTTTGAAAATTCTTGCAGTTGGAGCAGATTACTAAGTTCCTCTTTATGTTTAGAGTTTAAGAGAACAAATTTATCAAGTGTATTGAAGAGTTCACTATACATTACAGCACTATTACTCTCTATATGGTTACAATCGGTACATTTAGCTAATGCTCATTATATGGAGGAGAGATCGCCTAGATATTGACATTTGCAATCTACAGCGATCGCAAGTCTAAACTAAACTCAGGCAATATATCCTCACCATATAACACATCAGGATTATTGAGAACTTCCACTGCTTGATTTGGGCGATAAATCTCGACAATATTTTTCCTGCGATCTAGCAACCAACCTAACCTTGCGCCATTTTCAATATATTCCTGCATTTTCGCTTGAGTCTCTTTGCGCGTATCCGTTGGCGACATCAACTCCAAAACAAAATCAGGCGTAATCGGTGGAAACTTTTCTCTTTGAGAATCGGTTAACGCATTCCATCGCTCCAAACTAATCCACGATACATCAGGCGATCGATTAGCATTATTAGGCAACTTAAAACAAGTCGATGAATCAAACACCTTGCCAAGCTTAAAGCGATTATTCCAAATCCAGGTAGTCCTAAAAAGGAAAGGATGAGGGAAAATATCTAGATGGTTGTTACAGATTAAAGCAATGTCAGAGTCAAGTCCATCAAGTCCATCATGTCCATCCTGCCAGTCCGTATCAGTGGTTAAAAACGGTAGTACTCGGCATGGCAAACAAAAT
>NZ_ALWB01000213.1 GCF_000332215.1 Pseudanabaena biceps PCC 7429
GTCCATTCTTATTGCTTTAAATCCTCTCAAATCCTTATTCTCTATGTGTTGAGCAATTACGAAAAATTAGCATATATTTACAAGCATAGAAAGAATCTACATGTTTGTGAAGAAACTGGATTAAGACGCGATGTAATTGGGAAATCTTCTAAAGTTCATCAAGTCAATAGTCAGACATACATTCTAGCATTTTATTGTGGTAATGGAGCATACACTGATTATTTTGAGTACATGCTCTATTCAATAAAAAATGACACTATTGAAATTAAGCCACTCTCTTTTTTAATGAGATCTGATGCGTACTCAATGATGGATTTAAATGGTCAACCTATTTGGTTTTACCGAAAGCTAGTTAATGGATTATCAGATTTCGATCTAGAAAACTTAACTTTAAAAGTTAATGCAGTTCATAATCTAGAGGGTTATAAAGCTGAATATAAGTTTGAGAATGATGAGTTTAAGCTTACAAAGTATACCATTTACTATCGCAAAGTTTCAGAAGACCAACAACAATTACTAGATGAATCTAAAGTTATTTACCCGTAGAATTTATTAGTAGATATTTGATTCTTAGAGATTATTTGAAAGGTTCTCTAAGAATCATGACTAGTAATGCGTAATGCGATCGCTTCAAATGTCTCTGATTGCTCTGGCAAAGGTGGCAGTATCAGTTTGACAAGCGATCGCGGCAATATCCAGAGCGATCGCGATCGCTGTGATAGAGGTTTTTAGAGCGGGTCGCAACTTAGGTTAAAGTAGGAATCTTAAAGAGCTTTCTAAATTTAGATTATCGTTTTTGGGTATTAGGTTTGTGGCAGAGACTCAATCAATAACATCAATATCCCCCATAGCACCACCTACAACCCGATCTAGCTCCTTAGCCTTGGCGATCGCGGGTATGAAATGTGCGGGTTGCGTAGCAACGGTCGAAAAACGTCTGCTCGCCTGTGAAGGGGTCAAGGCGGCGAACGTCAATTTGTTGACGGAGAGAGCCACCGTAGTTTATGGCTCAGAGGACTCACCCCAGAACCTAGCCCCGCAGTTAATTGAGGCGATCGCTAAAGCAGGTTTTGCAGCGGAATTTATTGATAAACGCGATCGCCAATTGACAGGCAAAGCATTACCGCCAAACCCAACTGCAAATTCTTGGTTGGGGATTACTAAGGAAATCGCGATTCCTGCATCGTTAGTACTTTTAGCGATCGTGGGACATTTGGGTCTAATCGGCGTAATGGATGTACCTCTATTGGGGAATATGTACGTTCATTGGATCGTCTCCACGGTAGCGCTAGGCTGGATTGGTCGCCCAATTTGGTGGGATGGCTTGAGATCTTTGTGGTATCGAGCGCCAAATATGAACTCGTTAGTAGGGTTAGGAACGGTTGCGGCATATTTGGCAAGCACGATCGCTTTATGGGTTCCACAACTCCATTGGCAGTGTTTCTTTGAAGAGCCTGTGATGTTGTTGGGATTTGTATTGCTAGGGCAGGCTCTATTAGAGAGATCGAAGGGGAAAGCCTCCAACGCTATCCGCGCCTTGATGGAGTTGCAGCCTCCTAGCGCCAGATTGTTAGTGCAAGGTGCTGATGGAGAATTGCAGGTCTCGGTAGCAGTGGAAGACTTGCAAGTAGGCGATCGCATCGTGGTTTTGCCTGGAGAAAAAATTCCCATCGATGGGGAAATCGTCGGCGGGAGTTCGAGTATTGATGAGTCGATGCTTACAGGCGAGTCAATGCCTGTCACCAAGCAATTAGGAGCAAGAGTTACGGGGGCGACTTTAAATTTGACGGGAGCCATTACGGTTCGGGTCTTCCAGATTGGCTCGGAAACGACGTTGGCGAAAATTGTATCCTTGGTGGAAGCAGCACAGGCAAGCAAAGCCCCCATTCAATACCTAGCCGATCGCGTGGCAGGATATTTTGCCTATTCGGTCATGGCGATCGCTGTTCTAACATTTCTAACTTGGTATGGGATTCTCCATGCTGAAATTGTATTTAGCCTGCGCTTAGCGATCGCTGTTTTGGTGGTGGCTTGTCCCTGCGCCTTGGGACTGGCAACGCCCACAGCGATTATGGTCGGCACAGGGCTTGGGGCTGAAAGAGGGATTCTCATTAAGGGTGGTGCAAGCTTAGAAAAGATTGATCGGCTATCGGCGGTAGTTTTTGATAAAACAGGTACCTTGACTGAGGGTAAACCTGAAGTTACTGATGTCGTTACCCTTGCGATGGATCGCGATCGCGAAGTCATTGATCAAACTAACTTTCAAGATCTATTTCAAGATCTATTTCAAGATCTAACTGATCGCGCTGATCGTGAAGTCCCAGCCCCAGTATTACGACTGCTGCAAATTACGGCAAGTGCGGAAGTTGGCGCGAACCACATTCTCGGTGCGGCAACGATCTCTAGAGCCAAATCCTTAAACATCGACCTATTGCCCACCCAATCTTCGCAAATTGTGGCAGGATGCGGCGTGGAATCCCAACTGGTAACGGGTGAAGAGATTCTGGTGGGCAATAGCGCATGGTTGTCTGCTCGCCAAGTAGAAATTTCTCGCGAGATGTTAGAGCGATCGCGGCAATTTGCCGAGGCGGGGAAAACTCCCGTTTTTGTTGCCGTAGATGCCAGACTATCGGGCATTATCGCTATGCGCGATCGCCTCAAGCCTGAAGCCATTAATGTCGTTCGTCAAATCGAAGCGATGGGGCTGCAAGTGTGGATGCTTACGGGTGATCGGCAAGAAACTGCGATCGCGATCGCCCATCAGTTGGGCATTCCTCCCGAACGGGCGATCGCGGATGTCAAGCCCGATGGCAAGGCAGCAGCCATTAGGAAACTATTAGCCGAGGGGAATCGGGTGGCAATGATTGGGGATGGCGTTAACGATGCGCCAGCCCTTGCCAGCGCCACTGTGGGCATTGCCCTCAGTTCGGGAACAGATGTCGCGATGGAAACGGCGGATATTGTGTTAATGCGCCATGATATTAGCGATGTTGTGCCTGCGATCCAACTCAGCCGCGCTACCTTCAGTAAAATCCGCCAAAATTTATTCTGGGCCTTTGCCTACAATACTTTGGCGATCCCCATTGCCGCAGGGATTCTCTACCCTAGTTTAGGGATTTCGCTCAATCCCACGATCGCGGGTTTAGCAATGGCGCTTAGTTCTGTCAGCGTAGTTTTAAGTTCCCTATCCTTGCGAACTTCGGCGGCGGCAAAAAATATTTAATGGGTAAGGATGGGCGACGCTTTGCGTCGCCCATCCTTACCTGATACCAATTCGTGAACTGGTATAATCAAAACCCAATAGAGAGTTGCGGCGCTTCGCGCCGCAACTCTCTATTGGGTTTGATGTCCTGACTTAAGTGAATATAGCTATAAAAAACATAATGGATTGGATTAATTTAATTATTGCGGGGCTATTGGAAGTTGTCTGGGCGAGTAGCTTGAAATATACCGATGGTTTTAGCAAACCATTACCCAGCCTGCTAACGATCTCCGCCATTACCATCAGTCTGATCCTCCTCGCCCAAGCCCTAAAAACCTTACCCGTGGGCACAGCCTATGCTGTCTGGACGGGTATCGGTGTAGTAGGAACGGCATTGGTCGGTTCTATATTTCTCGGTGAATCGCGAGATTTGTCTAGATTTATGTACATTGGGGCGATCGTGGTAGGTATTGCGGGTTTGCGATTTGCGGGATCGAAATGATAGGATGGGCGGTGCTTCACCCAGCCCTATCCCCTGAAATAAAAGAATGGATTCTAAGCCTTTGAATGAAAAATCTTTGGATGTTAAATCATTACTGCTAAGTATTCTCAGCTTATTGTCTATTTTATTTATTATCTTCACTTTACAAGCAAGCTGGAATAATCCTCAAGAGCAGACAAAATTAGATTTGCTCCAAACTGATTTGATTTTACAAGCCACACAAGTATCCGAGCAGTCTCCCAATAATTCTGCCGATGACATATTTCAAATTCTTGTTGGTGATGGAACGTCTCAGGATTTATATACACAAGCTCTCAGCAGTTATCAAGAAGTTCTTAGTGATGGTAAAGATAATCTCACCCGTCTAGATCGCCAAGCTCGAAATGGCGATCTAGATAGCTATGAGCGGCAGACGCTCTCTAAACAGAAACAAAAGAAAATAGAAAGTATCAGTGAAATTAGTGATCGTACAGGGCTGCTCCAAATTCAAACTGGGGATATTAAAGGGGCGATCGCTACATGGGAAAACGTCACCAAATTAGAAGGACAGTCCATGACCAGTTATGGATTAACTGCTCAAATCCTGAAAGGGCTATGGTCGGAACCCGTAGCGCTATTCCCCAATGCCGAAACCCAGATTCGACGCACCCTTGACGGTTGGTATCGCAAACAGGCTTTGACAAAGCTCTATCAAGCTCAGCAAAGGAATGAAAAGATCTCCGAACTAGAGCAACAGGCGCGTATAGAAGTTACCTTAGCGATTAATCGACTGGCAATCATCAATTCTATTCCTGTTATTGGTGGTGGTATTGGGGTTCTGCTTTGGCTTGTCCTATTAATTCAATGGATATTCTTTCGCAAGTCTTCTCCTTTTGACCGTCACTCTCAAATCAAACACCCTCAAATTAGTTGGGAAGTTCCTTGGGGTATAAAAACCACTTGGGAAGTAATGGTTTTGTGGTTTACCGCATTTTGTTTGATGACGCAATTTGTGTTGCCCTTAATCTTTGAATTCCTAGATATTTCCACAAGGGCTAAGGAAGATTTCACCGTTCAAGCATTACTCGTGCTTATTCCCTACGTCCTTTCCGTAATTCCTATGTTGCCGATTCTGCAAGCTAGCCTCGCCCCCTATCGTCCCTTGCCAGAAGGTTGGTTTCGCATCAAATTTACTTCCCTAAAGTGGCTAGCATGGGGAATTGGTGGATATTTTGCCGCAGTTCCTTTGGTTTTGATCGTATCGGTGATCAGCCAAAAATTTCTCCAAGGACAGGGTGGTGGTAATCCTCTATTACCAATCTTGACCGATAGTCAAAATAATCTACCGAAATTTCTGCTCTGGACGACTTTAGCGATCGCTGCTCCTTTCTTTGAGGAATACCTGTTTCGGGGATTTTTACTGCATTCGCTTACCAAATCTTTGCCAGTGTGGGGAGCGATCGCCCTAAGTGGATTTTTCTTTGCCTTGGCTCATTTAAACATTGCCGATATTATTCCCCTCAGCGTACTCGGTATGGTGATGGGTTTTGTCTATTGGCGATCCAAGAACCTCCTATCTTCAATGCTATTACATTGTCTCTGGAATAGTGGTAGTTTCTTGGCGCTGATCGCCCTTGGTGGAAAGTAATATCAGAGTTCAAAATGGCGTAGCCATTTTGAACTCTGGTAAGTAGCTAGGCATAAGTAAACTTAAAACCAGAGAGCATACCGCCCGCGTAGCGGGCGGTATGCTCTTCTAGGTTTTTAATTATGCCGAACTACTTATACCAATTTACGAAAGTGTGACAACACTTTTGTGAATTAAAAACTAAACCCAGTAAGGGTTTTCAAAGCTCAAAATGGCGTAGCCATTTTGAGCTTTGGTATTACTTATGCTGTAGGACGATCCAAGGATGATCGACTAGGGCAAAAATCTGTCCTTTAAAAGGAGCGCTTTGCGATCGGTTTTGAGCGGTTAATAAATTTAAAAATCGCTCGATATCTTCAAAATTTACTTGATGGATTAAATATCTGGATAGAAATTGTCTGGCAATTCTTCTTTGTAAAGCTAAGGGTTGCTGCTGAAGGTGTTGGCGGTGCAGTCGAGGTGCTGTCGCATCCCAAATTACGGAAATATTTTCCACAAAAAAATGTTGTGCTTGCGACTCTAAATAGAGGATATCCGCAGACAAAAGCTCCGAAGTCTGGGCGATCGCATTTTCTAGCTGGGGATTAAAATGAGTTTGGAGATAGGGAATAGTTTCTAACCGCAGACGATTGCGACGGTAATCGAGATTTTGATTGGTACTATCTTCCCAAACTACAATTTTGTTTTCTTGACAGAAGGCTGCGGTCTCATGACGACTGACCTGTAATAACGGACGCACTAAATTAATTTCAGGTGTGAGCGATCGCTGCCAAGTTAATGAAGCTAAGCCATTGGCTCCGCTACCGCGCATCAAGTTATAGAGTAAGGTTTCCACGCGATCGCTGCGGGTATGTCCCGTTACGACATAGGCGCTTTGACTTTCCTTTGCCATATCTACCAGCATTTCATAGCGCCATTCCCTTGCACTAGCTTCGCTAGTTAGCGATCGGGTCGCAGTTCTCAAACAAAAGCTGATTCCCCATTCCTTCGCTATTTTTTCGACATGTTCCGCATTCGCCCTTGAGTCATACCGCCATTGATGATCGCAATGGGCGATCGTTAGACCCCAATTAAATTTGCTCCGTTGCATCTGGAAGAGTTTGGCTAAGCATAGGGAATCCTGCCCCCCTGAAACCGCGATCAGACAAGCCGCATTTTCGGGCAATAGGCTAGGCTGGGCTTTTAAAACCGCATTTAATTTAATTCGCAATAATTTTGTAAAATGACTGTTCGATTTCAAGACTTATTGACCTAATCTGCTAATAATCTGCTAATGAAAACCGATCTTTAACGGCATAATAATGTATAATCTTGGTTCTTCGTCATAAGAGAAATCGTGCGAAGATCTTAAAAGAGTATTGCATTTTTGTGTTGTTTGAGTGAGAAGCGATCGCCTCTCTGCTGTTTTGAATATATTGAGCCTAAGATTGCACGATTTCGATAGATTCAGCAAAGTTAGATCGTGGGTGAGGAATATAAATGCTACAGAAATGCTCTACAAAATGCTCTATAAAATTCTCTACAAAGAGATTGCTACTAGTATCTACAGTTGCAGTGGTTAATCTAGGGATGATTTCCATTGGTGAGATATCTGCCCAGACAGAATCTAACCCCAAAAAGACAACCTCTTCGGATCCCCAAAACTCTACTAAAAGCGCTCCAACAGCTAAATCTCCAACAGTCAAATCTCCAACAGTCAAATCTCCAACAGTCAAAAATGTTGCCCAAAACAAGGTAACTAAAACAACTAACCCCAAAAATAAAGTAACAAATCCTCCCGTTCTTCAAAATAGGTTGCCCTTTACCGCGAAGGATCTCCAGCAACCCACAATTGCCTATAAGCCCAGCTCTTCTATTAAAATCTCTACTAAACCAGATAGCAGCCTAGTAGAAGCCGTCCAGAATAAAATCGCTCAAACAGAGCCAACTTCTAATTCTCCCTTTATTAAGATTGAGCCTCTCTCGATCAAGCCCTCCTACTATCCAGGCTTAAACGCAGGAACGCCCAGTGGATTTGGGCTAGAAACTGGAGATGCTTTTGTTGGTCTTTTTGCTGCTACGGCTGGAAAGTTACGGGATCGGGTGGATGGAAGTATTGCTCTAGCGACGGGTATAGGCGATGCAAATAAATACTTTGCGGTTGAAGGAGTCTTCAATATCAATAGTATTCGTAGCTTTGCTTCTAATGGTTCCTTTGATCTTAAGGTGCATAAAATAATTTATGGTGATGCTGAAAACCAAGTAGGCGTTGCTGTTGGTTGGACGAACTTTGCTAACTATGGAATTAATGCAGGCGGAACGCCATCCTCCGTCTATGGGGTGGCTACATTATCGCGGTTGACCGATCCTTCAAGCAAAGATAATCCCAAGCCTTTGGTTATTTCTGCTGGTGTAGGTGGTGGAACCTATCGTAAATCTGATAGCAATGGTGGTGTTGGCGTATTTGGCAGCATTGGCTATCTATTAGATCCCCAATGGGCTGTGAGTTCGGCTTGGTCGGGGCAAGGACTGAACTTCGCTGTGGGCTTTCTTCCCGATCGCACTTTACCGCTCAATATCAACTTGACCTACTCGGATGTTACCAATAATAGTAACGCTGGTACTCAGCTGATTTTGGGCATTACCTATGGGTTTAATTACCTTGGGCGCAGATAAATTTATCTAAGTCATATAATGTCTAGAGCAGTTGATGGCGAAGTTTTTTACAGTGTCAACTGCTCTAAAAAAGGCTAGCGATCGCTCGAATCAACCGCATTTTTAAAGTTTAAATAAGCTAGGTAGCTTGCCATGAAAAAGACATTATTCATTCTCTGCGCCTCCATACTTTGTTTGAGCGTCCAGCCTGTACAAGCGGGTCCTGCTCCTGTGGTGGTAACGCCAACCTCTAACTCCCCGATTGGTTCAGAAAACTCCAGTGCAAATCTCTTAACCATTAACGTTTCTGATATCGTCCCTCAAATAATTAGCCTCGTTCCCGCAAAACTAGACCCAGCTACCATCGAACTGGGTAAACAGGGGTTGATCCTATCTTTGCAAAACTCAGGATTTGATGCTGGGGTGTCAAGTAACTTGGTAAACGATCTCATCGCAGCGTTAAGTCCTGCATTAACCAATGGTGATATATCGATCTCTGGTGACGGAAAAGTATCGCTAAGCAAATCAACTATTACTGTTAATCAAGCGTCCTTTAATCAGGCTATTCAAGATTTTAATGCCATCATCGATTCACTTCAGGGTAATGATGATACGAGCAAAAAAAAGCGCGCCGATCTTCTCAATAATAAGGTTTTTATGGCAATTAGTGCTTTTCTCCGAGCTAGGTAATACCAATTCCCAAAATGGCAACGCCATTTTGGGAATCTCAAAACCTGATTGGGTTTGTTTTTTAATTCACTGAAGTGTTGTCACACTTTCGTGAATTGGTATAACGTGAGTTCGGGATAATTTTAAAACCCCCAAAGAGAGTTGCCGCGCGGAGCGCGGCAACT
>NZ_ALWB01000214.1 GCF_000332215.1 Pseudanabaena biceps PCC 7429
TACCGCCCGCTAAGCGGGCGGTACGCTCTCTGGTTTTGGTTTTGAACTACTTCTGAGTGACGGTGCGAAGCACCGTCACTCAGCTTTTGGGTTTTATGTCCTTGGGGAAACGCAATTATTTAACGAAAATTTGATTGGTGTTGGAGATCGCATTATGATATTTACGTTAGAAGTTACGCCTGAGCAAGAGTTTGATGACTGCCAAAGAAATACATAGCGAGTCTGAGAATATTCCCAACAGTAAGGACTGGTCATGGAAATTTTGGCAGGTCGTGCCGCTGTATCCCTATGGACGAAGGCGTACTCTTCGCCAAGAAATAGTCAAAGATTCGATCTGGACCTTCGATCAGATACAGGGAATTTTTTATGTAGTCGTGCCGATTCGCATGACGGTGGTAAAGCTAGAAACGGGAGGATTATTAGTATATGCACCCGTTGCCCCAACCCCGGAATGTATTCGCCTCGTTAACGAACTGGTGACCGAGCATGGCGATGTCAAATACATCATTTTGCCAACGGTTTCAGGAATCGAGCATAAGGTTTTTGTTGGTCCATTTGCCCGCTATTTCCCTAAGGCTCAGGTTTACGTATCACCGCATCAATGGAGTTTTCCGCTAAACCTGCCCCTAAGTTGGCTGGGGTTACCGAGAAACCGCACCTCAATTTTGCCAGAAGATATTACGCAGAGTCCCTTTGCCAAACAATTTGATTATGCAGTCCTCGGTTCGATTAACTTGGGATTAGGGAAATTTGCGGAGGTTGCTTTGTTTGATAAGCGATCGCAGACTTTAATGCTCACCGACACAATTGTATCTATTCCCGAACAGCCTCCCGAAATCCTCCAACTCGATCCCTATCCATTGCTATTCCATGCGCGTGATAGTGCGGCTGAATCCATCACCGATACGCCTATCAATCGAATGCGGGGTTGGCAGCGTACGGCTCTATTCCTATTCTATTTTCGTCCGCAGGTGTTAGAAACGGTGTCCTTTTGGCAATCATTGCTGGATATTACCAAAGCGCCAGAGCGATCGCGGCAAGCTTTGTTTGGACTATTTCCTTTTCGGTGGCGAGAAAATTGGCGGCAAGCTTTTGAAAATCTGCGCGGTAATGGACGTATTTTTGTTGCGCCAATATTGCAAACCCTCATCCTCAATCGTGATCCCCAAGCCGTAATTGACTGGGCCGATAAGGTGGCTAGCTGGAATTTTGTCAGGATTGTTCCCTGTCATTTTGATAACGCGATCGCAGCTACGCCACGCGAGTTTCGCCAAGCCTTTAGTTTTTTGGAAAAGAATCCCCAATATGCAGTTTCTGATAGCCTGCCTGAAGAGGATTTTGCAGTTCTACAGCAAATCAATAATATCTTGCAGGGCAATCGCATTATTGTCGGAGCCAAGGATAAGATCTAAAAAACTCACATCAATGCTAACCAATGCCTCGTAAAATTAAAGCAAGCCTAAAGGTATGGGCATTTTCAGTGCTTTTAGATAATTCTTAGATAATTTGTAGCTTGTAAGTTTAATGAGCATAAAAGTCGTTTCCACCTCTCCATTTTCCGATCAGAAGCCCGGTACTTCTGGACTCCGAAAAAAAGTTACCGTTTTTCAAACAGCTAATTATCTCGAAAATTTCGTTCAATCAATATTTGATAGCCTAGAAGGATTTCAAGGACAAACTCTTGTAGTTGGAGGCGATGGACGCTATTACAACCGCCATGCAATCCAAGTCATCCTTAAAATGGCAGCAGCGAATGGCTTTGGCAAGATTCTCGTCGGACGTGGTGGCATTTTATCGACACCTGCGGCCTCCTGTGTAATCCGTAAATACGGCGCTTTTGGTGGCATCATTCTCTCGGCAAGCCATAATCCCGCTGGTAAAGACGGCGACTTTGGTATTAAGTACAACACTAGCAACGGGGGACCCGCTCCTGAGAAAATCACCGATGCGATTTACAACATCAGCAAAACTATTGCCGAGTACAAAATTCTAGAAGCTGACGATCTCGATCTTGATCGCATCGGTGAAACCCAACTTGGTAGCACCACGATCGCCGTTATCGATTCCGTTGCCGATTATGCCGAACTCATGGGCGAGCTATTTGATTTCGATCGCATTAAGTTATTACTCGCCTCTCCCACATTCCGCATGTGCTTTGATGGAATGCACGCGGTCACTGGTCCCTACGCGCAAGAAATTCTAGTCAATCGCTTAGGTGCACCCGCCAGTTCTCTACAAAGTTGCATTCCCCTTGAAGACTTTGGTGACGGACATCCCGACCCCAACCTCGTCTATGCCCATGATTTAGTCGAAGTTCTCTATGGCGAAGATGCTCCTGATTTTGGTGCGGCTTCCGATGGCGATGGCGATCGCAATATGATCCTCGGACGTAAATTCTTTGTCACTCCTAGTGATAGCTTGGCGATCCTCGCCGCCAATGCCCATCATGTTCCTGCGTATAAAGGCGGTTTGGCAGGCATTGCCCGTTCGATGCCCACCAGTCAAGCTCCCGATCGGGTCGCCGCGCGTTTAGGCATCGAATGTTACGAAACACCCACGGGCTGGAAATTTTTTGGGAACTTACTAGATGCGGGTAAAGCAACCCTTTGCGGAGAGGAAAGCTTCGGTACTGGTTCCAATCACGTACGCGAAAAGGACGGACTTTGGGCAGTGCTCTTTTGGTTAAATGTGTTGGCAGCCCGCCAGCAATCTGTAGAAGCGATCGTTAAGGAACATTGGCAACTCTATGGACGGAACTTCTATTCTCGTCATGATTATGAGGGGGTCGATAGCGATCGCGCTAATACCCTGATTGACAATCTCCGCCACCAATTTACAGATTTACCCAGCCAAAAATTTGGTAATTATGAAGTCGCGTTCTGTGATGACTTCAGCTATACCGATCCCGTAGATGGCAGTATCAGCAGTAAGCAGGGAATTCGGATCGGGTTTACCGATGGTTCTCGCATTGTATTTCGGCTGTCGGGGACGGGGACTCAAGGCGCAACCCTTCGCCTCTATGTCGAAAGCTACGAACCAAATATTGCTAAACATTCCCTCGACACCCAAGAAGCGCTGAAGGAGTTGATTGAGATCGCTGATCAAATTGCTCAGATCAAGACCTTAACTGGACGCGATCGCCCCACGGTCATTACCTAAAAGATAAGTGGCGGCGCGAAGCGCCGCTTATGCGTATTAGTGATAAGTGGTGGCGCTTCGCGCCACCACTTATCGATATTGCCGCTATAGGGAGCAAAAATCCTTGGGACTATTGCAGTTAAACAACATCGATATGGGTGGACTGGCGATCGCAATTACTTCTTGATCGCTCAACCATTTTTGAAACGATCGCCCGCCTGCGGCGATAAACTGTCGGAGCGAATCTTGGCTTTCCCGCCGATAGAACCCACATAGGGGTTCCCATTGTTTGCGACCATTCTCATCGGCATAGCGAGGTAGATAGGCGATCGCAGTGGGTGGTAAATATTCTAATTGATTCGCCCAGATCTGGAGAATATCCCCCTGAAGTCGCGGCAGATCGCAGGCAAGCAATAAATACCAATCCACAGGAACGGCGATCGCTTCTGTCCCTTGCCAAAAGCCAACTAGGGCTCCGTCAAATTGGCGATCTAGTACTGCTGATAATTGGGGCAAATCTGTGGCGATCGCTTTTTGGTATTGCTCCCGACTTCTCACCACGACATAGCCTGAGTCGGCTACCTGTAAAGCGATGCGACAGGTTCTGAACAAGAGAGTTTCGCCATTAACTTCTAATAGAGCTTTATCTCTCCCCATCCTCGAACTTTTCCCACCCGCTAAGACGATCGCGACGATATTCATAGAGTTAATGCGGGTAATTCATGGAGTTAGATGCGATAAATTGAAGAATTTCTTGGGCCGTAATTTCAGGACGTTCAAGATGGGGAACATGTCCGCTGCGATCGATCCAAACGAGTTTATTGTGGGGAATGATTGATTGGAATTTTGCTGCATCTTTTGTGCCAAGAATGCGATCGCGATCGCCCCAGAGAATGAGAGTTTCCTGTTTTAAGAAACGTAACTGCTCGGCAAAGGAGCCGTAGCCGCCACTTTTGGTAAAGGAGATCAGCGATTCGCTCCATCGAGGCATGGCGAGGTGCAAGGATGCACAAACTTCCGCATCGGTGGTGACCAAACTAGGATCGACATAGGCCTTGAGGCTTACTTCACGGCGGACTTTGGGACTGCGCAAAAAATCCGTTGCCATCCGATCCAATGGTGGCACTAGAAATTTACCTGCCAGCGAACCTTTACGCATTCCCGCACTACCAATGAGAATCAATTTCTTCACAACTTCAGGATAGGTCAGTGTGAAGTCAATTGCTGCCGCCCCTCCCATCGAGGCCCCCACGAGAACGATCGGTTTTGCGATCATGGTTTTCCAAAAATAATAGAGATGATCTTTGATCGCTTCAGGGCTAACTTGAGTATCGGCAAGACGTTCTGTTAAACCAAACCCAAATAAATCCATAGCCCAAGTTTGATGACTATGGGCAAGCTTGGGGAGCAGTCTGCGAAATTCAAGGAGGGAGCTATCAAATCCATGCAACAGCAGAATTGGCGGCTCTTGATCGGGACTGGTTTGAGCATTTTTGACTCGATCAGCACAAACATAACTAGTTAAAATTATTTCACTGGTAAATGAGCTTGATACCAAGCAAAACTGGATTTTATCGACCAGAGATATCGAAGCAGTTTCGGTAAATTGCGATCGCAGGTTACTAATTTCAGGTGGTAAATTTGACATTAATTCTCTAATTAGGAAGCTTCATCATTATGGATTGGTCTAATTCCATCTATTCTATCTAAGTAGGTCAGGATAATTCAAAACCAACACCCAGAAGAGAGTGTACCCACCGCGTAGCGGTGGTTACACTCTCTTCTGGGTTTTAAGTTTACTTATGCTCAGCTACTTATTTCATTACTTGTTGATAGGGGCAGACTTACATCTAGTTTATTTAATTTATGGAGTTGGATTTTTACAAGTGTGGCTGCGGTAATCGTGGCATAGATAGGAGAGAAGCCAAGAAAAAATAACAAAATCCCATACAAAGTGCCTTGCCCTCGAAAAATTGGGATAATCGCGATCGGTAGAAATGCTATCAAAACGAAGTTCACCACGATCCATAGTAACGATCGCCTCTTTAGAAACTGAACATGAGATGGTCTACGAAACCGACCGTTCCATAGTACAAGCCATTGCAATACTCCGAGAAGAATTCCTGCTAACACCACCCACAGGGAATTAGCCGCCAATATCGGAATGCGATCAAAGATATTACTTTCGACAAAGCCTCCATTAGCATCGATCGCAAAACCAAATTGGGCTGTATAGGCTAAACTCGTTGCGGCAAAAGCAATCCAAGTCCAACTAAAGGTACTCGCCAAAATCCACCAAGCGGGAGACTTAAGGAACCGACGCAAAACAACATATTGCATTAATCCCACAAAGGTACTTTCAGCCATTGCACCACATACGATACCCGTGGCTACAGAACAGTTGAGACTACCAAAACCCGTATGACAAATACCCCTCTGTATAAGATGAAAGCTTAAAAAATGCACGCCTGCCAAACAAGCAGCGATTCCAAACATACTGCCAATGAGAGTACCTACTAAGGTAGTAAGTACCCACCGCCACCATAGACCTACAGCAGATAAAGCGCGTTGTGTTTGCATTGTGTGTTTGAATAAATCGCTCGAACTCGAAGATCGCGATCGCCTAAATCGCCTAATAATTTTCTAGATTAGCTCTTCAGTGACGATCCGACGTAAAATCTCGGCTACTGTAGTAGCCATTCTCGCATCAATTTCTAACGACTCGCGCACTGGATCTTGAAGATTGAGGACAGCCCGTAAAGTCATATTCACCGAACGGAGTTTCGGCAAAGGTAGATCGTGGGACTGAGCAAGACGATCAACAAACTGGATACTGGCGGTATAGGTAAGTTCCGTTTGTCTGCGTTGATCGCTATAGCCAAATCCCATTTTCGAGAACACTACTGGTTCGCCCATGAAATAGGGCAATCCTAGGGCGGCGATCGCCGCATCGACATACCTTGCCGTGTCCTGCCCCATGGCATTAATCAGGGTACTCAAGCTATGCCATTGCGCCGCAGGTAATCGATTGGTTGGCGGAATATGCCGATGCCACGCGATCTGGGAAACGATACGGGTCAAGTCATAGGCCGATATCAAATTGTCTCCACGATGGGGATCTTTGACTCCACTTAGCACCGTCTGCCCTGAAGTATCACGCAGAGTGGGTTGCTCGATATAGGGGACTTCGCCATAACGTCCTTGAAAGGAAAGTTTTTGGTTGCCAGTAATTTGGATCAGCCAATTTTGTAAGGCGAGCGGAGTCGTAAACTGCTTAAACATGGCCGCTAAGGCATTGGAGGTAATACCATTGGACTCATCGTAATTACAAATGCGCTGGGCTAGTTCTGCGTAGGTACGTGGGGTGATTTTTCCCTGCACATCAGCGATCGCACAGTTAGCGATCACTTGATTGGGTTGGGCTTGATTGGCTGCACAAAGGGTATAGAGCAAAGGCAAGATTTTGGTGGAACTCCAAAACTGAACATTCGCTAGGGGATTTAGTCCGATCCAGCGCGTTAACATTTGTCCATTAACGACACTACCGATACAAATGCAAGCTTGCTGAATGCTGCTATGGAGAAACTCTAAACCAATATTTTCAATATTGGGAACTTGACCGAGAGCGGGATAGGGGCGAAAACGAACGCGCACCTGCGACTTTGCCAGCATGGCGACTTCACCATAGGAAACCGCATTTACGCCATCGGGTAAACTGGCAAGGCGATCGGGATAAAGCGCGATATCTTTGAGTAGTGGCGATGGGGCAAAGTTGCGATTTGGCAGGCTTCTCTTCGAGCCAGCTACACAGCCGTTCACTCCGCGATCGAGAAATCCTAATAAATTTGAGTCTACCTGCCCCATGTTGACGCAAATCTTTTGGGAGTTGATAAACTTTTGCCAGAGGCGATCGCCATTACCCATGATTTCGAGTAAATATCTGACCACCGCAGGCATCTGGAGGAGATTATTGGTAATCGCTTGCGAATTGGCATCCAAAATCGTATCGATGCTCAGGGCATTGGCAAACTGCACAAAGGCTGCCTCGGACAACTTGCCATAGATGCCATCAATTTCACCATCGTATAGCCCCAATTGCTGCAAATACGTCTGTGCTTTGGTCAATTCCTCAAATGAAAGCTTTACCTCAGTCCCTGCCATTGAATCCCTCTAAATAAAAAGCCTTGAATTTAAGCACTATGAAATAAGAATTATGAAATAAGAACTATGAAATAAGAACTATGAAATAAGAACTACAAATATTCTATCGATAAGCATGGCGATCGCTATGTATAGCAGCGTAAGTTTTGCTCAAATTAAAGATTAGTGGCGGCGCTTCGCGCTGCCACTAATCTTTAATTTGAGCCTTAGCTGGGCGGTAGTTTGCCAAAATTGCCCATACCCAAATACAACTCAGCAACCTCAGGATCGCTCAATAAATCCGTACCTTTGCCTGTAAATTCATCCTTACCCAAATGCATGACATAGCCACGATCGGCGATCGCTAGAGCCTTGCGGGCGTTTTGTTCCACTAAAATAATCGATGTTCCCGACTGATTAATAGTTTGAATTAAATTAAAAATATCCTGTACCAAAATCGGAGATAGAGCCGCTGAAGGTTCATCTAGGATCAATAATTTGGGCTCTAGCATCAGGGCTCTCCCCATGGCGAGCATTTGTCGTTCTCCCCCTGAAAGGGTTCCAGCTCTCTGGGTGCGGCGTTTCGCTAGTACGGGAAAAGTCTCGTAAATTTTATCTTTTAGCTCCTTAATATTGCCATTGCGCGTGTAAGCCCCCATATCCAAATTGTCGGAGATGCTCAAGGAGGGAAAAACATTGGCAATTTGGGGAACATAGCTAATCCCATAGCGCACGATTTGTTCGGGTTTAAGCCCAATCAGCGGGCGATCGCCAAATAATATTTCCCCCGATCGCACTGGCACTAGACCAAATATGGTTTTGGCTAAGGTCGATTTCCCTGCCCCATTGGATCCGATCACGGTAACGAGTTCACCTGCATAGACCGTTAAATTTGCCCCTTGCAAAATATCTACGCCATCCACATATCCCGCCACAATATTTCTGGCTTCGAGTATGGGTTTTCCTGAAATTTGGCGATCAATGGGTTCGGTAGATTGACTGGGATTCATAGGGGGGAGGGAATGGCTCTAAGCTCAATTTTAGGCTACATTAAGCTTAATCTACATTGCGGAAATAACTACGCGAAAGCCAATGTCGTTGTAGCGATCGCCTTGCCAATGCCACTCACGGCTGGCGGAGCGGCATAATTTTGCATCGTTGCTCCACGATCCCCCTTTGCGTACCCTGCGTCCAACATTGCCTTCTATCCAAGCCGTGCCATCTGCTGGTGCGCCATAAAAATTATCGTGCCAAGTATCTTCACACCATTCCCATACACCACCATGCATTTCGTATAGCCCCCAAGGATTAGGTACTTTCTGTCCGATTGGATGCGATCGCTTGTCAGCATTAGCCGCAAACCAAGCATAATCTGGGAGTTGAGTGGAATCATCACCAAAGTGGTAAGCAGTATTTGTGCCAGCCCGACAGGCATATTCCCATTCTGATTCGCTGGGTAGGCGATAGAGATGCTGTGTTTTTGCTGCCAATCGACGGCAAAACTCCTGTGCCTCCAACCATGAAATGCTTTCCATTGGTGCTTGTAAATTGTCGCGAAACGTAGCGATATTGCTGCCCACAACCGTGAGCCATTGTTCTTGGGTAACCGTAAATTTTGCCATATAAAAGGCAGGAACTCTAACTTCGATCGGCGGCGATTCATTCTCGCGGCGGTCTTTTTCATTAGTGGGCGAACCGATGGTGAATTTGCCAGCGGGAATACGTACCATTTCCATATATATCCCATTTCCCAAATCATCACGAAATGCTTTGTCACCTCTCTTAATCGGATCGATGGGAGGTTCGACAATCGGAGCAGATATCACGGTGACGATCGGCTTGGGTTTGGGTTTGAGGTTCTCTAGAAATAGCGCCAAACTAAATCCTGCGATCGCCGCACTACCATTGACCAATAATTGCCGCCGATTGAGCGGTACTCGCGTTAGGGATTGTGCCAAAGATTGGGCAATCAGTAACACTTTCAGCGTAGAAACTTCGGAATCTGTTTGAGGCTTTTCACTGCGATCATCATCATTAGCTCGATCGCGAAGATCGCAAATATCTAGATACTCGGTGCGAAATTCGGCAATGTAGGCATAGCCCTCTAAATATTCCCGTACCAAACAGTAGTAGCCATCCTCATTAAAAAAAGCCTGCACTTTGGGCGCTAGAGTATAGTTTTGTCCTATTTCATAGAGCCTTATAGCGATCGCTGCGGGCGCGCAATTATCCTCTTGTAAAACTTGCCAGCAATAGATCGCACATAGAGGCTTGGGGAAGATCGGCATTTCTAAATTTTCGGCAAGATACAACGATAAAGCGATCGCATCAATTTGCTCGCGATCCAGAACTTGCTTAATACGGTAACGATTACTGAGAATGCTATCTAAATCCATAGGGAAATTGTATAGCACCTCCAAGATGGTTACATTTTTCTCCCCAATTTACAGCGCTTTGCGCTCAAATCCAAACCATGAAATTTTTTGAAAGTGTCGCAAAGCGACACTTTCAAAAAATTTCATTTAGACAAAAAACCAAGCATTAATTGGCGTTGCTCTGCACCGCTAATTAATGCTTGGTTTTTTGATTTGCTCAAATGACCTGTTCCTTGATCAGACGATGCCCAATATGTATCAGGATTTCTTTAGTGGTGCTTATGTCTCGATCATCACCAATAACCACTACCAAAAATTTTCCTGTAGCGATCGCTGTCTCATATTTATGCGCCTCCGTCTCCACAATTCCTAAAGAAGTTAAAACCTGTGGCAATCCACCATCCGTCTCAATATCTTGCCAGTTTAGCGATCCGTAACCATGATCGGCATCGTGATAATTTTTTCCCAATACTGAAATTTTGTCCCTGCTGATGCCAGCATCATGGATTTCCTTTACCGCACTTTCTGCTTCAGTATGGGTGGTGAAAATGTCTACTATCGTGAACTTCTCAATTACAGGCAGATCCTGAGCCATATCCCCCAGTTTATCAACATACATTGGGGGCTCGACCGCGTAGTTATTAATCAAACCTTCCGTATCAACTGTGTAGCCATCAGCGGTGTGAAGACTGTCAGGCTCTTCGGAATTATGGGGGGTATGTTTATAGTTCGCACCTTCTCTCTCCTTCCTCGCTCTAGTTTCGGCGGGAACGATATGAGGATCCAAAGAATCAGTAGTTGTGTCGTCTTGAACTTTAATACTCATGATGTTCTCCTTATTAAATCAATCTTGAAGTTAGGATCGGGGATATAAGAAACCATTTAGGAATTGGATAGATCCCCCCCACCCCCCCTTAAAAAGGGGGGAGCATTAAATTCTTCCCCCTTTTTAAGGGGGATTGAGGGGG
>NZ_ALWB01000215.1 GCF_000332215.1 Pseudanabaena biceps PCC 7429
TATTAAGTGGCGGCGCGAAGCGCCGCCACTTAATATTTGGGCTTTTGAGCGGTAAGAGCTATAATTAGCAAAGGGGGGTGGGGGCAAAGTCTAAAATATTAAGTAATTAAGTAGCGCTAGTTAAAAGCGGCTAATTAAAACTAAGAGTAAAACTTATAGTGAATGCTGCATGTTCGCTAGAGATTTTTAATTTTTCTCAGTTACTTAAATTTCAAAATACAAAATCTCAAAATACAAAATCTCAAAATACAAAATCTCAAAATACAAAATCTCAAAATACAAAATCTCAAAATCAAATCCCCAAATATTTAAAAGCTTAATGTTCAAACCTAATCGGATAGTTTAGATATCACCAGCCAATGAGTTTACCTTCGATGCAACCCACTAAAAATAATATCTATAATTCTGTTAATTACAATGCCATCAATGAAATAGAAGACGTTGACTTAACTAATTGTGATCGCGAACCCATCCATATACCGCAATCGATTCAGCCTCACGGATTACTGATGGTACTCACAGAACCCGATTTCAAAATCGTTCAGGTCAGCACAAACAGCCTTGAGATTGTGGGAAGAGCAACCGAATATCTCCTCGATCGCCCATTGGCTGATTTTATTAGTAGCGATCGCCTTGAAGCCATCAGTAAATGCTTGGACCGCAGTTTCGAGCATATTAATCCCTTAGCCATTAGCTTTGCTACTGCGGAAGATGTGACACGAAATTTTAATGGAATTGTGCATCGTGCCATCAGTGGCGAAATCATCCTCGAGCTAGAACCAATCGCTAATAGTATTGATCGAGAATTTTTTCATTTTTATTATCAAATTAAGAAAACCCTTACTAAAATTCAAGCAGCTCAAAATTTAGGAGAATTGTGCGATCTGATCGTGCGCGAAATTCAAGATATCACAGGCTGCGATCGTGTAATGATCTATCGCTTTAATGAGAGTGGTGACGGTAATATCATTGCAGAAGTTAAACAACCCGATCAAGAATCATTTCTTGGGCTACGCTATCCCGACTCCGACATACCCAAACAAGCTAAGGAACTCTATAAACTTAACTGGCTACGATTAATTCCCAATATGGATTACCGTCCCAGTCCATTAATCCCTAGTTCGCAAATCAAGGAAATAGCGATGCATCCTCTTGATATGAGCCATTGTTGTTTGCGATCGGTATCGCCCATTCACATTGAATATCTCAAAAATATGGGCGTAGCAGCATCCCTCACTATTTCTTTAATTCAGAAGCAGAATCTATGGGGTTTAATCGCCTGTCACCATAACACTCCTATATTTATTCCTTACGAAATTCGTACGGTTTGTGAGTTTTTAGGACAGCTCATGTCTACCGAATTAGCCAATAAAGAAGCCAACGAAAACCTCGATTACAAACTTCAACTCAAAAACATTCAAAGTCAATTTGTAGAACGACTGAGTAAAGCTAATAATTTTGTGCAGGAGCTAGTTGCGGAACCTGAGACCCTATTAAATCTAGTAGGGGCTAAGGGAGCGGCGGTATGTGAAGGCGACGATATCACCATGATCGGGCAAACGCCACAACTAGATTGGCTAAAATCGCTATTGTCTTGGTTGCCCAAGCAATTCAAACAGGATATTTTTGTCACCGACAATCTTCCCTCTCTGTATCCTGATGCGGATAATTGCCAAGCTGTAGCTGCGGGACTACTAGCTATGGCAATCTCCAAGATTCAGCATCGCTACGTATTATGGTTTCGTCCCGAACTCCCACAAACGGTTACTTGGGCAGGAAATCCTAACAAACCCAAACGTCTAGAATCCGATGGGACGATGACGATCTTTCCGCGTAAGTCGTTTGAAGCATGGCAAGAAATAGTGACAGGGCGATCGCAGCCTTGGTTGGACTGCGAAATAGCAGGAGCAAGCGAACTTCGACAGGCGATCGTGGACATTGCGATCCGCCAAGCAGAAGATCTCGCCCATATCAATCTAGAACTGGAACGCAGCAATAGCGAACTTGATGCCTTTGCCTATATTGCTTCCCATGACTTAAAGGAACCTTTGCGCGGCATTCATAACTATGCAACTTTTCTATTAGAGGATTACGGTCCAATCCTGCAAGATGATGGTGCTGACAAGCTCAATACCCTAGTGAGACTCACAAAACGGATGGAGGCCTTGATTGATTCTTTGCTGAAGTTCTCTCGACTGGGCAGGCAGGAATTACAAATGTCCCCGATCGCTCTCGATCCGCTGTTAAGCAATGTGAGCGAGTTATTGGGGATGAATCCTCAATGGCAAAACTGCGAAATTCGCAAAATCCGATCGCTACCAACGGTATTAGGAGATCGAATTTTGCTCGAAGAGATCTTTACCAATCTCATTTCCAATGCATTTAAATACAACGACCAGCCTCAGAAATGGGTGGAAATTGACTGGCAGATCGTTCCTAAGCTAGAACATAGTGATGAAAATCAGAATCCAACTCAAAGATTTGTGACGATTTTGATTCGCGATAATGGCATTGGCATTCGCGATAAGCATCTTGAAACAGTATTCCGCATATTTAAGCGTCTACATGCTGCTAGCAAATATGGAGGTGGTACTGGTGCAGGGCTGACCATTGTCAAAAAAATTATCGAACGTCATGGAGGAACGATTAAAGTACAGTCTATCTATGGACAAGGCACTACGTTTTTATTTACCTTACCAATTCAGGAATCCCTATAATTATCCATGCAAAGGCTATTAAACTCTCCTTGGGAAGATGTCATCCATCCCGTAATTGCTATTATCGAAGACAGTGACGAGGATTTCTACAGTTTTTTGCGTGCTACTCAAAAATTACATTTACTAGAGCGATCGCTGTATAATATCGTGCGATTTCAGGATGGAGATGAAGCCCTTGATTATCTATTCCGTCAAGGTAATTACCAAGGACTGCAAGCCCCTCTGCCCGTTGCCATTTTGCTCGATCTCAATCTCCCCAATACCGACGGCAGAGAAGTCATCTATCGAGTTAAGCAATCAAGTCATTTACAACCAATTCCAATTATTGTGCTGACTACTTCTAATAGTTACCAAGATATTCAAACCTGTTATCGTTACGGGGCTAACTGTTATATGCTTAAACCCCTAGGTGTTAGTGAAATGCAACAGACTGTGCAGGTTATTTTTCAACATTGGTTTCAGGTTACACTCTTACCTAGCTACGGACAATTTTCAGCCTAAATTTATTTATCTCAAGCTTTTTTTATCCCAAGCTTTTTCCCCTAAACATTGTATAGCAACGTAAGGATTGCTTAGGACATAAAACCCAAATATGAGTGGTGGCGCTTTGCGCCGCCACTCATATTCTTTTTGGTAATACCCATTCACGAAAGTGTTGCCACAATTTTGTGAATTTTGTGAATTAAAAGCGAAACCTAGTAAGGGTTTTCAAGTTAAGAAATGGCGTAGCCATTTCTTAACTTGGGGTAAGGAAACCTTATGTTGCGATCGCTTCAGATTCTTGAGGTTTGGCTTCCTTGGGCTTTTTCTCAAAAACCTGCACGCTTGGCTCGGCAAGAATGAATCCTCTTTCGGTCATTTCACCAAACTTGCCACCGATCGCCGCTACCCAATGGGGAAAGTTAGCTTGGGCATCTTCCAGTTTCTTGAATACTTTAGGTTTAACATGCACATGAAAAATCCGCCCATCGCAGTCTAAACTGAAAGATTTCCAACCGTTCTTATCAGTTTTTACATCGACAGGAAGCTCGTTGATCTTAATCGTTAGTTCCAGTTTTCCTTGGATAGCCATATTATCCCTATGCTAGCTGTAATATTGTTTAGAATCGCAATTTGGAATTATCACATATTTTTATTCAAATTGACTCTATACAAAAGTCGGGAAGTCATCGATAACTATTACCAAACGAGGGAATTATAGCTGCCGCCAGTCTTGTTAGGACAAAATTAAACCTCAAAAGAGGGTTGCCGCCCTCCGCGCGGCAACCCTCTTTTGAGGTTTACGTCCTGATACAGTTGACGACAGAAGCACAAAGAACCCCAAGGAACCTTTTGAAATTGTTGTTTTGCAACAATTTCAAAAGGTTCCTTGGTTTGGATTTGAGTGCTAAGCGCTGTATCTTTATCGAGTTATACCAATTCACAAAAGTGTTGTCACACTTTTGTGAATTAAAAACTAAACTTAGTAAGGGTTTTCAAGTTACAGCAACTAGACACATGTTCTCTCCTAAGGGCTATGTAAATAAAGAGGATTACGACAATGATGATCACAGTGATCGCTATCGTGAATTCTGTTTGAGAAGTTTTGACTCAACTTGTGGATATTTGATCGCTTTTTAAAAACTTTTATTCGCGATTTCTCACTTCTGGTTTGATTACAGGGGATTCATTTTGATTGAATAGGAAGATGGTTTGAGCACAATTAGTTTTCCTTATTGTGTTCGAGATTGTGCTCAAGCCATAAATACATTCTACTTTTTGTATCTCCCGCTCTAACCTGGTCAGGGTGTCAGCATTTAAAGTTAAAGAAGTTGTAGTGGTTGTAGTGGTTGTAGGCGAACAGCTACTATTCAAGCAAATTAGACCTAGGGCACTATCATTTAATTCGTGGTTTAACTTGCTTTGAACAACATTATATTGCGCTGAAGTCAAATTCCTTCCCTCTACATTATCAAACTTAGCTACCGAAGCATCAATGCGCTGATTGTCCAGCGCATTATTGGTTAGAGCAATAAATTTACTTGTTTGTCCTGAGAAAGAAGCATTATTAATAGTCAATCCTGTTAGAGCACTACCAGAACCATTTATCAATAGCCCAATATTCCCACCAGTAATAGTATTATTACTGCCAATATTGACAGTAGCCCCATTCGCCATAACTGTACTACCAATCACTTCCAATCCTGTTAAATTATTCCTCAGAGTAGAATTTTGTATATTGAGAGTGAGTTGACGATTGGCTAGGGTTGAATTATATTGCATTTGAACACCTGCTCTAGTAGAGTTCTGCATGGTCACACCATTAACATTTAAAGTGCTTTGACCAGTCCCCGCGTCGCCAAAGTTAGGGTCAACATTATAGAATAAAATCCCATATTGATTATTACTCAGCGTGCCGCCAGTAATTTGGGCTGTCCCAGATGTGGTGATTTTCCAAGCTTGAATTCCCGATCTCGAATTACTGATATTATTATTGCTAACATTAACTGAAGTAGTCCCAGTTACCGAACTAAGCATGATCCCAGTATTGACATTAGGTGAAGCAAGGGGGTTGGTCTTGATTGAATTTACAAAGGTATCACCTGGAACTGACCAAGAAGTATAATCAGAGGCAGAAAGATTATTATTCGCAATCGTGTAGGTAGCGTTATTAGCAGTGCTGGGGTTATGCCAAATACCAAAGAAATAGGATTCAATGGTATTATTTGTAATATTAGTTCGCGTGCCAAGGGTAGTTGAACTCATAGGTTGTATTTGTATTCCAATTAAGGCACGAGTAATGTAGTTATTGGTAACATCGGCATAGGCATTTCTTAATAGGTACACTCCGCGTCCGCTGTCAGGATTAGTGCCACCTGACATATTATCAAAGCGATTATTAGTAATTACATTGCCATCCATCAGCGCAGCAGCGGATGAAAACAGCAGCACCCCAGAACGATTCGTATTGGCAATGATATTATTTTGAACAGTCAAGTTTTGAATAGGGGTGTAGCTTGTCCCATCCGTTCCATTGGATATCCCTCTAGCCGCATTCACATCTATCCCATTTAAACTACGTCCACCAGTTAAAGCAGTATTATCCCCATCCAGTTTAAAGCCGTCAATCGTAACATTATTTGCCCTGACCGTAATAATATTGCCGTCACTAGTGTTACTTGCGGCTGGGACAATGATTGCTTCTGAGCCGCGACTGGTGGCGCTAGAACCGCCAGCAGAAACTCCGGCAAATGGGCCATTTAAAGTGACATTACTGATAGTATTAGGAATAATTAAATTTTCTTGATATGTTCCCGCCGCCACATTTACAGTAGTGCCGCCGTTGACTGTACCAATAGTATCAATGGCATTTTGAATGGTATTCGCAGGCGGCGCAACATTGGTATTAACAGAGTTTAAATTGAGAACTAGATTGCTACCCACTCCCGTTAAACTAATAGTTGAGCCACCAGAACGACTAATATAGCGTCCAGTCAGAGTTAGGGTGCGTCCAGCAGTAGCAGAACTAAGACTAGAAGCTAAAGAGATGTCGCCATTGCCACCAGCACCGCCAGAAGTCGTAATGGAGACATTGCCAGCTGTTAAATTGGCGAGGATTGTGGCTACTGTTAGCACTGCAGGACTAGCAGTGGTATTAAAATTTGGCGCACCCGCAATGTTAGAGTCAGCAGTAGTATTGATTGTCAAGTCGCTAGGATCGAGGAGCCAAGTACCAGCTTGACCATTGGGGGCTAATGTATTGATTTGGCTACCATTAACATCTAAGTTAATTTTTCCAGAGGTTTCCACAAAGCCCCCATCACCACTTTGGGAACCACCTCTAGCAAAAATACTGCCATAGAAGCGAGTGGTATTATCTGCCCAGAAAATTACTTTGCCGCCATTGCCAGTAGTTAAGGCATTAGCTTGCACAATGGTATCTTGACTGCCAAAGGTAAACTCGGAATTGGGTACGATGCCTTTGCCTTGATAATCGCCACCCACTAGCACCGTACCACCCCCCGTTCCCCCTGAAGCATTGAGCCTTGCCGAAACCAGACCAACGCGATCGCCTAAAACATTAATCTCACCACCTTTAGCAGTAGGGCTAGATACATCAAGATTACCTGATGCGATCGCCGTTCCCGCAGTTGAAGGGATTGAACTATTGGCAACTAATACATTGCCAGAATTATCTACATTTAAGCCAGTTACGTTACGAAGTTCGGATGAACCTGTAAGCAAGCTAGGCAGATCAGAACCTAGAATTGAGCGCTGTGCAAGTTCTTGTTGAGCAGCGACAGGAAGTTCTAAACTTAAGAGACTGCCTTCAGGCGTTATTTTGACATACTTGCCATCTGCTGATGCAGCGATCGTGATTTTACCTGATGGTGAAGTAATTGTGCCTGTATTAATTACCAAACCACCCACAAGAGTAATACTCTGCCCTTCTTTAACAGTGAGGTTGCCAGCATTAACGATCGCAGCAGGTTGTTCACTCGTTGGCATTGAATTAGAACTAGCAAAGCCAAAAGCTTGAGGAGTTCCAGTTAACTTTTTGACATCATCAATCCCTGTATTTACTCCAAACCAACTATTACCCACCTGAATTCCACTCGCCGTAGTCGCCGTAAACGCCGCAGGAACATTCAAACTAGAGTTCGCACCAAAAATAATTCCCGCAGGATTCAATAAATAGAGATTAGAATTACCACCCGTAACCTGAATGAGTCCATTAATCACCGAAGCATTACCACCAGACACCCGCGCCAGAATATTCTGAACGCTAGGGTTAGACATAAAGTTGGCAATCTCTCCCTGAGTTAAGCCAAATTGCTGAAAACTGTGATAGAGATTTGCGGCGGCTTGTGTGCCACCTGTGATATTTAATTGTTGAGCGTTAGTAATATCAGGGGCTACTTGTGTTCCTAAATTACCTGAGCCTTGAGTGGGTACAATTGACTGAGCAAAAGCAGCACTTCCCATAACAAAGGGTTGTAACAATAGCAATGCGATCGCTGCTCGTCTAATTTGCATAAAATTACTCTTGACAACTACTGACATTGTTTTTCTCCTTTGTTATAAGTTGAAAGTTATAAGTTGAAATCAATATTATTTTTAACTACAATTAAATATTTTAACGTGAGTTCGGGATAATTTGAAACGGGCTTTGAGGAATGGTTTGCGTAGCAAACCATTCCTCAAAGCTCAAAAGTAAAAGCCTTGCTACGCAAGGCTTTTACTGGGAGCATCTCACTAATGCAATGAGTATTTCTACTTATAGATGACATATGAGAAAATGAATAAAAATGAGGTTAAAAAAAGATGACACCCGAAGAAAGCAAAGTTCTGAAAGAACATCTAAAAGCTGCGGCGGCAATTCTATTGAATAATACCCCAAAAGAAGAGCTAAAAGCTTTAACAGCATAGAATTAGCAGTCAGAGACCACTTGCTCAAAGAAGTAGCACCAGAGATCGGAAATTTTTTAAGTCAGCAGCAGCAAAACAAGAACAGGAAGAAGCAGAAAGATCCAGACCAGTCTAGGAACATGGCAAATTAGAGTCAAACAAGTTGCACAATTAGGTTTGAAAAACGCAGTCGATTGAGTCCGCAGCTAGAAGCAAATTGTCTATTGCTGAGTGCCAACGTTTCTTACGAAAATGCGGCTCGGGACTTGCACAAGCTAACGGGAATATACGTTGACCACAGTACCCAGCAGAGGCTAGTCCACCGTCAAGAATTTGCAGAATTAGAAGTAGGGGAAACGATTACAGAACTTAGTATTGAT
>NZ_ALWB01000216.1 GCF_000332215.1 Pseudanabaena biceps PCC 7429
ACAAATGATGGGAGGAGAGATCCAAGTTAAGAGCGAACTAGGGAAAGGGAGCATATTTAGTTTTAGGATAGGAGTAAAGTTAGCCGAGGACTGGGTAAAGCAAAAAACAGTTCAACAAGGACAGAATATCATCGGATATGAAGGAGAGAGAAAGGAGATATTGATCGTTGATGATAAATGGGAAAACAGGTCGGTGATCGTCAATCTGCTGGAGCCTTTAGGATTTAGGCTCACCGAAGCTGAGAATGGACAGATAGGGCTAGAAAAAGCAAGAGAGAATCATCCTGACCTTGTTATAACGGATTTGGCGATGCCAGTGATGGATGGATTTGAGATGTTGAGCCAGATCAGAGCGGAAGATACATTAAAGGGACTGATCGTGATTGTTTCTTCGGCATCCGTAGGGCAAGAGGATCAGCAAAAGAGTCTAGACGTAGGAGGGAATGATTTCCTTGAGAAGCCAGTACATTCGGAAGAATTGTTTAGGTTATTGGGCAAGCATCTGCAAATCAAGTGGAGTTATGAAGAGGGAAAAAAGGAGGAAGAAGTAGTAACACTAGGAGATTTGGTCGTGCCTCCTGAGGAGGACTTGAGGTTGCTGTTGGATCTAGCTCTTGATGGCTTAATCAAAAAACTAGGTGACACCGCTGGGCAAATTGGTCAAAGGGATGTCCGCTATTTGCCTTTTGTCCAGCAGATTCAACTGCTAACTAAGGGATTTCAAACCGAGAAACTGGAGCTTCTGCTTCAAGAATATCTGACTGAAAGATATCCATGAATATGAATTAAGGCTTACGCAAATTTGATGGTAAAAGACTTTATATGTCTTGAAGCGTGATATTTTAGCTTGAGATGCTTTAGATACTCAGACCTTAAAAACATGCTGCTTGAAGTTGAAAACTTAACTGTACGTTATGGCGATGCATTGCCCGCAGTAGATCGCGTCACTTTCCACTTACAAGCAGGTGAAGCGCTAGGTTTAATCGGTGAGAGTGGGTGCGGAAAATCGACAATTGGTCGATCGCTGATCAAGCTATTGCCCCAAAGCGCGAGTATGGAAGGAACGATATGCGTTGATGGCGAAGCGATCGCTGAAAAAAAAGATGGTAAGTGGCGCGGGGAAAAAGTCGGACTAATATTTCAAGATCCGATGACAAGACTCGATCCCCTGATGAGCATAGAAGGACATGGGCTGGAAGTATTAGGATCTCACTATCCTAAGCTATCGACGCAATCGGCAAAACAACGGCTAAATGAAGCTCTAAGAGCCGTGCGCATCGATCCATCCCGTGCTAAGCAATATCCCCATGAATTTAGCGGCGGAATGCGCCAGAGAGTTGCGATCGCCCTTTCTTTATTACTTAATCCCGTTTTGTTGATTGCTGACGAGCCGACGACTAGTCTTGATGTTACTGTCGCCTCGGAAATTCTCAAAGAGCTAACAACCCTTCGCAAAAGCCGTTCGATGGGTTTATTGCTAGTTACTCACGATCTGGGTATGGTTGCCGAATATTGCGATCGCATTGCCGTCATGTATAACGGGACGATCGTGGAGACGGGAACCGTCGAACAGATCTTCCGTTCCCCACAGCATCCCTATACCCAGAGCTTGCTAACTTCGGTGCTACATTTCCATCCCGAGGCTCTCGCATCCAATCAAAACCAGCAGGAAATCCAAGATATTCCTGTAATTCAAGATCTTCCCGTAATTCAAGATCTCCAATCCCCTGAAGATATTCCTGCGAGTGATGCTGAAGAGACGAATACTTCTGAAGAGAATCAGGAAGAGGACCCAAAACCCCAAGAAACTCAATTAATTGAAAAAATTACTGTCCCGCAAAAGTCTATTCCCAGAGTGATTCTCTATGTCAATCATCTGAAAAAGCACTATGTCACTGGAGGCAATCCGATCGCTAGATTTTTTGATGCCTCGATTGGTGTGGTCAAAGCTGTTGATGGCATTGACTTAGAAATCCTCTCAGGTGAGACCTTTGGCATTATTGGCGAAAGTGGGTCGGGCAAAAGTACGACTGGGCGGGCGATCCTGCAATTAATTAAGCCCGATCGCGGTTTGGTGCGGTTTAATAGCGTAGAACTCACTAAACTCAAAGGCGAACAATTACGCCAAATGCGATCGCAGATGCAGATGATCTTTCAAGATCCGCGTGCTTGTTTCAGTCCCTACATGACTGTATTTCGGAGTGTAGCCGATCCTCTGCTGATTCACCAGATTGTCCCTAACCTCGAAGCCGCCCGCGACAAGGTATATGCCATTCTCGAAAAAGTGGGGCTGAGTTCACAACTAGCCGAGCGCTATCCATCCGATTTGTCAGGAGGACAGTTACAGAGGGTCGCGATCGCCCGCGCCCTGATTACTAACCCCAAATTGGTTATTTGTGACGAACCAGTAAGTATGCTGGATGCCTCGATCCAGAGCCAAGTTTTACAGCTAATGCGCGACCTCAAACAGGAATTTAAACTTACCTATATCTTTATTACCCACGATCTCGCTGTCGCCCAATTTTTTTGCGATCGCATTGCGGTGATGCGTGGCGGTAAAATCGTAGAGCAGGGCAGCACCGCATCGGTTTTAACTAATCCTCACCACGAATATACCAAGGCTTTGATTGCTTCGATTCCGCGTATCCCTTACATCGACTAAACTTAAAATCCCCCTGTGATGCCATAGCCTGCATCCCTCGGTGGCTCATTGATAAATAAACGTAACAATGCCCGATTCCCCGCGCCAATTCTCCCTTAATTCCCACTTTCTCAATCCCGATCGCTCCAATCTCGAAGATATCCGCAAGTTAGGCTATGCCTTTGTGGATCTGATCGTGGATTCAGTTCTGGATACTCAAAATCATCCCTTTGTAAAGGACGAAACTGCTTTCGAGCTCCACATTCCCCAACAGGGACAGGAACTCTTAGAGTTGCTATCTGAAGTGCGATCGCAGATTTTGCCTCGTACGGTTAACTTCCAGAATCCCCGTTATATGGGACATATGGACAGCGTACCTACCGCCATCACGATCTGGGCTGACGCTCTAGTTTCCGCAGTCAACAACAATATGCTGAGCTACGAGCTAGCACCCATATTTACGGAAATGGAATCCCAGCTCATGCAATGGTTTGGGCATTTCTTCGGTATGGGCAAGGATTGTTTTGGCACGCTTACCTCAGGTGGTAGCCTTGCCAATATTTCAGGGCTTTTATTGGCAAGAAATTGGAAATGTCCTGAGAGCAAAAATGTTGGTGGTTCTGGAAATTTAGTCGCCTTTGTCTCCGATGCCGCCCATACTTCCTTTGAGAAGGCAATGAATGTGATTGGCACTGGGAAGGATAACTTAGTGCGCGTGCCCACGAACGATCGCGGTGAAATCCTCATTGAGGAATTAGAAATAGCCATTCAACAAGCAATTAGCCAAGGGAAAACGCCTTTTTTTGTGGCGGCGATCGCAGGTACAACGGTGACAGGCGCGATCGATCCCATCCAAGCGGTAGGAGTCATTGCTAAGCGCTATGATTGCTGGTTTCATGTTGATGCTGCCTATGGTGGGGCGGGAATTTTTACTCCCAAACTAAAACCTCTATTTCAAGGCTGCGAACTTGCCGACTCGATGACCTTTAATCCTCAGAAATGGCTATGGGTAGCGCGAACCTGTGCCATGCTCATCGTAAAAGATCGGCAACATCTGGTGGATGGATTTGCAGGGGAACTTCCCTATATGGACGATCGCACTCTCAACTTCGGCAACCTCAATTTGCAAGGAACAAGGCGCACTGATAGCCTCAAATTGTGGATGGCAATGAAGGCAATGGGCATAGAAGGCTGTCGTTATCTCGTTGAGCGATCGCTCGATCTATCGCATAATTTGCGCCAATGGGTGGATGCTTCGAGTGATTTAGAGCTGGTTTGCGAACCGACATTAAATATTATTTGTCTCCAATCTACGGATCCCCAACTAAGTAGTGCGGCATTGCGTCAACAGTGGATCGATGAAGGCAAATTATGGCTATCTTTACCGCTTTGGAAAGGCGATCGCATTCTCAAAGCGGTGGTTTTACATCCCTACGCAGGATGATACCTACAAGGCAGTATTGTGGAATATTGTGGAAGAGATTCCCAAACCTTGGCTTTGCTCCCCATCACCAAACTGACCACTATAACTTACAGTTGTATAAATAAAGAATCGGTTTTATAGCTATAGTCAGTAATGAGTCAGTAATGTTAGGACAAACATCAAACCCAATAGAGAGTTGCGGCGCTTCGCGCCGCAACTCTCTATTGGGTTTGATGTCCTGACTTAAGTGAATATAGCTATACCATTCGATCCATACACACCATAGTTGAGATATGTCATGCTTTGCCCGTTTTGTCAGCATACTGATAGCCGTGTTTTAGAATCTCGTTCGGCAGAAGCAGGCTGTAGTATCCGACGCAGGCGAGAATGTCTGAACTGTCAGCGTCGATTTACCACCTACGAACGGATTGAATTTGTCCCCATCACAGTCTTAAAACGGGATGGGGCGAGCGAATCCTTTGATCGATCGAAATTGCTGCGCGGCATGATCAGAGCTTGTGAGAAAACGGGGGTATCGCAGACGGCTCTGGAGTCAATTATTGATGAAATCGAAGCGCAACTTCAAGGACGCGATCGCCATCAAGTTTCAAGCGTCGAAATTGGGGAGATGGTTTTGCGATATTTACAAGATGTCAGCGAAGTTGCTTATGTAAGATTTGCTTCGGTATACCGACAATTTCGGGGAGTTAGAGACTTTGCCGAAGCTCTAAACCACTTTGCCGCAAATTGATGTAGTTGTCGATACAGCGATCGCTGGAGTAAAACGTAGGGATGTAATGATTACCTAACCTAACTTCTAGATTTTGGCTTGGTATCAACCTAAGGCACAGGAAATGACTAGTGACAAAAATTTGTAAAGAAAAGTTGAAATTTCTTATTGACCCTAGCTATAATATCAGTGTTTTGTAATCCCGATCGCATTTCAGGGTCTAAATTAGGAGGTATTGATTTGGCAAGGAGACGTAAGCGGAAGAGTAGACGTCGCCAAGAAGGGCGCAAAATCCTAGAACATATTCCTCAATTTAGTATCGATAGCGGAGAAGATAAGCCAGTAACGGCTGCACGTAAGTACATTCATACACATGGCATTCTTCCCCCAGCATTGTTGCTTGTAAGACGGAACGAGCACACAACGGATCGATACTTCTGGGCAGAAAAAGGACTATTCGGAGCACAGTATGTTGAAGAAAATCACTTCTTGTTCCCTAGTCTGAAGCCACCTGAAGAAAGAGAAGTAGCCCTTGCAGGATGTCGATAATTTTTTCGGCTATCCATCAAGGTAAACTTTAAATTTTTCGTTGGTATCGCTTTTTCAGCACTTTACATTAATAAGTACATGTTTCTAGAGAAAGCTGTGTTTATCACCATAGATTATAGAAATTTGCACTTATTTATTCGTAAATTGCTGAAAAGTAAACATCAATGATAGTTATGAGTATAAATATATTTGATTTGTAGTTTAGTCAAATATGTTTAAAATTTTCATGGTTACTCATGTAACTAACAAATGGGGATTTTATTTATTTAGATATTAACGGTTGAAGGTATTTATTACATCTTCCAGAAGTGACATCTCACTTCTGGTTTTTTGTTAATTATCTTAAAGTCCAAAAGATAAATGGCGGCGCGAAGCGCCGCCATTTATCTTTTATACCAAATCACAAAATGGCGTAGCCATTTTGTGATTTTAAAACCCTTACTGGGTTTGGTTTTTAATTCCCAAAAGTGTAGCCACACTTTTGGGAATTGGTATTATTAGTAAACTGGCAAAGTAAACCGAAAACAACTTCCTTTTTTGCCGATCGCATCATCAACCCAGATCCGACCGTAATGCGCCGTGATAATCCGACGACATAGGGAGAGCCCGATACCATAGCCGTCAGCCTCATCATCCCGTTCTAAGCGATAGCGCTCCTCAAATACGCGATCGCGCATTTCCGCAGGAATTCCAGGACCATTATCAGTAATACTAACCTCAATTTTTTGCGAGGTACGGTGCATCACGGTAAGCTCGATTTTTCCACCTTCAGGAGTATATTTCGTAGCGTTCCCCAACAGGTTGATTAAAACTTGACGAATTTTTTCTTGATCGATATATACGGGCGGTAAATCGGTAGGGATATCTTTTACCAATTTTTGCATTTTCCCTTCCAAACATTTGTGGAAGTAAAAATCGCTGACGACACTATGACAAAGCTGATCGAGTTGAATCTTTTGCCTTTGGGTGCGAAATTGGGCATTTGCCCCCCTTCCCGCTTCGAGAATATCCGTAATCATATTGTCAGCATCACGGGCTTTATTTCTCGCGTGCTTGAGGAGACGAGAAATCATTTGCGGGTCGATTTTGTCACCACTTTTTTCGATCGTATCGATCGCTAATAAAATTGCTGTTAAGGGATTTCTCAAGTCATGGGCTAGCATTCCCAGCACCCGATCTTTAAAACGAATTTGTTCCTCAATCTCGGCTTTTTCCTGAGATAACCGAAACACATCATCAGCAAGATGTGCCACTTCACTCATGTAGTCGATATTTTGGGCAAGTTCGGGAGGATGGTTCGTGGTTTGGTCGAGTACCTGTTGTTTCCAAGTATCCCAACAATTCCCCAGTTGCTTGAGAATATTTTTCCCTGCGATCGTTTGGCGTGGTAAAGGTGATAGCTTTAGCAAGGCAGGAGACATTACCACTTTAAAGAGCTCGGCAAGTTGAGGCTGACTGGCGACATTGATAATTTGCAACTCGGATCGACAATCGCTCTCGCTATGCAAAAATTCCTCCACTTCTTTGACTAAATCTTTTGCCTTAGGGCGATCGTCAATAAATAGTAGGAGTTGCAATGTTGATTCAGGTAATGTTGAAACAGTCCTCATTTACTTTCGGACTCGCAACGAATTTTTAAGATATTCTTAATAATTATATTATTGTTCTCATGCATTTACCTCAACAACGATGGCAGATTTTCTCACCTCAAACCGATTTGTCGATCGCGATTGCCAACGCCACAGGACTTTCTCCCATAATCGCGCAGGTTTTGCTAAATAGAGGCATTAATACCCCTGAAACTGCCAAAGTTTTTCTCGATCCCGAACTTGACAATTTACCCGACCCCAAGCAAGAATTTCCCGATTTAATTGCCAGCATTGATCGCATCGAGTATGCAATTAAAAACGGCGAACGCATCACAATTTGTGGCGATTATGACGTAGATGGTATGACTAGTACGGCTTTATTGATCCGTACCCTCAAATTGTTAGGGGCAATTGTGGAATACGAAATTCCCAGTCGCATGACGGAAGGCTATGGGATCAATATGCGGATTGTCCGAGATTGTCACGAGCGAAATGGGAAATTAATTATCACCGTGGACAATGGGATTGCCGCCTATGAGGCGATCGCCCTCGCAGAATCCTTAAATATTTCTGTAATTGTTACCGACCATCATGAAGTCCCCGAAGATTCTAGCAAAATCCCCCCTGCAACCGCCATACTCAATCCTAAATATCAAGTCGATCCGCATTCTCCCTATGCAGCGATCGCTGGTGTTGGAGTCGCCTATATTTTGGCGCTGGAGTTAAGCGATCGCTTTGGCAAACGTGCCGAGTTAGAAAATCCACTGTTGGAGCTATTTACCCTTGGGACGATCGCCGATCTGGCATCTTTAACGGGGATCAATCGCCGACTTGTCAAAAAGGGCTTGCGGTTGCTGTCCCAATCTAAGGTAATTGGCATCATTGCCCTGATTAATGAAACGGGAATCGCCAAAGATAAACAAACGGGGATGAAGCCCGAAGCGATCGGGTTTGGTTTGGGTCCCCGCATTAATGCGATCGGCAGGATTGGCAATCCTCAAGTCATTATCGACCTCTTAACCTGCGAAGAAATGGGACAGGCGATCGCCCTAGCCCAAGAATGTGAAGCGACTAATAAAAAGCGCCAAGATCTCTGTAAAGAGATTGAGGAACAAGCGATCCGCTATATCAACCAAAAACGGGCTGAAGGTTTTGACATCACCCAAGAACGGGTTTTAGTAATCGTAGATCGCGATGTCCAAGCAGACTTACCCATGGCCAAACAGACGGGCTGGCATCACGGGGTAATTGGCATTGTTGCCTCGCGCTTAGTAGAACGGTACGGTGCTCCTGTATTTATCGGCAGTTATGAAGATAGTCACGACATGGAGGACAAAGAGAAGGAAGTATCGCAAAATCAGCAAGAATCGTACAACCATCAAGGGGACACGGTACGTTTCTCCGTAAGAGGCATTCCCGAATTTCATGTTTTCCATTCCCTCGAATATATCGCTCCCATTCGCAATAAGGGTGGTGGACATAAGGCCGCAGGCGGATTTACCATTCCTGCGCAGAATATGGAGAAGCTACGCCTAGGGCTGCGGGAATTTGTCGATCGCGAAAATATTTTACCCAGTCATATCATGCCCTTCATTCAGGTGGATGTACTCGCCGAACTTAGCGATGTTTCGATGTCCCTGTTACAAACCTGCGATCGCCTGCAACCCTGCGGGCTCGGCAATCCCGATCCCGTGTTTTATAGTCAAAATGTTCGCGTTATCTCTCAACAAACTCGTGGTAGGGATAAAGTCAAACATCTCTCTTTAGAGCTTGATACTGGCAACGGTAAAATTAAGGCGATCGCTTGGCGCTGGGGAGAATATTGCCCTATCCCCAATCGCGTGGATATCGCCTATAAGCTAAGGGCTAATCAGTGGCAAGATACTACTTCCGTAGAATTAGAAATAGTAGGGCTTCGTGAAGTAGGCATTCATGAAGTAGACAATGGAGATAATTCTCAAATTGAGACTAAACAAATTCCATTACTATATAAACCCGCACCAATAATTACCAAGTTTCCCCAATGGGAAAATCTCAACGAAGCGTCAAGACCTCTACCTCGTCCATTATTACTATATGGTTGCGATCGCCCAGCCGATAAGTTTCAAGGTGATGTCGATTGCGATCGCCCCACGCGCAATAAAAAGTACGAAGCAGTTGTTCTATGGACTTTACCACCATCATTCACACATCTACAATGGCTGATCGCTACCGCTAAACCCGATTATATCTATCTCGGTTCCCATATTCCTTCAGTGCCTTCCATCGATCAATTTCGCCATCAAATTCAGTCTCTTAACTTAGAGAATATAGAGAAATTAAATCTGTTAGATATCTCACAGCAATGGTGGATTTCGCCTAGCGCGATCGTGGCGGCTCTGCGCGAACTGAACTACATCTGCGATTTCCCACCGACATTACCCCTTGATGGCGAACTCCTCAGAATGCAGAAATGGTATGGCATTGCGATTAATAAACTTGCAGTAATTCTTGCCGATCAAAAATAATCACATATATAACTGCCGCCAAGCAAATCAGGACAAAATCAAAACCCAAAAGAGAGATGCGGCGCGAAGCGCCGCATCTC
>NZ_ALWB01000217.1 GCF_000332215.1 Pseudanabaena biceps PCC 7429
AGACTTGTTTGGGAACAAATAAAACTTGGAAGTTATGATCAATAGCTGACTTGTTTTCAGTTTTATCCAATTTTCTGCTCTAACAACTTTGACTGGAGTTTAGACTAAGGTGATTGAGATAAGCAGAAAAAGAGCAGGAAAAAGTAACTCAGAGAATAAAGAACTGAGGAAATCTAAGAGAATGAAAACGAGAATATTGAGGGTTAGGAATTAAGGTTGTCTTTGTTGACCTTTTTTGGACGGGAAACCCGTTTTTTGATGATAGGAAAGCGAGGAAAAGGAGAACGCTTACGCCCAGATTTCCAACCAAGGGACTTACCACGAGGTTTAGGAGAACAGGCTGGAGAACCAATCCTGACTAAAAGTGCGGCAAAGCCCTGAGCGACTCGACCAAAGGAGAGATTGGTTTGGGGTTTCTGCCAAGGTAAAGGACTATCAATAACCAGTTGACGGGCTAACCACAATTGCCAAGACAATAGAGGCATAAGATCGCTCCAACGCAAAGCCTGTTGAGGAGTCAACAAATGAGGCAGAGTCCAATGTAAACGTTGTTTGGCAAAGCGATTCCAATGGTCGATAGCAAAACGACGTAAGTACAAACGCCAAATCTGGACTAAAGATGGCATCTGCTCTCCCACCCAAGCTAACCACAAACCAGAGCAATGGGGATGGGTGACTCGAATAACTTGGAAATGGCGTTGGGCAGCTTTTTTAAAGTGTAAATCAGACCATTGCTGGATTTGCACCTGTCCGACTGTCTCATCTTCTAAGCTAAAAGTTGCCGATGGGTCTCCCCAACTATCAGCATTGGCAAGTTGGAATTTATCCCCATGCTTGCGGGGACGACCACAGCCTCTATAGGGTGCAGGAGCTTTGTATAAGCATCGGTTAGGACGTAGACGCAGCAGTAAGTCTGCGGGAATATCCTCGGTCAAATTCATAAAGGCCGCACTACCATATTCACTGTCATAGGTGGCGATCGGTCTTACAGACAAGTCTCGACATACTTGCCTCAGTTGGAATGCACCTCTTTGGGCTGCTGTCTCAAAACTACTGATCCGCTCGTGACATAACGGAATTGCCCAACTCCCTTCCATCTCTGGCACCCACCCCAAGGTACTGTAGTCATGTCCTAACACGATCGGTTTGTTGCCTTCAACCAAATTCGGTTGATGTACAAAGCTCCTGTCTTTTAACGTTTTGGCGTGCGGTCTTCCCCATCCTGTATGGTCTCCTGCTAGCAATGGGCGAATGTCTTTGGGTATTTGTTCCACACACAGTCGTCTGAGCCTTCCTCGTCTTGGTCGACTGTCTTTTAGTGACTCATATAGGCTTGACCATTTTCGCCGATACACCGCAGATAACGATAATTCCGCAAATGACTTTACGCTTGGACTGGTTAATACTGCATCCATCAGGTCAAATATTGCATCCCGTCCGTTTCCTAAAAATCTATATACCTGTTGACGAAATTCTTGTAGTTTGTCAATAATCATGACTGTAGATGTCCTTTTCTTTTCATCTACTTTAGGCAGTTTGTATCTCTTTTACTCTGCCTTTTTACCTTTCTTAGTCTAAACTCCAGATCGAAGAATGAAGAATGCAATTTTAAGAATGTAATTTTACGCGATCGCGATAACTTTAGCATTTCTATATTTCTCTTGCCCCTCATCTTTTCTTCAATCTTCCGTCTTCTCTATTCCATCTTTAAATTTCTCTCTTACGTCTTTATTTTTCGTTTTTTTCACCAATGTCACAAAAATGGCGATCAGTTCTTCGGCTTCTTGAATGAGATTGGCTAAGTTAGAAGCTTTGACAATCCCTGCTTCTGCTAATAGCTCTAGCCAGTAAATACTTTCTTCTAGTTCCTGAAGTCCAACTTCAATTTTACTGATGTATTCAGCATTGGATCGCGCACGGGTTGCTTCTCGGTAATGCGCCCCAACTGATGTTCTGCTTCTCAGGACTTGTTTCCCTAATACTTGCGCTTCGGTAGTTTTCGGCAGAGATGTATATAGTTTCACAATTCTCAATGCAAAGCTTTTGGTGCGATCGCGTAGGTCAAACATAATTGGAAAGGCGGAAAAAGGAAGATTGAAGAATGAAAATTAAGAATTCGATTTTACATTATTGCAATAGCTACATATTTTTTGGTTTTTATCTTTATTTCTTCCCTCTTCCCTCTTCGATCTTCTTTCTTCCATCTTTCCCTCCCGTTTCCGTCCCCGCGAATTAAAGACGGAAAAATGAAGAACGAAGAATGAAATTTAAGCAATTAATTATATTCGATTACAGTAATTTTTTATTTCTTTGCATTTTTCTTTGCATTTCTTCCCTCTTCGATCTTCTTTCTTCCATCTTTCCCTCCCGTTTCCGTCCCCTTGCGGGGTAAAAAATTTGAAACCATCGGCAATCACGGCAATTCTATTAAGTCTTGCTGTTTCCGTCCCCTTGCGGGGTAAAAAATTTGAAACCTGCATCCACCTCTGGAAAACCAGCGACAGACGGTTTCCGTCCCCTTGCGGGGTAAAAAATTTGAAACCTTTTTTAGAAATGGTTTCGCAGTTTTTTTAAAGGTTTCCGTCCCCTTGCGGGGTAAAAAATTTGAAACCCCTGTGATCATTGCCAAGGCTGTCCTTGCAAGTTTCCGTCCCCTTGCGGGGTAAAAAATTTGAAACCCGGTCGCACGACCGGCACAGGCTCACCATCGAACATAGTTTCCGTCCCCTTGCGGGGTAAAAAATTTGAAACAACTGGGGAATCAGTGGTGGAAATAGAACAAAGTTTCCGTCCCCTTGCGGGGTAAAAAATTTGAAACTCTAGGTGTTTCCACCGAAGAAGGGGTAAACCTTGTTTCCGTCCCCTTGCGGGGTAAAAAATTTGAAACCGGGATTTACAATTTTAGCTGCTTTCGGCACTGTTTCCGTCCCCTTGCGGGGTAAAAAATTTGAAACGAGGAGCTGGTAGCTCAATATGCAAAGAGGTCTGGTTTCCGTCCCCTTGCGGGGTAAAAAATTTGAAACCCTTACTTGGTAGTGCACTTCTTGTTTCTGGAGCTAAGTTTCCGTCCCCTTGCGGGGTAAAAAATTTGAAACTTTATCAACCTTTCTCAGTTGGTAGTAGCTGGTGCTTATCGTTTCCGTCCCCTTGCGGGGTAAAAAATTTGAAACAAACCAGATTTGAGCAATGCACAAACTCCTGTAACTTGTTTCCGTCCCCTTGCGGGGTAAAAAATTTGAAACACTTGTACTTTCGCAATAAGGACAATGGCAATGTTTCCGTCCCCTTGCGGGGTAAAAAATTTGAAACACTTGTACTTCTGGGGCTGGTTTAGCTCACACCGTGGTAGTTTCCGTCCCCTTGCGGGGTAAAAAATTTGAAACAGATCCTGAAACTAAGAAGGAAACAAAATACTGGGTGTTTCCGTCCCCTTGCGGGGTAAAAAATTTGAAACCCTCGGCTTCTGGAGGGCTTGCCTAGAGCACGTTTGACAACACGAAAATTCTTGGGGGTAAGAAAATTGTCAAATTATTGAGAATAGCTT
>NZ_ALWB01000218.1 GCF_000332215.1 Pseudanabaena biceps PCC 7429
CCTGATTTTAATCCCATTGAAATGCTTTGGTCGGTACTCAAGTCCTTTGTTCGCAAATTTAAACCGCATTGTTTACTTGTTCATCCAGATTGTCTTGTAAAACATTCTTTCTTTTGCTCGATAAATCTTTCTTCTCAAACTGGTTTTCCAAATGCTGCTATTTGTACCCCTTAATTCCTCAATAGGCTGTAAGCTCTTTCTCAAATAGCGATCGCTAGCTAATATTCCGCTAGTATTGTGTATTTAATCGAAACTGCGATCGATAGGTATCCCTCCTCATTATAGCTAAGGCGATCGCGCAAACCTTCGGTGAGATATTTAATTTGGAAATGCAATTTCAACAGAAGCATTATTCAGCCACTATGAGTTGATTGAAATATCTATTGTATCTTTCTAAATCTCAAGCGATTGTAAAGAGGACTCAATAGGAGTAGTTTATTTTTGACGACAATCTACGATAAATATTATATTTCAATAGCCTAAGGTATAAATTTTATAGTCTTAGTAAAGTTAAGAAAATCATTTATTGTTTATTCACTAAACCAGTACTTTTATGCTCATTTCAAAAGTTCAAGTTTTAAACTATAAATCTTTTCGTGATTCTGGATGGATGGAGTTTCGAGCAGGTATAAATATTATTACGGGACAAAACAGTGCTGGTAAAACAGCTTTGCTTGAAGCTTTGACGCTTGAATTTAACGATACTCCTCACAAAAGTCTTAGTACGCTACCAGCAAAATCATCATTACTAAAACCACAATCACAGGTGCATTTCAGTCTAGATATTATAGATTCAGAGTTTGAAGAAATTGCAGCGCAAATCTCAACCCCATATATAATTCCTAATTCTTTAGGAGGTGTAAGTGAAGCAATATCTCTATTTAGATCATGGTTAGATAATCCCAAACAGCAAACTTTCAGTACATCTGTATCTGGTCAGTTACATTTTTTTTGCAATGATAATAATGAAAAGCCAAGTTTCGATTTATATGCAACAGTCCCCATAATTAGCGGCGGATGCCCTCATTTTCAGGTTATCCCAGATCCAAATCAAATTGGGAATTGGGTTACGTGTGCATCTTATACAGGATTTATGTTGTCACAAAATTCTTTTGCAAGTTTTTTAAAAGTTGCTCAAAAACGAATCTATAGATTTCTTGCAGAGCGTCTAAACGTTGGTAGATGTGATAGGTCATATAATCCTGAGCTTTTAACTAATGCTTCAAATCTGCCAGAGGCACTTGGTATGTTGCAGGGTAATAATCCAGAATTATTTAATCTATTTAACCGTTATGTATCAATAATATTTCCTCAGATTAAACAGATTTCTATTTCGCAAGGACAAAATATTGAGATCAAGGTTTGGCATGTTGATCCGTCAACAATGAGAGATGATTTATCTTTCCCATTGTCTGCTTGTGGGACAGGAATTGGTCAGGTTTTATCAATTTTATTTGTTGTGCTTACAGCAAATCATCCAAGAATAATTATCATTGATGAACCTCAATCTTTCTTACACCCTGGGGCAGCAAAGAAACTTATAGAAATTCTCAAAGAATTAGGTAAAGATGAAAGGTTTCAAGAACATCAGTATATTATTTCTACACATTCACCAACGATAATTGCTGCTGCCGAACCAGCGACTATTACAATGCTCAAATATACTGAGGATTGTGAAACAAAGGTATTTACAATGGATTCAAAGGATACAAAAGAGTTGAGATATCTTTTGGATGAGGTAGGAGTTAGGCTGTCTGATGTATTTGGCATGGATAAAATACTATGGGTTGAAGGTCCAACAGAGGAAAAATGTTATCCGCAAATTATCACCAAAATTCTTAATAAATCTCTAAGAGGAATTCAGATTCTTGCTGTTAAAAATACTGGTGATCTAGAAGGTAAACGCGCACATATTATTTTTGACGTTTACGATAAATTAAGTGGCAGTCACAATCTATTTCCACCAGCAATAGGTTTTGTGTTTGATAAAGAAGAGCGTAATGAACAACAAATGGGAGATTTACGAAAGCGAAGCTCAAATCCAGTTGAATTTTTACCTCGTCGTATGTATGAAAACTATTTACTAGATTCTGACGCTATAGCAAGTGTTATTAATGAATTAGATCAAGGTCAAGAGAAAGTAATTACAGTTTCAGATGTTGATGCAATTCTAGAAGAATGTAAAAAAGCTAACTGCAAAAAAGGCTCGTCAGATGGTAGTTTAATTGATGGTGCAAATACGCTAAAAGACATATTTTTAAAGTTAACAGAAAGCAGAGTAGAGTTTTCAAAAACTAGAGATTCTGTAAAACTGACGGAATGGCTAATTGCAAATAAGTCTGAATCTTTAAAAGAAATCTCAGATATTTTAGCTAAACTATTTACAGAGACTTAAAAAATAGCTCGATCTCACAAAACTAACAATCATGGCAGTAAGACACCCTCGATATAGCAAAGAAGAAATCGCTAGGCGTGGCGATGAGATTTATGAAACTCAGGTGCGCCCACAAGTCGAAACGGGTAATTATGGCAAAATTGTTGCCATTGACATTGAAACAGGAGCCTTTGAAGTTGCCGATGAAATATTGACCGCAACAGGTAGCCTATTCAAACGCATTCCTGATGCTCAACCTTGGATCGTTCGCATTGGACATAGAGCCGTTCATCGCTTTGGCGCAAGGAGCCTAAAAAAGACGATATGATTCATGGTGTAGTTAATCAAAGCTGTGAAGCAACAATTCCACTAGTCATCATCAACGAAAAGAAACAGACCAAACTGATTGATGCCGTTATTGATACAGGCTATACAGGTTACTTAAGCTTACCAAATGAAATTATTGAAGCTTTAGACTTACCTTGGACAGGGGTTGATCGGGGGACTTTAGGTGATGGCAGTGAAGTGACCTTTGAGGTTTATGCAGCAACAATCATTTGGGATGGTCAATACCGAACTATTCCAGTCAATGAAGCAGAAACAGATCCCTTAGTTGGGATGAGCTTACTTTATGGTTATGACTTACGAATTCGCGCTGTAGAAGGCGGTAAAGTAGAAATTGAATTACCAGAATAAAAAAGCGCCCTAAGGGCGCTTTTTTATTTATTAAGAAGTAGCTAGCGTACGACGCTTGGTGACCATGCGGAAGGCTTCGATAGTATCGCCTTCTTTCCATGTGGTGAATTTAGCAAGGGAGATACCGCATTCAAATCCAGCGGCGACTTCCTTGGCATCGTCCTTAACCCTTCGCAGCGAGTCAAGTACGGCTGCATGGACAACCTCATTGCCACGTTTGACGCGGACATTACAGTTGCGAACCAGCTTGCCATTTTGGACATAGCAACCAGCCACAGCACCCTTACCAATTGTAAAGATCGCTCGTACTTCGGCTTGACCGAGATACTCCTCGACCATTTCAGGATCGAGTAAGCCCTCCATCGCATCTTGGATATCTTCCAAGAGCTTATAGATGACGTTGTAATCGCGGAAGTCAACACCAAGATCGTCAGCAGCCTGTCTTGCTCCAGGAGCCATCGTAGTGTTAAAGCCAAGCACGACCGCCGAGCTAGCTGCTGCCAAACTAATATCGTTTTCGGTGATTTCCCCAGGAGCAGAGAGGAGGATGCGGAGTTGGACTTCGCGTTGAGGTAGTTGAGCCAAAGAGCCAAGAATTGCTTCGAGGGAGCCTTGTACGTCCGCCTTGAGGATGATATTGAGTTCCTTGAGGTCGCCTTCCTTCACCTTCTCGGACAAAGTACCGAGGGTGACACGGCGGGAAGCCATTGCCTGCACCAAGCGGGCTTGGCGTTGATCCATGGTGCGTTGATCAGCGATCGCGCGAGCTTGTTTTTCGTCTAGATAGACTTCAAACTCATCACCTGCCGCAGGGACATCGCCCAGTCCGAGGACTTCGACGGCAAAGGATGGCGAAGCTTTATCGACGCGCACGCTGCGATCGTCAACCATCGCCCTTACCTTACCAAAGGCAGCACCAGCTACGAAGATGTCACCAACACGCAACGTACCGTTCTGGACGAGCAAGGTGGCTACAGGTCCCTTAGCCTTATCGAGGTGAGCTTCAATGACCGTGCCCTTAGCAGTACGGTTGGGGTTAGCTTGTAAGTCTTCAACTTCAGCAACCAGCAAGATCATTTCCAGTAAGGTATCAAGATTCTCACGCTTGATCGCACTGACGGGAACCATGATGGTATCGCCACCCCATTCTTCCGCAACAAGGGAATATTCCGTTAATTCTTGACGAATGCGATCGGGCTGAGCCTCGATCTTGTCAACCTTGTTAATGGCAACAACAATTGGCACTTTCGCAGCACGGGCATGGCTAATCGCTTCGATGGTCTGGGGTTGGACTCCATCATCGGCAGCAACAACCAGTACGGCAATGTCAGTAACCTTCGTACCACGCGCACGCATGGCGGTAAAGGCTTCGTGACCAGGGGTATCGAGGAAGACGATCTGTTGTTTCTGACCGTTATGTTCGACATCAACGTGGTATGCACCAATATGCTGGGTAATACCACCTGCTTCTCCTTGAGCCACCTTACTCTTACGAATGGCATCCAGCAATGTGGTTTTACCATGGTCAACGTGCCCCATGATGGTTACCACGGGAGGACGACGTTGAAGCTTATCAAGGTCGCCAACATCGATCATTTCCGTCTTGAGCGCTAGCTCTACGACCTCAGGATCATGTACCTCATAACCTAATTCTGCCGCTACCATCTTGGCAGTACCGACATCAAGAGTCTGGTTAATATTCGCCATGATCCCCTTCATGAATAGGGTGCGAATTACCTCTGTCTCAGAAAGGACTAGACGCTTAGCAAGTACGGCTACGGTCATGCCCTCTTCGATCTCAACAGAAGTGGGCTTTTCAGGAATGACCTCGACTTGTTGGTGGCGACGATCGCGGCTAGGTGCAGATTTTCTACCCTTTTGTGTTGGTTTAATATCTGCCGCCATAGTTGGCTTCGATGGCACGGCGATCGCCTTAGGACGAGCCGCAGGACGAGCTAGGGACAGACTGATCTGTGCAAGCTCGTTAGCTGCCTCAAGATCGGCAGCATCGTCATCATCATCAGCAAAGTCACGCAGATAGCGCTTGGGTTTGTTGAGACGATTCTTTTCTTTTAGCTCAAGAAGATCTTTTTCCTCTTCTTCCTTGGACTTGCCCTTACGCTTGTTGGCTTTATTCGGTAAGGTTGGCTTTTCTAAAAGCTCAGGCAATACGGGGGCAAACCCACCTACGGTTTCAGGCTTTTTGCCAGTTTTATCGGCAATGACGGGCTTTTCGGGAGCACGCATCAAGGTGGGCATCGGTGGACGCAAATTATGGGGTGGTTCGGTAGGAGCAGTGATCCCCCTTTCAATTAGTACAGAATCCTTGACTAATTTTGGTCCACGGCTCTGCGGTCTGCCACCAGCAGGAGCTGCCACAGGTTGTTCGACGGGTTTATTGAGCTTTGGTCTTTCGGGCTTGTTAACCTTTGCTGTTTCTTGATTCCCCTCTGCGGCAATTGCCGCAACTCTGCCCTGTTCAGACTTACTCTGGTTGGATTTTGCCGAAACTCGTGACTCATCGGATGGTCTGGCGGCAGGTGGCTTAGGCGCAATAATAACTTTCGGCGTGACCGCAGGCGTTTTGGGACGCTCTGGCGCAACGGGCTTGTTTAACTTAACTTGAGGTGGTGACACGCTCACCAAGGCTTGCTTGGGTGCTAGAGGGCGCTCGGTCTTTTCGGTCTGCGATCGCGGCTCTACCTTGGGAGTCTCCTTTCTTGGGGCCTGTTCTTTCGCAACGGCTGGCTCCTTAGGTGCTTGCTTGACTGGATTTGCCTTTGTTGCAGCCTCTTCAACTGGAGCCTTGACTGGGATCACCACAGAAGCAGTCTTTTCTGGGGACTTGGGAGGGATAGGAGGCGCAATTAATTCCGATCTTGGGGCCGTGGGCTGAGGTTCTTTGATCGTTTTAGGAGTTACTGGTGGGGTCAATGCTGTTTCTGATGTCAATTCAATTTTGGACGCAGTGGTGGTTTCGGGCAGATCGACCTCTAAGACAGAGGGACGAAGCGGAGGCTTAACTAATGGAGAAGCAGAGGGCATGGGCAAGGAAGGGTTAATAACAGCAGTTTTGGCAGGAGGTTCTGAGCTAAGCTCAGCGATCGCACTAGATGAATTAAGTGGGGGTGAATTAAGTGGCGGAGTGAGAGGAGGTACTGCTCCTACATTACCAGAGACAGGCGGAGTATTCAGACGAATCGTAGGCTTGGTAACGGCAAGAATTTGCTGCTTAGCAGTACGAGCCTCTGATTCTTTGGTCTTTGCCGCAGTCACAGATTTCTTTTCAGAAGCTCTGGGATCAGCAGTCTTAGGGTGTTGTTGAGGGGCTTTGATGCGTACCAATTCCGCCTCTGATTCTGTAATTGTACTACTATGACTTTTAACAACTATATTTAACTGTTCGCATACTGCGATTACATCTTTGGTGTCGAGGTCTAACTCTCGTGAGAGTTCATATAGTCGAACTCGATTGCTTATACTCATTGCTTACTCTGCCCTGCGTAACTGTTGTACACGATGAAATTGAATTTACATAGAAGTTGCTTCCTATCTTTTGCTAGGTTGAATTACATTGACTGAATTACATTGACCATAGTTAATCTTAGAAGCGCCTAGCTATCCCTGCGGCACAGGCTAGCCCGAATAGTTTTCAAGTCAGTTTCAATTTTTAGATGAAACTACTATAGCTATTATTACTCATACAACCTAGTAATATGAGAAGTTAGATAACTTAGCTCATAAAATTTGGCAAAATCTCATTCAGTTTACTAGCTCTTGTACATTAACCCTAAACACAATTTTTGAGAAGAGATTTTTTGGAATATAGCTCTTTATGTCGATATTAGGCTCAAATCCAGACAATGTAACACTTTGCTTGGTTTTACCTAAAGATTTAAGGTACTGTACTAATGGTCTGAGTAAGCTTTTAGGGTTTTTTAGGGTTTTATTTGGCTAACTTAATTGTCCTCACCTTTGATAGTTGTTTACATTAATTTACTTTAAGGTAGGATCGGATTATCTCTCATGTTTTGTCGCTTTACTGTTTTGGCTTGCTTTCCCGATTATTTTGATACTTAGTTTTGATAAGTACCTCAGCACAATTAAAATCCAGAGCTAAAACCTGCGACGCTCGCGCAGCGTGCGCTACAGGTTTTAGAGTTTTATATTTAATTAAGCCCACTTACTTATCACTTACTTATTTAGTCTTGATATTTAGTTTTGATACTTAGTTTTGATATTTAGTTTTGATATTTAGTTTTGATATTTAGTTTTGATATTTATGACCAACGTACCCGTCTCCCGCATTCGTAACTTTTCAATCATTGCCCATATCGATCATGGTAAGTCTACGCTTGCCGATCGCTTGTTGCAATTTACAGGCACAGTGGCGGATCGGGATATGAAAGCGCAGTTTCTCGACAACATGGACCTAGAGCGAGAGCGGGGAATTACAATTAAATTGCAAGCGGCGCGGATGCGCTATCAGGCTCTCAATGGTGATGAATACACGATTAATTTGATTGATACCCCAGGACATGTGGACTTTTCCTACGAGGTGTCGCGGAGTTTAGCGGCTTGTGAAGGGGCTTTGCTGGTAGTAGATGCATCGCAGGGCGTAGAGGCGCAGACTCTGGCTAATGTTTACTTGGCTCTGGCAAACGATCTCGAAATTGTCCCCGTTTTAAATAAGATCGATTTACCAGGAGCCGATCCCGATCGCATTGCCCATGAGATTGAGGAATTAATTGGCTTAGACTGTTCGGATGCAATTCATGCCTCGGCAAAACAGGGGATCGGGATTCGTGAGATCCTTGAAGCGATCGTTTTAAAAGTTCCACCCCCCAAGGATACGGTCGATCAGCCTTTACGTGCTTTGATCTTTGATAGCTACTACGATGCCTATCGAGGGGTAATTGTTTACTTTCGAGTGATGGATGGCACAGTCAAAAAAGGCGATCGCGTTAAGTTTATGGCTTCGGGACAGGAATATGTCATCGATGAACTCGGTATATTAGCTCCTGGGCAAATCCAAGTTGACGAACTACATGCGGGTGAGGTGGGTTATCTAGCGGCGGCGATCAAGATGGTTGCCCATGCGCGGGTCGGTGACACGATTACCTCCGCGATCGACTCTGCGCCTGAGCCCTTTCCTGGGTATGAAGAAGCCAAGCCCATGGTTTTCTGCGGGATGTTTCCCACAGATGCCGATCAGTTTGAGGAATTACGTGAAGCTTTAACCAAGCTCAAGCTCAACGACGCAGCACTCAACTACGAACCCGAAACCTCAAACGCGATGGGCTTCGGGTTCCGTTGCGGATTTTTGGGGATGCTGCATATGGAGATCGTGCAGGAGCGGCTCGAACGCGAGTACAACCTCGATCTGATTGTGACAGCACCATCGGTAATTTATCGAGTCACTACCAACACGGGCGAAATTTTAATGGTGGACAATCCGAGTGAGTTGCCGCCACCCAACGCAAGGCAATCGATCGAGGAGCCCTATGTCAAGCTAGAAATTATGACTCCCCAAATTTACATCGGTACATTGATGGAGTTATGTGTGGCAAGACGTGGCGTATTTGTGGATACGAAGTACATCACCACGGAACGAGCCACCCTGATTTACGAACTACCCTTAGCGGAAATGGTGACGGATTTCTTTGATCAGATGAAGTCCCGCACGAAGGGCTATGCCAGCATGGAATATCAAGTCATCGGCTATCGTCCTAACGATCTCGTCCTTGTGGATATTCTCGTGAATGAGGAGCCTGTGGATGCCTTGGCTTGTATCGTCCATCGCGACAAGTCCTACAATGTCGGTCGGGCGCTTGTGTCGAAACTGCGGGAATTGATTCCCAAGCAACAGTTCCAGATCCCCATTCAAGCGGCGATCGGTTCTAAGATTCTTGCCCGTGAAAATATTTCAGCTTTGCGCAAGAATGTATTGAGTAAGTGCTATGGCGGCGATATTTCGCGGAAGAAGAAATTGTTAGAGAAGCAAAAGAAAGGTAAAAAACGGATGAAGTCGATTGGAACTGTAGAAGTTCCACAAGCAGCGTTTATGGCAATTTTGCAACTGAATGGAGATTAGCAAAGAAGCTGCCTAGGCAGCTTCTTTGGTCATATAAGCAGTTAAGCATAATTAAAAACCAAAACCAGAGAGAGTACCGCCCGCTACGCGGGCGGTACTCTCTTCTAGGTTTTAAGTTTACTTATGCTTAACGTGAGTTCGGGATAAT
>NZ_ALWB01000219.1 GCF_000332215.1 Pseudanabaena biceps PCC 7429
CGCAAACCCTTTCTCCAAGCCCGTTTCAAATTATCCAGAACTCACGTTAGGATTAGCAATCCATGGGATGTAGCAACCCTCATTTCACAAAACCATTATCTCTCCCCGCCTAGCAGAACGTAAAATAGAGAGATACCTTATACTTAACTCAATACTTTTAGAAAAATGGTTACAACAACCGATATTAAGCCCGATACTAGCGCCCGCGATCTATTTCAGGCTGCTTACGAAAACCGCTATACATGGGATCCTAATTTTCCTGGCATGACCGCCAATGTATCCGTAGCAATTGATGGCGTGGCGAGAACTGGCAAGGCGAAGATCGCTCAAGATTTGTCCGTCGAGGTGAGTATGGACGAGCCTCTATTAATCGAACGTACTACCCGTACTCCTAGCGGCGAAGAAAAGACCGTATCTGTTGATGAAGGTCAGGAATGGCTCTACAACCAATTGCGTGATGTGGTAACACACCGCAAACGCAAGAGCTTTGAAGATGCCCACGGAAAATCATCCTTTAGTCTTGGGGAAACCGACGAATCTGGATCTGTCGAAATTTTGGTGACAGGTGATTCGATGGGATCAAACTATAAAGTACGTGGTAACGAGATCTCGATGGTCAGCCGTGTCATGGGACGAATTGGTTTTACGATCAATCACCTCGGACATTTAGATACTGGTGAAGGCTATGTGTCTTCTCTGTATACTGCGGTCTTCCGCAATCCTATGACCAATGAGATCGTACGTCAGGCTCGTTTTGAAGATACCTACGAGAAGTTGGGTAACTACTATGTAATGACCAAACAAGTCGTGCAATCCCACGAACAAGGTCAAACGAAAAACTACGAAATTATCTTTAGCGATATTCAGCTATTGGGCTAGTAAATTTACCTACAGCAAGTTTTGCGTAATCCAAAAGATGAGTGGCGGCGCTTCGCGCCGCCACTCATCTCTTAGATATAGCTGTCACCAATTGTACTAGGACATACAGCGCTTTGCGCTCAAACCCAAACCAAAGAGGTTTTTGAAAGCGTTGCAAAGCAACGCTTTCAAAAATCTCCTTGTGGTTCGTTTGATCGATAATTGCTGTAAACCCTAAAAGAGATGAGCGATGCAAAGCATCGCCCATCTCTTTTAGGGTTTGATTTTGTCTTAACATGACTAGTAACAGCAAATTATCATTAAAATTATCGTCAGATTTTTTAATGATAATTTACTTTAAGTAGCTAGGCATAAGTAAACTTAAAACCTAGAAGAGCGTACCGCCCGCGTAGCGGGCGGTACGCTCTCTGGTTTTGGTTTTTAATTATGCTTAGCTACTTAATAAGGCTGTAATAAGGCTGTAATAAAGCTATAACAACTAAGACGGTGGCACAAAATATGAGAGCCGATCTAGAAAGGTTATTAATTTCAGAAGCAGAATTGTTGGAATTGACAGGCTTTCCTTGCCAGCAAATTTTACAGCGACCTAAGTTAACGCCAAAGCAGATGCAGCTCCAACGCACGATCGCTTTGGCGATTATGGTGATTAACTTCATTTCCTTTACAAGCATTTTTTTACCCCCGTTACGAATTGCGGGAATTATTTTGCTGATCAGCTTAGTCTTGGGGATGTTGAGTCTAGCGATTGAGTTTGCGGAAGTAACGATGCTATTTTCTTTGGTTGGTTTTGGTGCAGCAATCTATTCCCTTTATGTTTTGACTGGAGCCCCCTTGGGCGTAGTGTTGTTATGTCTTGGCTTAGCTATTGTTAGTGGAATCTTGGCTTTGTTGTTGATGCGATTGATTGTGCAACAATGGCAAGAAAATAAAAATCGTCAGCGGCAAAAGGGAATTCCCCTAATAGTTTTACGTCTATTTAAGGAAGTTGAAAAGTGCAATCAAACAATTCGACATATTGATGTCTTTGATCGCCTGCAAGATGCAGGAAATCCCATTAAATTAGAGTCTAGAGAATTGGCGATCGCAGCTTTACGGATGACTCGTAATGATATTGTGAGAGCGCTTAAAACCGAGCGGATTTTACGAGAACATCCTGAGTTTCATCCCGATCGCTTTGACATTGATTTGAATGCTTTTACCGCGATCTCGATCAATGAACGGGCTAAGGAATATGGTCATATTTTTAATACGACCTTACAAATTGCGATCGATGTACAAAAAGCCATGTCTGAGTTACAGGAATTTATTTCAAACTAAGGCTATTCCTACAGCAATTTTTGATCAAAAGAACCACAAGAAAATTTTTGCAAGTGTTGCAAAGCAACACTTGCAAAAATTTTCTTGGTTTGCATTTGAGCGCAAAGCGCTGTAAGTAAGGGCGGCGTTTTACAACTCGCCTAACTAGAATAACTAATGGGTCGCTAATAGAACCATCGCTGTAGCTATGAGATAAACTGAAGTTAGAGTAGGAAAATATTATGAATGCTGAAAAAAAACAAATCGACACTTTAGATGAAAGTGAGCTATTTCGATTAGGGGGGAAAAAATCAAACTTGGTAATCGTGCCTGCGGAAATTAAATACCAACATATTAAGATTGAAGACTTCGATAAGCCCGTCCCTGCGATCGCTTATAACGGTAATATCTACAGCCTATTTCGCGCTAGCAATAATTGGTCAGAAGTAGAAAAATTGACTAGCCGTCTTTCTGCCGATTACATAATTACAGTTATTCCCAAAGGTTGGGCAATTTGGGTATTTGAGTATTAAGGACTAAGTAGCTAGGCATAAGTAAACTTAAAACCTAGACGAGCGTACCGCCCGCGTAGCGGGCGGTACGCTCTCTGGTTTTGTTTTTTTAATTATGCGTGATTAATTGCGCTGGGATATTAATTCGGCAAAAGCCTGCTCAAAATCTTCATGTGTAATCTGTAAATCTGCCAATAAACTCACATCACTGCGTTGATAGCGACGTATCGCAAAGATCGCCGCCCGATTGCTAAGAAAGGCTAGATCGGCTCCATTCCAGTTCTCAGTCTTTTTTGCCCAAAGTTGAAGATCGAGACTAGCGGCTAGGGGGCGATCGCGATTATGCACAGCCAAAATAGAACTGCGGCTATCGGGATCAGGCAAGTCTACGAGCAGATGTAGTTCGATGCGTCCTGATCGCAGCAAGGCGGGATCGATAAAATCGCGTCGATTGGTTGCCGCAATCACCAATAACCCTTCTGTTGATTGCAAGCCATCGAGTTCTGTGAGTAACTGACCGATTACGCGATCGCTCACTCCACTGTCGCCTTGATAGCTACCTCTAGCGGGGGCAAGGGTATCAATTTCATCAATAAAAATTACACAGGGAGAGGCTTGACGGGCTTGGGCAAATAACTGTCTGATCGCTTGCTCTGAAGCTCCTACCCATTTAGTCAATAGTTCCGAACCTGCAACGGCAATAAAATTTGCTTGCGCTTGGGTGGCGATCGCTTTGGCGAGTAAGGTTTTGCCCGTTCCAGGAGGACCATAGAGCAGTACACCACGGGTCGCCTTAGCAAGAGTATGGGCATAAAGGGCGGGATCGACTAAAGCCCCTGCTACAGCTTCTTGCAGAGTTTGCTTTACCTTGGCGAGTCCGCCGATTTCCGACCACTGGACTTTAGGAACCTGAATTTGCAGCGATCGCAAGACCGCAGGTTTGATTTGTTTCAGCGCCACCTCAAAATCTTCGCGATCGACATCTAGACGATCAGGAATCTCCGCAAGACTGGCTACCTGCCGCCGCAGGGCATTGGTTGCAGCGGCTTGGCAAAGTCCCTTAATATCTGCGCCCACATACCCATGGGCCCGATCCGCAATATCATCTAAATCGACATCCTCAGTCAAAGGCATCGATCGCGTATGGATTGAGAGAATTTCGCGACGCGCAGAGCGATCGGGTACGGGAAAAACGATCTCGCGATCAAATCTTCCCGAACGGCGGAGAGCAGGATCGATCGCATCGGGGCGATTGGTTGCCGCTAACACAATTACCCCCTTGGTTTCGGCAAACCCATCCATTAAGCCCAACAACTGAGCCACCAAGCGCTTTTCCACTTCTCCTTCCACATTTGCTCGATTGGGAACGAGGGCATCGATTTCATCAATGAAAATCAAACAGGGAGAAGACTTGACGGCTTTTTCAAAAATTTGGCGCAGGCGAGTTTCCGCTTCACCATAGTATTTACTAAGGATTTCTGGCGCGACGATCGCCATGTAATTTACGCCCAAGGTATGGGCTAGCGATCGCGCAGTTAGGGTTTTGCCCGTGCCTGAGGAGCCGACTAATAAAACGCCCTTGGGTGCTTCTAATCCCAACTGAGCTAAAATATCAGGACGTTTTAGGGGGATTTCGACCAGATCCCGAAGCTGCGCTAAAATATCGCCTAAACCACCTACTAATTCAGCGATCGCTTGCGGCTTTTCGTTGGTGGGGTGATCCTTTTCGGGCTTAACGATATCGGGAGAAGCGACTTCGCGATCGCTACCCGATACGGTAGTCACGCGAGAACGGGGAATATTACCGCGTCGGGGGATGCTGGATAGTGGGCGAGAGGTGATGTTTACTTCTGTCCGAATTTCGCCAGATTGCTGCTTCTCTTCTAGTTTTTGAGCAAGATCGATGAGTTGATCGAGGTTTAGTAACTGCTTGACATCATCTACTAAAGATTCTAAACCTTCTACTTTAAAAGCAAATTTATCCTTAAAACTATCTCTATCATTGCTCATCGATGCTATTTCCTATCGATCTAGACGATCGATCTCTTGATGATTTTGGGCGAGGTGACTATATTCTATGTTAGCGTTGATTTTAATGCTGATTAAGGGGCGATCGCATCAGCATAAAGTAGAAGCAAGTTTTGGCTTCACTGGGTGGCTACAAGCGACTAAGTAGCTAAGCCAAAGCCAGAGATCGGGCAGTACGCGCTCTGGCTTTGGGTTTTAATTATGCCAAACTACTTACAAACGCGACCATTTGCGCGACCATTTGTAAGACAGCTTTATGACAAAACTATGACAAAACTATGACAGCAGATATTTCCATTCCCAAACTATGCCATGTTTTTGTCTATGGCACTCTCAAACCCAATGAAGAGAATTATGCTCAATATTGTGCGGGTAAAACGATCGCCGAGCGACAGGCGATCGCCTATGGGGAATTGTTTTCTTTGCCGATGGGTTATCCTGCGATGATTTTGGGCGATCGGCAAATTCATGGTTACTTACTTTCCTTCGCGGAGGCTAGTATCTTAGAATCCCTTGACGATCTAGAAGATTATCAAAGCGATCGCACTGCCTCTGAGAATGCATATAATCGCTATGAGATAGAAACTTTTGATTTGGAAGGAAATTTGCTCACCTCGGCATGGGCATATTTCATGACCTTGGAGCAAATCACCAAGTTTGGTGGTGTCCCTCAACTTGATGGATGTTGGACTGGGCATAATTAAAAAACAAAAGCAGAGAATGGCGGCGCTATGCGCCGCCATTCTCTGCTGAAAATAATTAACGAACTTTGCCACGTTGTGACTCAGCGTCAATAGGCTTGAGCAGATATACCAATAGCAACTGCCAGAAAATCGCGATGAAGAGCGGTATTTTTTGAAGTTTTTTAATCCATTGGGGGCGATCGCTATTATCAATTGCCATCAGCTTGAAATTGTAATCAACACATTTCTCTAGTCTAGGGAAAAATTCGGGATGACTGGTATCCAGTACCGCAGGAAACGCACTAATGGCGGTATTGTTGGTGTTAATGACCACTTGCTTGTTATATTCACGCGCGTCTAAACCAATCGATTTATAAAAATCCGCCCGTTCAAATACGGTGATAGTATGGGTGGCAAATACCGTTAACAAAAAGAAACGCGCCCATAGTTTCGCTTTCCATGTACCCCATAGCGCTGGTTGCGATCGCAATAAAACCTTAAAGAAATCGCCATGACGATTCTCATCTTGGCACCAACTTTCAAAATATTTAAAAAGAGGATAGAACTGATTTTCTGGATGTTTCTGTAAATGATAGTGAACGAGAATATAGCGCCAGTAGCCAATTTTTTCTGACAAGTAGACAGAATAGATCACCCATTCAGGTTTAAAAAAGGTATAACTCCGCTTCTTGGTCATATTGACCAAATCCAGCGATAGATGGAAATCCTTCATCGCCTTATTGAGAAACCCCGCATGGCGAGCTTCATCCCTTGCCATCAAGTTAAAGGCTTCAGCTAAGAGCGGGCTGCGATCGCTAAGTTGACGCGATAGCTCTTTAAACAGGAGAAAGCCCGAAAATTCTGAAGTGCAAGAGCGTTCGAGAAAATCAATAAAAGTCGCACGAGTTTCACCATCGATATGTTCCCAAGACTGCAAGAACTCATCATCGCGTTTGTAGTGATAGCGATTGTAATCCGTGCGCAGTTCTTCGACCACGGCTTCTAGTTCAGCCTGCTGGGAAGAGACATCCATTTTGGCGACAGCATCATAGTCCGTGGTGTAAAACCTTGGTGTTAGTAGAGTTTCTTTAACAGGAACCTTAATGCCATCGCGCAGAAGTTCAGGTTCGGGGCGAGATTGAATGGAAACCATAGTATTAAAGTATCAAAGTATTAAAGTATTAAAGTATTAAAGTATTAAAGTATTAATTAGTTTGGATTTGAGCACAAAGCGCTGTAAGCCCTATTTTGGAGAAAATGAATCATTTTTCGGTCTTCGCCTTTAATATGATGTGTCAACCAGTCCGTGAGAAATTGCGTGATGTCGGTGGTGATGGTTACTGTGTGGCAATCGTGAATTTGCAATAGTAAACTATCAACGACAGAGAGTAGACGATCGTGGTTTTGTTTATGGCGATCGTAGTCGGGATAGTCCACTGCCATCATCAGCGACTCTTCCGATTGGAAATGCTCGATGGTGTGAGTTGCCAGATATTCCAACAACTCTTGCAATCGATAAATACTTTCCCGCGCAACTACAGCCTCATGGAGCGCATTTACAATCTCAAAGATTTGCTGATGCTGTCTGTCAACCTGTAGATTGCCAGTGAGGTATTTCTCTTGCCAACAAGCGATCGGGTTCGTTAAAGTAGTGGTCATGAACTTGATGAGTGAGGGAATGAAGGAAAGGGAGATTTTAGGGTTACCGATTTAAATCGATTGCGAGAATTTACCCTTCTCGTTTTTAGGGAGATAGCGATCGAACACCGAGGCAATATTACGGATGAGCAATCTTCCCGCAGGTTTAACTTCAATGCGATCCTGTCTCAGTTCAATTAAGCCATCAGCCTCTAACTGGCGCAGTTTCACACGTTCTGGAGCGAAGTATTTACCAAAATCGCGATCGCAGGTTAAGTGATATTTTGCTTCAATCTCTTGCTGGGATAGTTCAAATTGACACATTAATTCCATAATAATGGAACGGCGCAAGATATCATCGGCATTGAGGGTGACTCCGCGTTCGATGGGTAGTTTTCCCGCATCGATCGCTTTATAAAAGTCCTGTATTCCCTTATGATTCTGGGTATAAACATTTTGCAGCATACTGATCGAAGTCATGCCAAAACCGAGGAGGTCGGACTCAGGTTTGGTAGTGTAACCCTGAAAATTCCGATGCAAATTTCCTTCCCGTTGAGCGATCGCCAATTCATCATCGGGTTTAGCAAAGTGATCCATGCCGATGAATACATAACCATGACGGGTTAAAACTTCAATCGTCATTTCCATGATTTGCAGTTTATCTTCGGGAGAAGGCAAGGTTTCTGGGGAAATCTTCTTCTTTTGTAAGGGCTTCAACCAAGGCACATAGGCAAAATTAAATACGGCAATGCGATCGGGATCGAGGGCGATCGTTTTTTCTAAGGTTTCATGGAATGTCTCTAAGGTTTGATAGGGCAATCCATAGATCAGATCGACATTCACTCCTTCAAAGCCGACCTCACGCATCCATTGCATTCCCTCAAAAAGCATAGTTTCGGGCTGAATGCGATTAACCGCTTCTTGCACTTGGGGATTAAAATCTTGGATACCGAAACTAATGCGATTAAAACCCAGATTCCTTAATCCTTGCAAATATTCCTTAGTTAGCGATCGCGGATTGACTTCAATAGATATTTCCGCATCATGGGCGAAGGTAAAATGACCGTGCAAACAGTCCCATAGACGTTCCACTTGATCAAAGGAAAAATAATTGGGCGTACCGCCACCCCAATGCATTTGCTGTACAAGGCGATCGCGATTTACCGTAGCGGCAACTTGGGCAATGTGGCGCGTGAGGTAATCTAAATAAGGCTCCGCAATTTCCTTACGCTGACTAATTACGGTATTGCAGCCACAGAAGTAGCAGGGAGCATCACAAAAGGGAATATGGGCATAGAGGGATAGGGGGGTGTTTTGTAAATTTCCCAAGGCGATCGCGCCCCGAAAATCAAGGGAATTAAAATCTTCGCTGAGTTCCGTTGCAGGTGGATAGCTAGTATATCGGGGTACGGGTTGATTGTATTTATGTAATAAATTAAGATCGAATTTAACTGTTTGCGATAATTTGCTCATCCACTCAATCTCTATATTTTTTATACTATATTTTTTATATTGGTTATGCCAATCTCAATGATGGCTACGCCATTTTGGGAATCTCGAAAGCTTAATAGGATTGTTTTCGCTGATTTGTCTCAAGCGGCATGACTGTGACGCTCGGTGCTACCGACCCGATCCTGTTTGGTGAGTAGTTCAAAGATATGGGGATCGAGTACGGCTCGGAGATCGGCTTCTAACTCGTTGACCACATTCCGATTGAGGGTAAAGGCGTAGTTTGCCTCGGCAACAATTCTCAAGATCGTTTCCTCATCCACAGCAAGAGCGTCTAAGGTTTGGCGATACTTCTCTTTAAAAATTTTCTTTGCCTCAATAGTTGGCAATTGCTCGAACTCATAGAAATCCGTACCGCGATCGCTTGGTAAATCCAGAGCTGAACGGATAATATGTTTTAAAGCCTGTCCACCCGAAAGATCGCCCATGTAACGCGTGTAGGAATGGGCAATTAAACAGGCAGGATCGGTCTTGGAGAGTTCGAGAATGCGATCAACATAAACCTGTCCGGCCGCCAATGGAACAATTTGCGATCGCCAGTCTTCACCATAATAATAAGCCAAGTCCCGTTCTAGGCTCGACTGGCGATCAATTTCTGGGAAGTACATTTGACCGACGATCGGATGATGCAAATGGTGTTTTAATTCTGCTTCAAGCGTACTATACACAAGATAAAGATTAGCTAATAGTTTTCTAAAGGGAACGACTTCGACAATCCCCTTTAAAAAGCACTTCATAAATGCAGTATTCTCGGCAGCAGTATGCGATTGTTGTGTGCCTTCGCGTAGACGGGTAGCTAGGTAACTAGTCATCGGCATTTACTTGCTTAACTTCATGCCTGCATCCTAATCCTTATACCTATATATAATGTCAAGCAAAGTTTTGTATCGCACCGAAAGAGCTAAGTACCTCAGCATAATTACAGCGCTTTGCGCTCAAACCCAAACCAAGGAAATTTTTGAAAGCGTTGCTTCGCAACGCTT
>NZ_ALWB01000220.1 GCF_000332215.1 Pseudanabaena biceps PCC 7429
AAATATAAAACCCAAAAACCTGTCGCGCACGCGCAGCGTGCGCGACAGGTTTTGATTCTGAGTTTTAATTATGCCAAGCCCCTTACTATCAACTCAAAACTCAAAAGATGGCGGCGTGAAACACCGCCACTCATCTTTTGAGTTTTATATTCTCAACAAATTTTATGGTGCTATACCTTATTTTTTGCAAAAGCGCTATAGGTCGTAACACAGAATACTGAAAAAATTGTTTTATTGCCGCAGAATTAGCCCATCGTTAGGTAAAATTCAAGTCTGTGAACGCATAAGTGTGAATTCAAAATCGCAATAAGTCTTCACGATACTGGATGAACAAACGCAAGAATCAGCAAGAATCAGATTGTAGGCAATGAAATGAAATTTGAGACACCCATACAACAAGCTTGTTACGAAAAGATTTTGCCTTGGCTGCATGACTTGTACGATAACGTTTATTCTCCACCCTATGATCTGCCTGTATTCGTGTTGCCCCTTGGTTCGGCAACGGCAACCGTTGAAGTGTTACCTTGGGGACATACGGAAGCTATTATCTCCACTTGGTCTTATGTGGTCACAGGCGCGGAGATTACGCAGGATCTGATGAGATTTTTGCTCCAAAAAAATTCCGAGATGCAATTTGGCGTGTTCAGTATTGATGATGATGGTGATATTCGGTTTCATACAACCTTAGTTGGCTCGACCTGCGATCGCGATGAATTGCAAACTTCAGTGTCTTCAGTTCTCCAGACTGCGGACAAGTATGATGACACCATCGTCAAGACTTGGGGTGGAGAAAGAGCCCTAGAGCGGAGTCTTTAACCGCATAGGATTTATATGGCAAAGATGGGCGGCGCTTCGCGCCGCCCATCTTTGCCATATAGCTTGAGGGGATTTGGTCGGTTAGGGCTAAAGACTTCGTTGAAATTATGCGGTAAACTCTTAGAGGTTTTAACTAAGTGGTAAATTGCAGGCGTGAATTTTCAAACAGAAGCCCAACAAGACTGTTATCAAAAAGTAGCGGATTGGTTGCCCGAAATTTGCGATCGCGTCAACCCTGTTACCAGTAGTCCCCTCTTTAGCTTACAACTTGGCTCCGCTACGGTACTAATCGAGATTCGCCCCTTTCGAGAATTAGAAGCTGTTATTTACCTGTGGGCATATGTCGCGACCGAAGTGGAAGTTAGTTACGATCTCTTGCTTTATCTACTCAAACAGAATGACAACTTTCGTTTTGGGGGCTTTAGCATGGCAGATGAGGGAGATATTAGATTTCATGTATCGTTATTGGGGGCATCCTGCCAAGAAAATGAATTTAAACTTGCCTTGGCTGAAGTGCTTGAAACTGCCGATCGCTATGACGATCTGATCGTCGAACGATGGGGCGGAAGACGAGCCGCAGATGCCTTGTTTGAAGTTTAAAAATGCTATTACCTTCATCTCCATCTTCGCGCGATCGCCATCCCCAACATCTTGCTGAAGTTGTGGCGACCTCATCAACCGAGTTTATCGCCCAATGCCTCGAACCTGAAAGTTTAGACTTCCCAATCATGCCCGCCTTTGGCAGTTGGGTGAAGTCGCAACAGGATGAAAATAGTGATATCGTTGCCTATGGCGTTGTCTACCATGCAACTACAGCACCCATTGACTCTGTCCACCGTGCCGTTGCCCTCGGACTGAGTCTGCAAGAGTTGCGCGAGCAACAACCCCAAATTTTTGCAATGCTACGTTCTGAAATTAAAGTTGTATTGCTCGGCTTTAGTTCGGTGGGAAATATTTACCAACATTTACCTTCCCGACCACCACAAATTCATCAAGCCGTGTACGCCTGTGAAGATCGTGAAATTGAAATGTTCACCGAAGAGTTAAATTTTTTGCGAACCTTAGCACAGATGACCAATGCGCCAGTTGATGAGTTAATTGCCGCCGTATTACGCAATGTCTATCAAGTCCGTAAATGCGATCGCAATTGGCTCGTCCAGTCAGGGCGGAAGTTGAGTGTTTTACTCAAGGATGATTACGATCGCCTCAGTGCCATCTTGGGGCAGGTGCATCCATAACATGTACATCCATAACATGTTATGGATCGCATCTCCTTCTTCCTATATCTTTCACGGCAATCCTTCATAAAAAACACGGACAACACTTAACAAAGCTCAACAAATGTCAAATAAACTTACCCCCGTTCCAATTGGTTCTTTTCAAATCAATGAAATTCTATCTAATGAAGAACCATCCATCAGATTTTCCTTAATCGTCCCTACCTATAATGAGAGCAAAAATTTAGCAAAACTTGTCGAAATTCTGACTGAGCTATTAAACAATTATTTTTATGGGGAATATGAATTAATCATTGTTGATGATGATAGCCCAGATTCGACATGGCAGGTTGGGCTAGACTTAATGCCCGATTATCCTCAATTGCGCGTGATCCGTCGCCAACAAGAAAAAGGACTTTCAACAGCAGTAATTCGTGGCTGGCAAGCTTCTCAGGGCGAGATTTTAGGGGTGATTGATGGAGATTTACAACATCCTCCCGAAACCTTAATTCAGATGCTTGAGGCGATAGATAAGGGAGCCGATCTCGCGGTAGCGAGTCGCCATGTGGAGGGTGGTGGAGTCAGCGATTGGGGATTTATCCGTCGGTTTCTCTCACGCGGCGCACAGATTCTAGGTTTGCTCATTTTGCCAAACGTAATCGGACGAGTATCCGATCCGATGAGCGGTTACTTTATCGTTAGACGCAGTGCGATCGCGAACTGTGCGATGAATCCCTTGGGATATAAAATTCTCATCGAAGTATTGGGGCGAGGCAATATTGGCTCGGTGATGGAAGTTGGTTATGTATTTCAGGAGCGACAAGAAGGCGAGAGCAAAGTTACTTGGCGGCAATACGTCGATTATATTTTGCACCTGCTCCGCTTGCGATCGCGCGGTAGGATTACCAAGTTACGAGAGAAATTTCGGACTCCGATCAAACGATTTCTCAGCTTTGGTTTGGTGGGTTTAAGTGGAGTATTTTTAGATATGACGATCCTATATCTGCTAAGTGACGAATACACCCTCCATTGGGGACTGACCCGCAGTAAAATTATCGCTTCGGAAATAGCAATTATCAATAATTTCCTATGGAACGATCTATGGACATTTAGAGATTTCTCTAGCCAACAAACTGGCTGGGGAAAGAGAATGAAGAGATTCCTGAAGTTCAATCTTATATGCTTGGTAGGGATTGGATTGAATTTGATTATTCTCAATACTCTTTATAATTATTTTCATGTCAATAAATATATCGCGAATCTCATCGCGATCGCGATCGTGACTATTTGGAACTTCTGGTTTAATCTGAAACTTAGTTGGCGAGTTACCCAAACTAAATAAGCAGATAAGATAAAGTCCAATAAAGCCCAAGAAGAGAAGGTTGGCGCTTCGCGCCAACCTTCTCTTCTTGGGCTTTATGCTAACGCGAGTGACGACAGCTATATTTGTATTAAGTAGTTCGGCATAATTAAAAACCAAAACCAGAAAGCATACCGCCCGCTGCGTGGGCGGTATGCTCTTCTAAGCTTTAAGTTTACTTATGCCTAGCTACTTATTCCTATTATTTGTGATTTGTATATTTTATGATTACGCTACCAACTTGGGTTACTCTATCGAGGCTGATTGCCGTTCCCATTATTTTTGGACTATTTCTTTGGCAAGATAGCGAACTGACCCGCTTCATTGCCCTAAGTGTATTTATAGTTGCGGCGATAACTGATTGGCTGGATGGATATTTAGCAAGAAAACTTAATCAAATCACCGAATTAGGTAAATTCCTCGATCCTCTGGTGGATAAGGTACTGACGATCGCTTTATTTCTTTTGTTTATTGAGCTTGGTCAGGTTCCTGCTTGGGCAGTATTTGCGATCGTTACAAGAGAATTATTGATTACGGCTTGGCGTGGTGCGCCTAGCGGAGAGCCTCAAGGGGAGACAGGAGAATCAAGTAAACCAAGTAAACCAAGTAAATCGACTATTGTGGGGGCGAATCTGTGGGGAAAAGCAAAAACTGTGATGCAAATCATCGCGATCGCCACGTTACTAATTAAACTTCCCTATGCGATCGTTTTTTTCTGGATTGCCTTCGGACTCACGTTGATTTCAGGCTTTCTCTATGTTGTGCCAGCATCGAAATCCTCGCTATAATCACTAAACAGTTAAGCATAATTAAAACTCAAAGCCAGAGAGCATACCGCCCACTACGCGAGCGGTACGCTCTTCTAGGTTTTAAGTTTATTTAAGTTTACTTCTTAGCTACTTATAGACAAGTGAGTTTTTCCTGTAAACAATAGGAGAAACCAATTCGATTATAATTATTGTAAAAGATGCGGTTGGAGTAAGGTTCTCATGGCGACATCACAAACCCTAGGTAAAGCGTTTGGCAACCTTTTAGGCGGGCGCTTTCGAGTTGTGCAGACGATCGCCGATGATGCTTACGGACAGACGTACTTGGTGGAAGATACCGTGGCTTCGGAAATGCCGCGCTGGATAGCGAAAAGTTTCTGTCTCATCAACAAGACAAATCTGCAACTAGATTGGGCGCGATCGCTATTTCGCAATCAAGTTCCCAAATTACAACAACTTAGCGATCGCAGTAATGACTTCCCAAAGATCGCCACTTATTTTGAACAAGAGGAGGAATTTTATATCGTAGAAGAAGCGATTGATGGAATTCGTCTCAGTGATGAAATAATGACAGGTAGGCCCTATAGCGAAGTGGAGTTGATTCACTTTCTGCAACAACTGCTAGCCAGCCTTCATGTCGCCCATACCGCCAATATGGTTCATGGCGATATTTGTCCTCGCAATTTAATTCGCCGCAGAAACCATCCCCATAGTAGCGATCGCGCGAGCAATCAGCATTTTGTTCTCACTAATTTTGCTGTTTTAAAGGGAGTTTATGCTACGGCAGCCCAAAATGGAGTCGTTCTCGGCACTCCCAGTTATATGCCCTTTGAGCAGGCGCTCGGACATTTTACTCCCAGTTGTGACATCTACGCCCTAGGTTTAACGGCAATTCAATTACTAACGGGTTTACATCCAAGTCAGCTAGTCCGCCGTGAAGATCTGAATTTACTAGATTGGCAAATCGGAACGTTAATTCGCCCCGAACTAGCGCTCATTCTCAACCGCATGGTTAAGCATCATCCTGAAGATCGCTATCAGACAGCGCAGGAGGTGCTCTACGATCTCGATAACATTCCGACCTATCAAGATCCCGATAATTTTTCCATGCCTGACTTTTCGGTAGGACAAGGGGCAGGACGGTGGGCGATCGCGCTCCTCTGTCTATTTGGACTTGGCTGGGGTGCGATCAATTTCTATCAACATTTACCGAAACTTTCGACTTCATCCGTAACGTCCCCCATCGAATCCAAGCCCATTGCTAGCTATAAACTGCGCTTAAATCTGACGGGACATACGGGCTGGGTGCGGGCTGTTACTTTCTTTCCCAATGGATTTAGCTTCGCTAGTGGCAGTTACGATCGCACGTTGAGACTATGGAATATCCGTGATAATCAGTCCTTTGGCACTCTCTCAAATCACCTCGGTTCAATTTCGGGAATTAATGCGATTGCCGTACATCCCAATGGCAATACCTTCGCAACCGCCTGTATTGATAAATCAATCAAGCTATGGAACTTCCGCAGTGGCGAACCAATTCGCAATCTCGAAGGACATAACGGACAGGTTTATAGCGTCGCCTATAGCCCCGATGGCGAAAAATTGGTTAGTGCTAGTGCTGACAAAACGATTAAACTGTGGAACTGGCGCAAAGGAACTGTCCTCCAGAGCTTTACAGGACATCAAGATAAAGTCGTGGCAGTCGCCTTTCATCCCGATGGCAAAAGAATTGCTAGTGCCAGTTTTGATAAAACTATTAAAATCTGGGATGTAAGTACGGGCAAGGAAATTCTGACCATTAACGGACATACTGCTGCCGTTAATGCGATCGCCTTTAGTTCCGATGGCACAATGCTAGTTAGTGGCAGTCAAGATCAAACTGTAAAAATTTGGGATGCGAATACTGGCAAAGTGATCAGTACTTTTTCAGGACATGCAGGTGGTGTATTGGCGGTAGCTTTTAACCGTGATGGCACGGCGATCGCTTCTGGCGGTGTGGATAAAACTATTCACCTCTGGAGCGTCAGAACGGGTGAAACCACCCAAATCCTGAACAATCATGAAGCTCCTGTGCTATCCCTAAGTTTTAGCCCCAAAGACTCGACGCTAGTCAGTGGTAGTGCTGATCGCACGGTTAAGGTCTGGCAATTACAGACAAATTAGTCAAAAAAAAGATGAGTGGCGGCGCTTCGCGCCGCCACTCATCTTTTTTTATCCTGTTGCCTTTATAGAGAGAGGCGGCGCGAAGCGCCACCTCTCTCTATTGGGTTTGAGCGCAAAGCGCTGTAAGTGAATGTAGCTATATTTTAACTATCTATTGACAATAATAATCAATAGTATTAGGCTGTCTTTTAAGTTCTGATACGGGTTGACTCAGCGCCGTTTCATTATTCATAGTTCAAATGCGTTGTCAGGATTGGGTGGCAAAATGTTGATTTTACCGAGATTGCTGAAAAATAATTTAGTAGGAGCAATCATTTGTCACCCCATCCTTTTTCACTTCAGCAACCTATGCTTCGGTAAACGCAGGCTATTCTTCAAAATTCTTGTCTGGCGCAACCTTCAGACAAAATCTCCCCAAGATGCTCTGATGGATAACAGTCAACTGTTCTATTCCCCCAGACGATCTTTGCGATTCTATATCAATCATTAATAAAAATATTTAGCAATAAAAACTAGCAATAACAATGACCTTTAGACAGTCTGCCTCGCCCCAAGTTGTCGGTATCTGCACCAGTCAAGCTCTACGTCGATTTGACTTGCCGCTATTGCGATCGCTATCGCGACAACAGGCGATCGCCCAGTGGGAATATTGCCAAAATCCCGATGAGCCGATCGATCTCAATGTGGCGATCGCAGCCTTGCATGAGTATTTGCAAACCTGCTCGAAATCCGTGCATCTTGTGGGACATGGCATTGCAGGCTTAGTCGGCTGGCTCTATGCCCGTCAATATCCCGAACAGGTGCGATCGCTAACCTTGCTATCGGTAGGTGTCAACTTAGCGACCAGTTGGCACAGTCACTATTATGAGCAGAGGCAGTTAATTGCCTGTAGTCGGGAAACAATGTTAGCGAGAACTGCCTTTTATTTGTTTGGATATCGGGATAAGGAGATGCTGCATTGGCTGGCGGATCTTCTCAAACAGGACCTTGATAATTCCCTAATTCCTCATTCCCTCTACGCACCCACCTATATTGCCCCTACGCCGATCGCCGTGCCCATGTTAGTCTGTGGGGCATCGGATGACTATGTAATTGGTGGTGGCGGCGAAAATTCCTACCAGAAATGGCAATTACACCTGAAAGATAGCGATCGTCTATGGATAAGTAAACAAGGAAAGCATTTCTTCCATTATTCGCAGTGTGAGCCCTTAAGCAAACAAATTCGTTCCTTTTGGAATTCTTTAGCGCTTACTAATACCGCCATGGCGAGCAAATGTGACTATAGTCCCAGTAAGTAGCTAAGGGACTTGCGATTTAATGAAGTACCAAATATAAAACCAGAATCGGTGGCGCGGCTCCGCCGCGCCACCGATTCTGGTAAATCTGGATTGGTATCTTATTTTCTCGCAAGTCCCTAAGCATAAGTAAACTTAAATCCTCGAAGAGAGTAATACCAATTCACGAAAGTGTTGTCACACTTTCGTGAATTAAAAACTAAACCTAGTAAGGGTTTTTAAGTTAAGAAATGGCGTAGCCATTTCTTAACTTGGTATAACGCCCTCTAATAGCTGTCGCCTGTACTAGGGCATAAACCCCAAGGATTTACTGGCGGCGCGAAGCGCCGCCAGTAAATCCTTGGGGTTTGATTTGTTCTAAGTCAAGTGACTGTAGCTATAATTAAAAAGGGGGGAAATACTGGAATTGCGATCAATCAAAATTTGTGATTCTAGGGGTAATTTGGGTACGATATTAAATGTGAAGTGCGCCACCTAAAAACAGGTAACTTGCACGCATAATTTTGGAGATTCTCATGAAGTTAGCTGAATTTCTTATCCAAGGACAGCATCTGCGGCAGCAGAATCGGACATTAGCGATCGCCTATTTTGAACAATGTCTGCAAAATAACAGCCTTGGAGATAATGCGGAATCAGATCCGAGAACAACGGCAAGGGTTTACCTTGATTTGGCGGTAGAACTGATGGCAACGAAACAACCAGATTCGTTGCAAAGAGCCAAGAATCTAGTCAAACAAGCGGAAGAAGCTCTAAATCACCATCAAAATACTGATCGCGAGCAGGAAGCTTATTTTCTCTATGTACAGGCAATTCTAGCGCTCGAACTGGGGGAGTTGAGCGATGTTTTAAGTCTTTTACAAGCAGCCTATGAGGCTTATGGGGATAATTTAGCTGGGCAGTCGCTTACGGACGATGCGATTGGGCTTTATTACCAGCACATCAACGATTGGCAGTCTGCTTTAATGAGTTTTGAGCGATCGCTATCGGTGCGCCTTGAAATGGAGGATGAAGGACTGATTGCTAGAAGTTACACTAACTTGGGGCAATTATATTTTTTGTCTGGGGATAATAGCCAAGCAGCTAGTCTTTTTCAATGCGCTCGCGATATTGCCATTGCTAATTCCGATAATTTTTTGCGCTTACAAGCACTTAAAGGACTTGCCAAGGTGGCAATTGCTGATAACGAATGGCAAGTAACTGGTTTACTCATCCAAGATGCAATCATTGATAACCAATGGCAATCAGCGATCCTATTCCTTAAAGAAGCGATCGCTTTACTCAAAGAGCCTGTCGATACCATTGAAATAGCCTATTTATATTGCGATCTGGCGGAAGCTTTATTGGGCGATCGGCAAATAGAAGAAAGTTTAATTTGCATTCGCGTAGATGTTTTACCCCGTTTTCGAGATTACCAATATCTCAAGGGTATTGCCATTGCCAAACATATTCGTGGGCGGATCTACGTCCATCGCATACTGGAAGGTTTAGATAGTCTTGATGAAGATGCGATCGAAACGGCCGAGGATTCTTTACTAGATGCATCGATTTCCTTTGAGCAGTTAGGCATGATGAATGACTATGCTAAAACTCTCTATGACTTAGCAGGGCTTTACCAGACCTGTAATAGTTCGCAGTTTCAATACCAATATCAAGGCAAATCTATCCGATCACTAGAGTTAGCACTGAGCGTTTTAGATCGGATTGGGATGAGTCATACTCAGCTTGCCTCACAAATTGAGGTGATGCTCAATCAAGTTATGCGCGGCAGTTTTTAAGTCTCAGATGAGAAAGGCAACGCTTCGCGCTGCCTTTCTCAGATTCTATAAGAGTCCAGTTGGCAACCCATCAATACTTTGTTGATTCTTGTTTTGCCAATATTCGTAGAGCCCCTCTTCACCTTTGTGCTCTGCCCATTCCTTTAAAACTTGGCGATCGCCCCTAAATTCATAAAAGGGAACGGCAAATCCACAGGATGTTTGCACCGACTCTATCTTAATGCGGAAGATTTGACGCGTACCTGCGATCGCAGGAAATAAAGATAGATACTCCTGCCATATTGCGTCTCTAGAATGGATAACTTCACCTCGACCGTAAAGGCGTAAAATCAGAGGCTTTTCTGTAAAACTACAGAACATGATGGTAATTCTGGGGTTTTCAAGAAGATGGGCGGCGGTTTCATTGCCACTGCCCGTGAGATCGAGATAGGCAACCTCCGCAGCATCGATTACCCGCAAAGCATCCATTCCTTTGGGTGAGAGATTAACGCGCCCATTCTTGGGAGCTGTCGCCACAAAGAATATATGCTGAGCCTTGATAAAATCCTGTAACTCAGTTGTTAGGCGATCGTAAAATTTTGCCATAGGAAATTTTTCTCCTTTACTTATAGCTAATACCAAGGCTCAAAATGGCGTAGCCATTTTGAGCCTTGAAAACCCTTACTGGGTTTGTTTTTTAATTCACAAAAGTGTTGTCACACTTTCGTGAATTGGGATAACGCCAAGTTTATCAGGACATAAAACCCAAAAGAGAGATGCGGCGCTTCGCGCCGCATCTC
>NZ_ALWB01000221.1 GCF_000332215.1 Pseudanabaena biceps PCC 7429
GCCCGCTGCGCGGGCGGTATGCTCTTCTGGGTTTTAAGTTTACTTATGCCTAGCTACTTACTTAGATGAAACCGAGTTAAATTTGGTGGAAATGCTTTATGTCAAATACAAAGGAATATATTTCTTCGGAAAAGTATCGTCAAATGTTGGTACGTGATGGCGATCGCCGTTTTCAAGAATGGCACAATCGCTTTTTGAATTATCAACAGGCTTATCTCGAAGATATGAATAAACGTAAAAAGTAACGTAAAAAGTAAGGAAAAGGCTCGCTTAGCGAGCCTTTTCCTTACATACTCTGCCTGATAACAATTTCAAGAATGGCAACGCCATTTTGGGAATCTCAAAATGGCAATGCCATTTTGGGAATCTCAAAACCTGACTGGGTTTGTTTTTTAATTCACTGAAGTGTTGTCACACTTTCGTGAATTGGTATTATACCCAAAAAAGAGGTTTCACTTTTGTGGCACTTCTTTTTTTGTGATTTTTTAGATAATGGTGTTGTCAGGTATAACCGCATTCTTGACAACTACGACTATACCGTTACAGATGCAGTAGCCGAGATCTTCACGATTGACATCTTGAACGCGATCCTTGTTGATGATTTGCACGTTTTTACCAATGCGCGCATTCTTATCAATGATCGCATGACGAATCACGGTATTTTCACCAATACCCATAGGTACTCTATCGTTCTCAAGATCTGACTTCCGTTCATCTTCGGGCTGATAGAAATCACAACCCATTAATAGAGTATCTTCGATCGTGCAATTAGCATCGATATGCATCCGAATGCCGACGACGGAATTGGTGACGGTCGCTTGGTAAAGCATACAGCCTTCACCAATGATCGAATCTTTGACTTTGCAGTCATGAACCTTGCTAGGAGGCAAATAACGAGCGCGAGTGTAGATCGGCTTTTTGGTTTCGTAGAAATTAAAGCCCGTCGCAGGATGACGAGTCAACTCTAGATTCGCCTGATAGAAGGACTCGATCGTTCCAATATCTTCCCAATATCCCTTATAGAGATAAGCTTGAACGTTCAACTTATGAATGGCATCGGGAATGATTTCTTTACCAAAATCAGTATGCTCAGGATTTTCGCTGAGCAGTTTTAGCATAGCTTGCTTGTTAAAAACGTAGATGCCCATCGATGCTATGAAGGGATTAGCGATCGCCTCCGCCGCATCTAGTCCCAGCTTAGTTGTATCAACACGCATCCCATCTAGGGCTTCGCCTTTAGGCTTTTCTAGGAAGTTAATCACTTTACCATCGCTGTCAGTTTTTAGCAGCCCAAATGCTGATGCTTTTTTCTGATCGACAGGTAATACTGATAGTGTGATGTCAGCACCAGTTTCACGGTGGTGTTGGACAAACTTCTCATAGTCCATATTATATAAATGATCACCCGATAAGATCAAATACTCACTGACATTCCAAGACTCTAAAAGCCATGCGTAGCGACGAACGGCATCGGCAGTACCTTGGAACCAGTCTGGGCTATCGGGTGTCTGTTGAGCGGCTAAAATTTCCACAAAGCCATCGGAATAGGAGGCGGGACGATAGGCTTGATTGACATGCCGATTAAGTGATGCCGAGTTAAACTGAGTCAGGATATAAATTTTTTCAATGCCTGAGTTAATACAGTTACTTACGGGGATATCGATTAATCGATATTTACCTGCTACGGGGACTGCGGGTTTAGCGCGTGTCTTGGTGAGGGGATATAGTCGGCTTCCCTGTCCGCCGCCCAGAATGATAGCCAGTACATTTTTCATAAATTATTCGGATTATCTTGGCTTTTTTATTTGCATATTTTTTCTGAATGCAAACATTGTCTATCTTTGCGGGGATCGTTGCAAGTAATGTAAGAACAGAAATTCATAAAGTTATCGAAGTGTTGACGATCGCTTTTATAACAATTGGGATGGGTGGGATAATATTGCCGAAAGGGGAAACCGCTGGAACAAAATAACTAAGTCTCAAGTCTCCTAGGTATTAGGTCTAGGTCTAAGGTTAAAACTGTTTAATTTAGGGAAGTTTTATGGTGCTTGTGAGAAAAACTCTAGCTAACTCATGCTTTACATTACTAAGTACGATCATGAGTGCGATCGCGATCTCTGCTATCTCCACACCACAGCCCGCTAGGGCTGAGCAACTGACTCTGGAAATGACTCTGGAAAATCTCGTCCAACAGGCAGCTTCTAAAGATCCCGCCACAGCACAGGAAGCGATCGCGAAATTACGCGATTTTAAGAACTTAGGTGTTGATGCCTTTTGGAAGACTTACCAAAGCGAACTACCAAATAATCCCCAATTGCGCGCGAGTTTAGATGCAATTTGTCAGCAAAAGGACTGCGATGCCTCGCGGCTGTACTGGTATAAGGATTTAGAAGCCGCTAAAGCTGCATCCAAGGAAACTGGTAAACCCATTCTGTCTTTGCGGTTGTTGGGCAATCTAAATGATGAGCTTAGTTGCGCGAACAGTCGATTTTTCCGTACTGCACTTTATCCTAATGCGGCTGTATCCCAATTACTGCGCGATCGCTTCATTTTGCATTGGCAATCTGAGCGCCCCGTCCCCAAGGTGACCATTGATTTTGGCGATGGGCGGAAATTAGAACAGACCCTCACAGGCAACAGCATTCACTATATTTTGGATAGCGAAGGTCGCCCGATTGATGCAGTTCCAGGACTATATAGCCCTCAAGTCTTTATCACAAATCTCAAGAGTGCGGAGTTGGCATTTCAATCATTGCAGGGGACTAACGGCGATCTCGACCTTCGCCGCGAAATTTTAACTAAGTATCATCGCGATCGCTATGCCAAATTAGCAGAAAATTGGCAAGCCGATCTCACAAGGTTGCGGTTACCGTTACAGCCATTGCTGCCACTGACTGTTACCGATCCTAAGGCTAGTGCCATGCTAGCAAGTCGTTTGACGATAGGTAAAGCTATGGTTGAATTACCGACTTTGAGTCGTACTAATGGCGAGCCTCTAGCTGAAGTTACAACCGCTTCACAATTCTCTAAACTAAGCGATGAAAATTGGGCGAGACTGGCAAGACTTTATCAAAACCGAGTCTACCTAGATCGAGGCAGCCTCAATATCATGCAGCGCAAATTATCGCCAACTGCCTCAATGCCAACGGTAGTGAGCAGTTTTGAACGCGCGATCGCTCAGGATACCGTTCGTAATGAATATGTATTTCACGCCCAGATCCATAACTGGTTTGCCAATGGCGAATTTATGGATAGCAATCCCGCCTTATTTACAGCGCTCAATCGCCGAGTTTACGATCAGCTATTCCTGACACCAGCTAGCGATCCTTGGTTGGGCTTGGTAAATGAAAATGTATATTCAGGAATTAGTAAAGTTAATTAGTAAAGTTAATTAGGCATAGCTGCCGCCAGTGTTGCCGCGCGGAGCGCGGCAACACTATTTTGGGTTTTATGTCCTAACAAGACTGGCGGCAGCTACTCCCTTCCCAGTGAAAAATTAGACGTTGCGGCGCGAAGCGCCGCAACGTCTAATTTTTCACTGGGAAGGGAGTATTTAACCCAAATCAAAAAGTGATAAACTAATGAATGTGTTTGGGAACACATTCATTAGTTTTAGGGACTGTTTATGGCAAAACGAAACATTCGCGCCCGTATTGAGAAATTTAATCTCAGCCAGCCACGAGACCCCAAACTGCTCGAAGCAAAATATGCGGCCATGCGGTCAGAGACCGAGAATCCCTTTGTTTTCTTTCGGGCTACCTGTCATCTTTTTTATGAAGACTTGCCTATTACATCTTGGTTCAAAAAAGCCCCACTCACTTGGATTTGCGGCGATCTGCATATTGAGAATTTTGGAAATTATAAAGCCAGCAATCGTCGAGTTTATTTTGATATTAACGACTTCGACGAGGCGGTTTTAGCCCCATGCACTTGGGAAATTGCCCGATTGCTAACTAGTATTTTTGTGGCTACGGAAACCTTTGCTATCGGACAAGATCTTGCCGAAAAGCTCTGCCAGCAAATTCTCGATTCCTATAGTCAAACTGTTGCTAAAGGTAAAGCCTATTGGATGGGAGATGATACGGCTCATCAGGTTATCAAAGACATGCTGTCTCGCAAAACTGAGGTGAAGCGGAAGGAGTTACTTGAGGAGCGAACGGAACTGAGCAAGGACAAACAAAAACGCTCGATTAAAATTGATAACAAAAAGGCTCTGGCGATTTCTGACGAACAGAAGCAAAAAGTGCAAGGTTTCATGGAAAGCTTTGCTGCTCAACAATCCAATCCACAGTTTTTTAAATTATTGGATGTTGCCCAACGCATTGCGGGTAAAGGAAGTTTAGGGGTCGAGCGCTATGTTTTACTAGTGGAAGGCAAAGGGTCACCCGATGGGAATTATCTGCTCGATCTGAAAAAATCTCTGCCTTCTTCTCTCGCCCCCTATAGCATCATTTGGGAACAACCAAAATGGGCAAATCAAGCCGATCGCATTGTCTCGATCCAAAGGCGATCGCAGGCGATCACCATCGCCTTTCTTGATACGATTGTTAATGGTACTGAGTCCTTTGTGCTGCGGGAACTTCAGTCTACCCTAAGTCCCACCGACCATTTAAAAATCACGAAATGGGATGATAATTTGGATGAGTCCAAGGAATTGATGCGGGCTTTAGGTGAAGTGGTAGCTTGGTCACATCTCCGCAGTAGCGGTCGACAAGGATCGGCGATCGCCGATGAGCTAATTAATTTCGCCAGTAAATCAAAATGGAAAACGGAAATGATGGAATATGCGAAGACCTACAGCCAACAAGTCCATAAAGATTGGCAGGAATTTCGTTTATAAATTTTACAAGTAGCTAAGGGACTTACGAGAAAATAAGATACCAATCCAGATTTACCAGAATCGGTGGCGCGGCTCCGCCGCGCCACCAATTCTGGTTTTATATTTGGTACTTCATTAAATCGCAAGTCCCTAACGTTACTAGATAACTGGGTGGGACATTTTTATCCACAAGTGCCTAAATTTAAGCGACAACTTCTTCAGTAGCTTCAGCTACGACTTCCTCAGGGATTTCAGGCTCTTCCATAGCATCAGGAACTTCATATTCTTCCTCTTCTACAGCGGCTACAGGGATTTCCATAACAGCAGGAGCAGCATTGAGTTGTTCACGATACTTCGCAGCCATCTCTTCCGCCTTGGAGTACACGAGTTGAGGATCTCTCACCATGTCACCAGGTTCTGCTTCGAGTTGCTTGGTAGAGAGGGAAATTCTACCGCGTTCCGCATCGAGATCGATAATCATCACCTTCACTTCGTCGTTGACGTTGAAAACGTTGTGAGGAGTTTCGATATGCTCGTGGGAGATTTCGGAAATGTGGAGCAGACCACTTACACCACCGATATCGATGAATGCACCGTAAGGCTTGATACCACGGACTACACCGATGACGACTTCGCCAACTTCAAGCTTGTTCATCTTGCGCTCGACGAGGGCTCGGCGATGGCTGAGGACTAGACGGTTGCGATCTTCGTCCACTTCCAAGAACTTAAGTGGCAATTCTTCGCCCACCAATTCTTCCTTAGGCTTGCGGGTGCTGATATGAGAACCAGGGATAAATCCACGCAGTCCTTCAATTCTGACCAGAGCACCACCACGATTGGTCGCGAAAATAAGCGATCGCACGGTTGCGTCTTCTGCTTGCAACTGACGTACGCGTTCCCATGCTCTCATGTACTCAATACGACGGATCGAAAGAGTTAGTTGTCCTTCTTCGTTTTCGTCGGCGAGAATGAAAAATTCACGGGTTTCATTATTTTGTAAAACTTCTTCAGGCTGATCGACACGGTTAATCGACATTTCCTGAATCGGGATGTACGCTGCTGTCTTTGCACCAATGTCAATGAGTGCGCCTCTTGGCTCAATGCTGAATACGGTACCAGCAACGATGTCGCCAGGGCTGAAGTGATAGTCGTATTTATCTAAAAGCTTAGCAAAGTCTTCATGTGTGAAGCCGACATTGGTGGTTGTAGCAGTTTTTGCCCGATTGATCATAACTAAATTTTTCCTTGTTCCTGTTTTGAATTTATCTGGTTTCCTCCCAGAAATGTAAGAGCATTAGCCATTAAGGTTTTTGCGGTTTACATCCTACGCCTATTGATGTTGTTAATATGTTGTTGATATTTAGTAAAATGTATAGGCATAGGTTTGCAATCTTAGCATATTGAGGTTGGATCGATAAAGTATTAAAAATTATTTTTTACTTTTTTTACCTTATATATCAACGTAATACCAATTCCCAAAATGGTGTTGCCATTTTGGGAATCTCAAAACCTTACTCGGTTTGGTGTTTAATTCACGAAAGTGTGACAACACTTTCGTGAATTGGTATAAAGTTTGCTTAGGACATAAACACCAAAAGAAGGATGCCGCGCTCCGCGCGGCATCCTTCTTTTGGTGTTTATGTCCTGATACAGATGTTAGGCTCTTTTGCTAGGCTCTTTTTTGTAGTTTAACCATGAAAAAACCATCCATATTATGTTCGTGAGGCAAGACCTTTACCCAGCCGCGATCGCTTGCAAAATGAGCCGCAGGATTTTCGGCACTTGGAGGGACGATTTGCCAATCAGGATGATGCGTTAAAAACTGCTCGATCACTTCTTCATTTTCGGCAGGATGGATAGTGCAGGTGCTGTAGACGATTACCCCCTCTGGCTTAACCCATTGCATAGCCTGAGCAAGAATTTCAGATTGAGTTTTCGCTAACTTATAGGGTTCATCGGGAGTTTGTCGCCAACGGGCATCGGCATGGCGGTGCAATGTCCCTAAACCTGAGCAGGGTACATCTAGTAATACGCGATCGCATTTGCCTTCTGGGATACCTGCAAATTCACGGGCATCCAATTCAATGGTCTGCACATTGGTGATCCCCAGACGCGCCGCATTTTGTTCGACCTTTTTTAAACGACTTGCCAAACGGTCTAGAGCATAAACCTTGCCAGTATTTTTTAAGCGATCGCTGATATGCGTAGTTTTACCGCCAGGAGCCGCGCAAGCATCGACAACGATTTCATGGGGCTGGGGATCCAAGAGATAGGTAACTAATTGGGCACTGGCATCTTGGACTGACCACCAACCCTCTTTGAATTTAGGCAATTGACTGACCTCGCCCGCCCCTTGCCCCACGCGAATACCATCGGGAAGGTGAGGAATTGGTTCGGCAACAATGCCTGCTTCCGCAAAAGCGGCTAGAACTTGATCCCGCTTGGCATGGAGCAGATTGACCCGTAAATCAAGATGGGGAGTCTGGTTAAACCAATTACAAATATTTGCGATCGATTCTTGACCAAATTCTTTTTGCCACAGATCGATTAACCATTCAGGATAGCTATAAAAACTTGCGGGATCGCTGATATCGGCAAGAATATCTCCCTTCTCTTTCGCTCTGAGTATGGATCGCATTACCCCATTTGCGAACCCAGACAGCCCTGCGAGCTTGTTTTCTTTAACTAGTTCTACGGTGGTATGAACGATCGCTGAAGCTTTGATGCGATCGAGAAAACATAGTTGATAGACACCAATCTGTAAGATTATTAATAGGTCTGGTGGTAATTTTGCGATTGGTTTTTGTGAAAAGTTTTGCAAAACTGCTTGCAGGGTTTTTTGACGGCGCGTACATCCGTAGACTAACTCCGTGATTAGACGGCGATCGCTTTCTAGGAGAGTGATGTTTGCTTGTCGAGCTTTTGAAAGCGTGCAGTCTAGCGCTACATCAGCATAGGCATTGCGTCTTTGGATTAAACGCAATGCTTCAAGTGCAATCTGTCGAGAATTTTTACTCGTCATCGGCAATTTAATGGCAATTTAATAAAGTTAAAGGGCTATTTATTGAGCTGTTTAACTGGGCTATTTACAAAGATTGACTTGGTTGAATCAAAGAATTATCAAAATTCAATGGTTGCACTGTAGACAAATGCGATCGTAATTTGGTATCTAAGAGCGTAGATTCGGGTGATCTTTAATCATCTGTACAAAAGCCGTAAAAAAGCTTCCGATCTAAAATTCGATCTGAATAAAGTGTGATGGTTACTGTGGGTGTGAGGAGCGGCAATGGTTGATACTGGTGTAAGAGTTAGGAAAGCAAAATTTCCAACAGGAAGTAGCCTAGCACTTGGGTTGGCAATCGGTTTAATAAGTTTAATTGTTGGTGTCGATCTTTTCCTAAATCCTAATATAAGTTCAAAGCTATTACTGCCATTTACTTTGGGTGGCGCAGGTGTGGCTCTCTTAGGTTCGTTTGCAGTGCCTACGTTACGTCGCCTAAAGGCAGGGCAGGTGATCCGCGAAGATGGACCCCAAGCTCATCTGAAGAAGCAAGGCACGCCAACGATGGGGGGGATATTTATTATACCCGTTGGGATCTTATTAGCGTTGGTATGGTCGGGATTTGATGGCAAGGTATTAGCTTGTAGCTTACTAACATTGTCTTTTGCGTTTATCGGTTGGTTAGATGACTGGAAGATCTTGCGTCGCCACTCGAATAAAGGCTTATCTCCTCGAGCCAAGCTTTTACTCCAAGCCTTTTTTGCCGCTTGTTTTTGTGGGTGGTTAGTCTTAACCCAAGATTGGCAAGCGATCGCCACTATTAATTTGCCACTGCATTTAATGATTCCGCTTGGTGTGCTGTTTTTCCCACTAGCTTTATTTGTTTTTCTAGGTAGCAGCAATGCAACTAACCTCACCGATGGCTTAGATGGTTTAGCGGGTGGGACGGGAGCGATCGCCCTATTTGGAATGGCGTTATTGCTATTTCCGCAAAACAAAGAACTTGCTATTTTCTGTATGTGTCTGAGTGGTAGCTATTTAGGCTTTCTCTGGCATAATCGCTATCCAGCTCGCGTATTTATGGGGGACACGGGATCGCTAGCTTTAGGGGGGGCGCTCGCCTCCACTGCGATTCTTGGCAACCTGCTCTGGGCATTTTTAATTGTCGGTGCAATTTTTATCTGGGAATCAATTTCAGTGATCGCACAGGTTAGCTATTACAAGGCAACTAAGGATGAAACTGGTATGGGCAAACGGCTGTTCAAGATGGCACCTTTTCACCATCATCTAGAGCTAAGTGGCTGGCACGAGCTACATGTTGTCCGATTCTTTTATTTAACGGGTGGTTTTTTAGTGGGAGTTGCTCTTTTGATCAGTAAAATTCCATAAAATTATTTTCCTAATGACTAAAAATCCCTACAGGGATTTTTAGTCCCATCCTTAGTCACATTCTAAGGATTCTCTTGTGTTAATACCTGTCTTGGCGTTAGTGCCTTTTGCCTTAGAGCAGAGCCATTTACGCTGTGCGCCATCCATAATGGCATCGGTAAAATCAGCACCATCTATATTTACAAAATCAAAGGTACTTCGTAACAGGATGGTCTCCACTAACAGGGCATTACTGAGATCGGCTTTCGCAAAATCAGCTTGATCTAGTAATCCCCCTGAAAAATCCGTACCTTTCAGATTTGCTTTGCGTAGAATTGAAGCGCTAAATACCGCCCCACGCACATCGGCATTTTCAAAATTTGCTCCCTCCATATTGGCATTCGCAAATCCTGACCCGACTAGATTCCTGCCTGAGAAATCCCTATTTTTTAGTTGAGCGTGGCTAAAGGATAGGGTTTCTGCTTGAGCGGGCAGCGGTAAAGTTAAAAAACAAGCGATCGCCATAACTATGGCGATCGCTAGATATAGAGACGATCTCAAAAATGAACTTGAAAAATTTTTTAAAAATAACATAATAGAAGTTACGCATTGACAAAAGGGAGAAAATAGGCATTGAGTTAGCCAGCAATAGCCATAGCAAAATGAGGGAAATCAG
>NZ_ALWB01000222.1 GCF_000332215.1 Pseudanabaena biceps PCC 7429
AGTAGTTAATCAATGAACTGACGACCGCAATCAGCACAAATATGATTTTGTTTGTCTCCTCGTTTCCCATTTTTACGAATATGTGTTGAACCACACTTTGGACATTTCATTGTTTTTCATTGCTAAAACTCGTTATCTTTTATTTACTCATTCATCTCTCATTTGTGCAACGCCGGAATATCAGCATTGCCTAACGCCCAAGTTTCAAGACAACAATTTTGAACGATAATATGAAATTCTGTAGCTTGAGTTTGATCTATACCCAGTTTGGTTTTGAAGTCTTCCAGTTTGTTATGAATTTCATCGAATCTAGTTTGATAAGGATCATCTTCTGAATCCACACAAATGAAGAAATGATCGATATTATTGTATTTTTTGATGTCTAGTAAACATTCTTCTAATCGGGAGCGTCCTCCATAGATTTTGGGAGCGCTCACCATGTTGGGATAGCCATTACCTGCAATGATTCGGCATGAGTTAGTGGTCATATCTTCAGGTCTATCTACAAAGTTGATCTGCGGGAATAGATGCGATAGCCAAGCTTTGTAGACTTTCGGTTCTGTTTTTCCTCCTTCAACTAAGAACAAGAGATTCACGCAGTTTCTTCCTCATGTTCGAGTAAGTTAATTAGTTGTGTGAACTTGTCTAGACTAGATGCTGTATTGAGTTCAGGAATATCTACAGCTTTTCTAGTTCTGATTGTCCCGTTGGTTCTGCTCACTAATTGCCAAGTCTTCCAAGGGATGTTATTGATGATATAGGGATGATGACTGGTCAAAATAAATTGTAGATTAGGCGATTTGTCTAGAATAAAATCTGTTAGTTGTGGCATACAGTTAATGCCTAAGCTATTCTCGAATTCATCTATCATAATAATTGATTCTTCAGGTGCAGCAATCACTTCTATCAAGTAAGTTAACGTTCGATACATACCAGATGATATTCGCAACTGCGTAATCCAATTCTCGGAAAAAATTTCTTTGATTTCAAATAGAAGACTATAACGATTATCGGATTCTCTGTTAATAGTGATTTTGATATCTTGTACACTAGGAAAAATTTCGATGTAGGTATATTTTATTTCATTAAATATATGAGGAAAGAATCTTTGTAAGAAATATGCTTTAAGCACTGTAGGAGTATTTACAGATGCTACTTTGAATTTTTGTAAATAAAGATAGGGATCAGAATCTTCTAATTTAGAATCTGGCAATAGAGGTACATTGCTAGGATCAAATCCAGAAGAAACAATTACACTTTGAGGGGTTTCATTAAAAATAAATCTTTTGAATGCTTCAGATATAGGTGTAATAGAATCTTCTTCTGAAAGGAGATTGATCGCACTTTCAGTTCTTTTAAGCTTTGGGATTTGACTTTTATTTAATGTAGATTCTGTTTTAGTGCGATGAAGAATTTCTATAGATTCGTTATCTTCTGCATATTTAATGAGCTTTTCATCTACAATCTCAGAGTGATTTTGCTCACTAGAAAAAGTTGTTTCGGTTGGGTTTAATGCTTTTAGCTCCCATCGATATTTTTGTCCTAAATGAGAAAAGTCAATAGACCATTCTACATTTTCTAACATTTGGACTTCGCCTTGAGCAACATTACAGATTAAATAAAGTGCTTTAAGAATTCTAGTTTTCCCAACTCCAGAAGCGCCAACTAACAGATTTAAGTTGTCAAAGTAGGTCTTTTCTAGATGCCAATTTTGGCTAATATTTTTAAAACTAAAATTATTAATTCTCATCTTGCAGTTTTACAACTTTACTTATGATTTGTTAGCATACAGCTCAATAAAGCATCTTTCTAATATATGCAATTGCCAAAAGCATCAAAACAGAAATTGCTTTTCTCATATATAGAATTAACTTGAAACTCTGCAACCTGCAAGCCACCTTAAAATCTTGCAAAAAACTGAGGGTAAGCTATAGGTTTAACAGGTACTAGTTCTGGACCTTTCCTTTGAAAATAACCTTCTCCATATATAGCTGCTTCACCCAATTTTTTGACGCTGAGAATTAAAATATATTTCCCTTTAAATTTAATCAATCTTGCATTTCTTCCTATATTGTCTTTAAAAGTTTGAGTGACAGGACTTTTGTCGATTTTTCTCAATGTATTCTTAAACCACTCTTCAGCACCAGTACCTGATTTTTCAATTTCGTGGTTTACTCCTGTAATGAAGAATCCATTTTCTATTTCTGTCTTAACACCATAAAGTTTTTTCAACCGTTTAGCATCATCTTGATTGTCTGCTACACCAATACAAACATACCCAGTAGATTTTGGCCCATCATTTGCCATAGCTGTTAAAGTTTTAATAACCTTTTCAAAACAATCATCGTCAAAGGTATGTTGACCATCTAATCGTATAAATCCTTGTTTGAAATCATAAAGATTTTGTTCGATTTCTGATTGCTTGAGAAGTGATAAAAATTCTGTAGTCCAAGAACTAGTTACAGGATCAACTGATTCCTTCTCTTTAAATGCTGGTCTTAATATTCCAGTCACTGCATTGATATTATCCTGTTTGTTTACTGCACTCCAATTTCCTCCAACAGTAATAGTTATGTGTTTACCAATATTTTTTAATTTCTGATAAAACAAATTACGATCAGCGATTTCCATGTTTTGCCTAAACAACAAATTGAAAATCGCAAGAAAAAAGACAGTATAGTATCTTGGTATGCTTTGAGAGGTATTCTCCAAGGCGTATTGATTAAAATTACTTTCTAGATCATCCATCGCATTTGCTATGGTGTCATGCGTTTGCAGATATTGGGAACGGACAATTGAAGGTTCAACTTGTTGTAAAGCAATCTCAATCTCCTGCATTCTATTACTATTTCCTTTATATCCATAAAGTTCATCTAAAATCTCAGAGCTTGTCCTTTGAGATTCTGTTAAAGTCATGTATACAAGGCAATCAGCTATGATCTCCTCATCTCTAGATTTTCTTAATAACTCTTTAGTTATAATACCCTGCCTTATCCAGAAGATAGTATCTGCATTAATTCCATAATCTAAAGAGCGATTATTAATACTAATCTTTGACATTTTAGATAATGGCAACAAATCAGATTGAGTTGTGTCACCTCTAATTTCTTCAGCTATTTTCCTTACTAAATTTGGGAACTTCCCTATTGCACCTGCTGAGCGTAGTTCCTGTGATGATAAGTAGCGACCATTTGAATTAATCCTTCTAAAAACTTCATCTACTTTTTTGTCATCATTAAAGCTGTAGACAGACAATGGTAAAGGATATCTGGCTATTAAAGAACATTTTTCACGTTCAAGCATAGGTTCTTTCTGAATTAGCATTCCAGCATCCAACAACTCTTTAGTCTCAACCATTGTGTTCAGATCAAAGTATTTCCCATCAAGATCGTATTCATTTTCTATAAACGAGTTAATCGCATTCATTCTCTGCATTCCATCAATGATTTCAAATACGTCTTTTTGGTTGTACTTTGTTTCAGCTAGCAGAACTATTGGTACTGGAAAGCCTTGTATTATCGAATCTAAAAAACTCTGCTTTTCATCAACAGCCCACACCAATTTCCTCTGGTAGCGTCGATTTACCAATAAGTTCTCATTTCTATACAATCCATAAATAGTTTGAATATTTTCACTTCTAACTGATAATTCATTTTGCATAAGATACTCACTTCAAATACATGAAAAAGTGTTGATTTTTGTAAGTTTATGGATAGTTATTATACACAATGCTTCAATACAACCGATGGATCGAAGAGGTTTTTAGTCATCGTTTGCAATTGTTCCTGTGCTTGAACGATCACCAAATAATAAAGCATAGTGTTTTACCTAAGTTATTAAAATTATACGATATCCGACCAAGCGATCACCATAAAATACAATCATACTCATTGCCTTAGTATCAGCTCAAAAAATGACGCAAGTTAACGTATTACATCAAGAAGCAATGGATTTGGCAGAATTAGCTCAAATAGCTAAGCTCAGAGGTGAAATAGAGTAATCTAATCATTTGCTTAGACAAGCATTTGCTCAAGAGTCAAGCGCCGCCGCCCTAATTGCTAATCATTGGGAATCTGAGTCAACCCGTTCAGTTTTATACCAAATCACAAAATGGCTACGCCATTTTGTGATTTTAAAACCCTTACTGGGTTTGGTTTTCAATTCCCAAAAGTGTAGCCACACTTTTGGGAATTGGTATTACAGCAATTATCGATCAAACGAACCACAAAAGAATTTTTGAAAGCGTTGCTTTGCAACGCTTTCAAAAATTCCTTTGGTTCTGAGCTACTTAGGAGCCTGATTCATATATTGAGAGATAGTTCGCTTGATATCTTTAATAGTAATGGGTTTACTAATATAGTCATTCATTCCCACATTAATACAAGCCTCATAATCATGGGGAAGAACATCAGCAGTAATTGCTACAATCCAAGGCTGAGTGCTTGATGATAAACGTTTGCGAATTAACTGGGTCGCTTCTAGTCCACCCATGACAGGCATTTTTACATCCATAAATATGATGTCATACGTTGGATTTGTATCTTGATTTGTATCTTGATTTGTATCTTGATTGAGGAACATATCTAGGCAATCTCGACCATTATTCACCGCATCTACTTTATATCCAAGTTTTTCTAACATGAGAACGGCTATTTTTTGATTGAGAATATTATCTTCAACCACCAAAATTTTGAGAGGGACTGGATCGAGGGTATTTCCTAGCTTGCTTATGCTCGTATGCTCCTGACCTGTAGAAATCTGACTGTCTGAAGCTAAGGGTAAAGTAACTGTAAAATAAAATGTGGAACCCTGTGTATTACTGCTAGCAGGATCGCTTATCCAATCTGATGGAGGCTTACCTCCTACTTGACCTCGACTTTCTACCCAGATTGTTCCATTCATCAACTCCACGATCCGTTTGCAAATCGCTAAACCTAGCCCAGTGCCCCCATACTGACGATTGATCGAAGCATCAGCTTGAGTAAAGGGTGTGAATAACTTATCAATGCGATCGCTATCGATACCAATCCCCGTATCTACAATGGAGAATCTAAATTCATAGATGTTATTAGTAATTGGTTTACGGGAATAGCTGATATTGATGTAGCCTTGTTCGGTAAACTTAATCGCATTGCCAATTAAGTTAATAAATATCTGTCGCAATCGCGAACTATCGCCTAAAACTGTTGTTAGAGCATGATCGCTAATTTGGCATTGGAGATTGATATTTTTATCAAAAGCCTGTTTGCCTAGGAGTTTACAAACGGAACCGATTGTATCATCAAAGTTAAATTCTTTCTGTTCTAGTTGCAAATTTCCAGATTCAATTTTTGATATGTCAAGAATATCATTAATAATATTTAGTAGGGCATCACCGCTATCTAAGATAATTTGGACAAAGTTTTTTTGATCGTTTCTCAAAGGCGTAGAAGCTAGTAATTGCGCCATGCCAACAACTCCATTCATCGGCGTGCGAATTTCATGGCTCATGTTAGCCAAAAATTCACTCTTGGATTTATTGGCAGCTTCTGCTAGCTCCTTGGCCTGGGCAAGGGCAATTTCCGTCTGTTTGTGTTCGGCTAGTTCTAACTGAAGCTTTTGATACAGATGTACCTGCTGGATAGCGATCGCAATTTGATTAGCGATAGTTTTCGTCAAGTCAATTTCATGAGTCTCCCACGCAGCAATCTTGTGGGATCTCTGGACACTCAAACTCCCCCATACCGTTTGGTTGGTAATGATCGGAACCATTAACCAAGCCCCTGACTTAGTTTTGGCTAGTTCCCGATTAATTTCATCCTCAATCTGATCGGAATCATTAACTTGGACAATCTCCGCGCCCTTTAGCTTCTCAGCAAAGGGATTATCTCTATCGGGGATTTCTGGTCCTAATGTATCCAATAATTCGGGACTATCCTTAAATACCGCAATATGTTTCCAAATTTGACGTTCGGGCATATATTCAACGATCACAGCCTGTTCTAAATTGAGTAAATGCGCGATCGCAAAAGTTGCGGAATCAAAGATCATCTGTAAATCTAAGGAACCACGAATCGTTTGAATAAAGCGATTGAGCAGTTTCTCTTGCTGGATTTTTTGTTTTAAGGCTACTTCCGCCAGTTTCTGCTCGGTAAAATCGCGCCAGATCAGCATTACGGACACAATATTGCCATTGCTATCAAACTCTGGCAAAAATCTTGATTGCGAATATATAACCCTGTTAATTCCATGCAATTTTGTATCTATTACAGCGGGTTCACCCTTGGTAAACACTTTTTCTAGACTGTCTTCCCACTGCACTACAATATGTTCGGGTAGATTCACTTCCCGCATAGACTTACCGACATATGATTGAGGAGAGTTCCCCGATAATTGTCGGATGGCTGAATTGACATAGGTAAGGCGAAAATCGCGATCGTATCGGGCAATCACATCTGGGGAATTTTCAATGAGGGTTCTCACCTCCTGTTCTTGACGACGTAAAGCCTGCTCGGCTAATTTGCGCTCCGTCACATCGCGACAAATACAGAATCCAATGACATCGTTATCCCATTCCAGTGAATTTGCGCTAACCTCTATGTTATAAATCTTGCCATCTTTACTACGATGGAGAGTCTCAAACATAAGACTTTTTTTGAGCGTACACTCTTGATTGACTCTTACCAGTTCTTCGCGATTCCATTTCACATCTATGTCGTAGATACTAAGTTGGCGCATCTCTTCGAGGGTATAACCTAACATCGCCGCAAAACTCTGATTGGATTCAATCACATTTCCCTTGCTATCAAGGATCACAATCCCATCAAAAGAAGCATTCAATAGGGTTTTATTGCGAATGACTTCTTTCTCTAATACGATTTCCATCTGTTTGCGATCGCTAATATCGGAAATTACCCCATACCAAGCTACGTCGCCATTTTTTCGGCGTTCAGGACATAAGTTAGATCGGAGCCACTTGATTTTGCCAGAAGGCATTACAACCCGCCACTCATGGTTAAGGGGAGACAAGGTTTCCAAACTTAGTCCGATCGCTTCCCATAGATCGGCAAGATCGGCATCGTGAATTTGATTGAATAAAAGCTGAGGATGGCACAAAGCCTCTTCAACCTGTATTTCGCAAATTATCTCAAATGCCGAACTTAGATATTCAAAATGAGCATAACCATCGGGTTTCTGCACAAAAATTAGAATGATTTCAGGACAGGATTTCGATATTTTCTGAAATCTTGACTCACTGGCTAAAAGAGCTTGTTCGGCAAGGCGGCGCTCTGTGATATCACGGGCGATAATTATCGCTGCATTTGCTTGGGCGGGAACTACGCGAATCTCTTCGTATCGCAGTCGGTTATCGATCACCACCTGCTCGAAGATCTGGATTTCCCCAGTTCTGACCGCCTGTCGAATTGCTTGCAACTGTTCGGTGGCAGCTTGCTGCGGTAATAACTCATCCAATTTTTTGCCGATGGGGTTCTTAAGCTCTGGGAAAAGATCGTACGGAGTTTTACAATACTTAGTCTCAAGACAAACGCCATCGACATTAACTAAATTAATAATGTCAGGGATCGATTCGACAAGAGAACGTAACTTTTGTTCGCTCGCCTCTATTTCCGCTGTGCGTTCCTGCACCTGCTGCGATAAGGAAATATTCAGATTTTGCAGATCTTGATAGATTTCCGCTTGCTGGATCGCGATCGTTAATTGGATCGACAATTCCTGAAGGAGCAAAATTTCATGCTCTTCCCAATTACGCGGAGTCGCACATTGATGCACAATGATTTGCCCCCATAGAATTTGCTGATGGAGATGATTTTGATCGGGATGATTTTGATCGGGATGATTGGAAGCTGCGCCACTTCTGAGGGGATTATCTGTCAATAAAATCGGGACAATGACATTGGCACGAACCTGAACCCCTGACAACATTTCCCGATGACATTCAGACAGGTTAGCGCTAGAGATATCAGCGTGAGCAAAAACCTGTCCATCGGCATGGGCTTGCATTTGCTCGGTAAAAGAAGGAGTGCAGATTTGCTCAAGCGAGAGATCCACACAGGATTGCCAAGGAGGAATTACTGCCTCGGCAATGATTTCTCTGGTCATATCTGCGGAAAACTTATAGATCAGGACGCGATCGGCTTTAATCGCCTTACGGACATCCCGAACAACTATCCGACATATATCATTTAGATTTAAATATTGGCGAATATTAAGGGCAGTTTGCGAAATCAATAATTCTCTTTTACGGGCGATCTCTAGCTGGTGACTTAAGGCAAAGCTATCCAATAAATTATGAATACTTCGTTGTAATGAAAATTTAGTGATATCACTTTTGACTAAATAGTCAAAAGCTCCTAATCTCGGGAGCATCTCAATTAGGCACTGAGTAAATATACTTAGGCAAGATTGAGGTTGAGATA